>JAHBUU010000099.1 GCA_019637895.1 Pseudobdellovibrionaceae bacterium | reverse complement strand
CCATCACTTCGTCGATGATTTTCTCGACGGCTCCTGTATCGGAGATCTGAACAAGATTTTTTTCCTTGATGATCGTCTGCGGATCTTTTCCGGAACTCCACATTTCGGCAAAAACGGTTTTCCCGATTTTTCCAGAAATCGTTCCCGCATCAATGAGACCAATCAACTGCCCAAGGCCGTCCGGATGAATCGGCGACTCGGTGATCTGCTTGTTCGCCTGATTCAATTCGCGCAGAAGCTCGGTCATGATCCAATTCGAAGCGGCCTTGTGGTTGTTACAGACTTTCGAAGTGGCTTCATAAAAATCGGCTAGCTCGCGCTCGGAGGTCAGAACAAGAGCGTCGTACTCCGGCAAACCGTGGGCCTGCATAAAGCGTCTTGCACGGGCGATCGGCAGTTCAGGCAGTTCAGATTTGAACTTTGCGATCATGGAGTCGGTCACCAACACCGGAAGAAGATCCGGATCCGGGAAATAACGGTAATCCTGCGCGTCCTCTTTGGTCCGCATTGAAACCGTTTTATTTTTATCCGGATCCCACAGACGGGTTTCCTGAATGATCTTTTCGCCTCTTTCCAGAAGTTCGATTTGGCGGTCGATTTCATATTCGATCGCCTTTTCCACGAAGCGGAAGGAGTTCACGTTTTTGATTTCGACCTTGGTTCCGAATTTTTCGGCGCCCTTTTTGCGAACACTCACGTTGCAATCGCAACGCATGGATCCTTCTTCCAAGTTCCCGTCACAAACATCCAGATAGCGCACGATCTGGCGCATGGTTCGTCCGTATTCAGCCGCTTCCGAAGCCGAACGCATATCAGGCCCAGAGACGATCTCCAGAAGGGGAATGCCCGCACGATTGTAGTTGATGAGCGTATAGTCGCCGTGATGGTTCGACTTTCCCGCGTCTTCTTCCATGTGCGCACGAGTGATGGAGATGGTTTTTTCAACCCCATCGACCTTGAAGGTCAGGGTTCCATTCTCGCAAAGTGGCAGATCGAATTGGGAAATCTGGTATCCCTTAGGAAGATCCGGGTAGAAATAGTTCTTGCGGGCAAAAACGGATTTTTTCCGAATCTCGCAACCAAGCGCAAGCCCGGTTTTGATCGAATACTCGATCGCCTTTTTATTCACCACCGGCAGAGTTCCAGGCATACCGACCGAGACCGGCGAGGTATTTTCGTTGTCGCCGGCTTCGAATTCAGTCGAATCCGCGCAGAACATCTTGCTCGCGGTTTTCAGTTGGACGTGGATCTCGAGACCGATCACCGGTTCGTAGTTTGGATTAGATGACATGGGGTTTTTCTCCCTTCACGGAAGAGGCCTCTTCCAAAGCAAGGGCCACATTGAGCATTTTTTGTTCTTCGAAATGTCCGGCTGTGATTTGAACTCCGATCGGAAGCTTCGAAGAAGACATCCCGAAAGGAACACTCATCCCAGGAAGGCCCGCCAGATTCGTCGAGACCGTGTAAATATCGTTCAGATACATCGCCAGCGGATCCGAAATCCTTTCCCCAGCTTTGAATGCAGGATGGGTGGAAACCGGACTCAGAATCACGTCGCATTTTTTGAACGCGTCGTCGAATTGATTCTTCAGAAGACCACGGACCTGACAGGACTTGCTGTAATAGGCGTCATAGTAACCGCTCGACAGGCAGTAGGTTCCAAGCATGATCCGGCGTTTGACCTCTTTACCGAAACCTTCGCCACGAGTTTTCGAGTAGAAAGCGTCGAGGTCCTCGGCACCGTGAGCCCCATAGTCAGCCCGATAGCCGTATTTTACACCATCGTAACGAGCCAGGTTCGACGAGGCCTCACTGGTTGCAATCAGATAATAAATAGGAACCGCATGTTCCGTCAGAGGCACAGAGACTTCGACGATTTCGGCTCCGGCTTGCTTCAAAGTCTCAATCGACTTTTCCACGGTCTTTTGCACATCAGGATCAAGGCCACCCGCCATGTATTCCTTCAAGATCCCGATCTTCATTCCCTTCACATTGGAATTCAGATTCTTATTGAAGTCCGGAACGTCCTTCTCGGAGGTGGTCGCATCGCGCTCGTCACGGCCCGACATCACGGTCAGTGAGGCCGCCGCATCTCGCACGGTCGAAACCATTGGTCCCGCTTGATCGAGACTCGAAGCATAAGACACGATTCCATACCGACTGACTCGGCCATACGTGGGTTTGACACCGACAATTCCGCAGAAGCTGGCGGGCTGACGAATCGAGCCCCCTGTGTCCGTGCCGACGGTTCCTGCCACCAAGCGCGCTGCTTGCGCCGCCGCGGACCCACCGCTCGATCCACCTGGAACATGATCTAAATTCCAAGGGTTTTTCACCCCGCCGAAAGCGGAGGTTTCGTTCGAAGAGCCCATGGCGAACTCATCCAGATTCAGTTTTCCCATGACGACAATGCCCGCTTTTTTCAAGCGAGCCACGACGGTCGCATCGTAAGGGGGAACGAAGTTTCCAAGGATTTTCGAAGCGGCCGTGGTTTTCAAGCCCTTCGTACAAAACATATCTTTGATCCCGAAAGGCACACCGGCAAAAATGCCGACCTCTTCGCCTTTGGCGATTTTTTGGTCGATCAAGGTCGCCTCATCAAGAGCCTTGTCATTCACCGTGATGAACGAGTTCAGTTTTGGATCGAGCGTTTTGATGCGATTCATGTAGTGAGAGGCCACTTCTTTGGCGCTCACTTTTTTCTGGCGAACGGCGTCCGCAATTTCAAGCATTGAAGCTGTGGTCAAATCCATGTCTTTTCCTTTTCCTAGACGACCGGTGGAACTTTGAAGAGATTGCCCATTTTTTCCGGCGCATTCGCCGTCATCTCTTCGGCGCTATGATCGCGACGGGCCTCATCTTCACGCCAGAAAGGAACAATTTCGGACGGAGTCAGCAGGGGCTCAACACCCTTGGTGTCGACCTTTGCGATCTGTTCAAAGTACTGCAGGGCTTTCGAAAGTTCTTCGCTGTATTTCGCGGCTTCTTCGGCGCCCACTTCGAGGCGGGCCAGTTTCGCGATATGAGCGATCGTTTTCGGATCAATCACGGGTCACTCCTTGGGATGTTCTTTGAGAGTCCTCTGGGTTTACTACGACTCAGAGCGAAAAGCAAAGCTGTCTGACGATCCCTTGCCGCTGAACCCCTTGTCTCTGCCGTGCGAAAGAGTAATTTTCCTCCATGTCTCAGCAGCGGCACGAAGAACTCAAAAAACTGATCCGACATCACGACCATCTCTACCACGTTCTGGATCGCCCCGAGATCCAGGATCTCGAGTATGACCGTCTATATGCCGAGCTGGTTCAGCTTGAGGAGGCCAACCCCAGCTATGATCGAAGCGATTCGCCGACGCTGCGGGTGGGGAGCGCTCCGCTGGATCTTTTCAAGAAAGTTCCCCATCGAACGCCGATGCTCTCCTTGCAAAACAGCTATTCTCCCGAGGATCTGATCGAGTTCGATGCACGAATCAAAAAGTTCCTCCGAAAAGACAACCCCGTTCAGTATTTTTGCGAACCGAAATTCGACGGACTGGCCGTTGAGCTGATTTATGAACAGGGTCTTTTCAAGCAGGCCCTGACCAGAGGTGATGGAGCGGTCGGTGAGGACGTCACGGAAAATGTTCGCACGATCCGGAGCGTCCCCTTAAGACTCAAGGGATCAAATCCTCCGCCCCTGCTCGAAGTGCGGGGGGAAATCCTGATGTTCAAAGAGGACTTTAAGTATCTCAATGAACAGCAGCAAGAAAATGGACAGCCGACGTTTGCAAACCCAAGAAACGCTTCGGCGGGAACTGTTCGGCAGCTCGACTCGAAAGTCGCCGCCTCAAGACCCTTGCGATTTTTTGCCTACGCTCTAGGAGTGGTCGAAGGAAAGACCTTTTCGTCACAGCAGGAAATCGCTGAGTTTTTGAAGCAAGAGGGTTTTCCCGTGGCCGAGGAGCATAGCTCCCTTGCTGAGAATCCCGACGAAGTCGTCGCTTACTATCACAAGATCGACACGCATCGATCAAAGCTTCCTTTTGATATCGACGGCATCGTCGTGAAAGTGAATAGCCTGACATTGCAAGAGGATCTCGGGCTGGTTGCACGAAGCCCTCGATGGGCTTCGGCCGCAAAGTTCAAGCCTGAACAGGCCCAGACGCTGGTTGAAACCATCCAAATTCAAGTGGGACGCACGGGTGCCCTCACCCCGGTCGCCGTCATGAAACCGGTGAAGGTGGGTGGAGTCACGGTCACCAATGCGACTCTTCATAACCAAGAGGAAATCCAACGCAAAGACGTTCGCATCGGTGACACCGTCATCGTGCAAAGAGCCGGTGACGTCATTCCTGAAATCGTGTCGGTCGTTTTGGACAAGCGGCCAACGGACTCAATGCCCTTTCTGATGCCCACCGAGTGTCCTTCGTGCGGAAGCTCCGTTCGAGTTGTGGAAGGTGAGGTCGTCGCTCGTTGCGTGAATCCCCTCTGCGAAGCGGTTTTGAAAGAGTCCTTAAAACATTTCGTCAGTCGTCGAGCGATGAACATGGAAAAGATCGGCGACCGTCTCATCGAAACGCTTGTCGACCAAAAGCTCCTGACTCGGTTTTCCGATTTCTTCCGCCTTAAGAAAGAAGACCTTTTAGGCCTGGAGCGCCAGGGAGAAAAGTCCGTCGAAAATATCCTGAAAAGCGTCGAGACCAGCAAACAGACGACACTGGGACGCTTTATTTTTTCTCTCGGGATTCGATTCGTTGGTGAAACCACGGCGAAGCACCTGGCCGATCATTTTCTAACCATTCAAGCCCTGCAAAAAGCCAGTGCCGAGGACCTGATCGCCGTTCCTGAAATCGGCCCAAAGGTCGCCGTCGCCGTTCGGGAATGGTTCGAAAATTCAAAACTGAACCAAGAGATCGATCAGATGATCGAGCTGGGTGTCTCTATCCAAGGACCTCAACGAAGCTCGGAAGGTCCCTTGAGCGGGAAAAGCTTTGTCATCACCGGCACCCTTCCGGTCAAACGGGACGAGGCCAAGGATTTGATAGAAAAAAACGGAGGAAAGATCCTTTCCTCCGTTTCGTCGAAACTTGATTTTCTTGTCGTGGGAGATGATCCCGGCTCGAAAGCCGACAAGGCTCAGTCATTGGGCGTGAAGATCATCTCGTGGGACGATCTTCAGGCCATGCTGACTTAGATGTGGTCGATGATGATGTCGCGATCCATAACGGTCTTGCGGCCGTCGGCTTTCGCGTTTTCAACGCCCTTCAGGCACAGTTTCTCAACTGCTTTGCTCAAGATTTCGATCGTTGCTGCGGACGTGTTCATCCCGCCTTTTTCTTTAACGATCTTTTTTACTTTGCTTGTGACAACGAGTACTTCGGACATGGGCTCAGCCTCCGTTTAATGCGTTTCTACGACTTTTCGAGCCTTGCACAGCCCAAAGGCTTTTGACAAATACAAATCTGGCTCTCACCTATGTTGTGGCGCGTCGCGAATCTCGATCTCCCCCGGCGATGGGGCTAGATGTGCCGTCACGAAACTGTAAAAGCTCGGCCTGTCGGGAGCCGGCTTCGGTCGGCGACAGCCAAACATACGTTTTCTGATCGATCGGCCGAGTGCATTCGATATCCAAGAAGGCCGGGGACCAACAACCCGAGTTGAGATGCTCGATCGGACCGATCATTTCATGCCGGGCATGATGGGTGTGCCCAAAGATGATCCGCTTCACCTTGGTGATCGATCCGGCCATGGTCAAAACCCGCTCGTCGGGCTCTTTGTAGCCGGACACCAGAGAAGTCACCGATCTCGAGTAAAACAGGAAAAAGGGCAGCAATAAAAACAATGGAATGAAAACCCAGAAAAAAGAAATCTGATAGACGCCTCGAATGAAGCTGAACAGCTGGAAGATCACAAAGAAAGCGAAAAAGATCATGATCGCCCGATCCAGCCACAGCTCTCTCATCAAAAGCCAAGGATGACTGGAGGCAGGTGCCGCAAAAAGCTCTCGCAGCTCGCGGACCATTCGAGGATCTGCATTTGCTCTTCTGGCGATGTCATCGACTCGATCCTCGATTTTCAAAGGATTGCGAATCGGAGACGCCAAGCGATCCGCAAAAGCGTACAAAAGCGTCGAGACAGCACCGAAAAACCAGGTAAAGACGATCATCGGTTGAGCCCTGGCCATGTACCGGAAAAAGATCAAAACGTACTGCCGAAGGTTCATGATGTAGTTTGAATCCACGTGGGGATTGAAAAACCCCATTCCGTTGACGATGTACCGACAAGCCAAATTTCCAAACGGAAGCTTCAGAGAAATTGAATTGTAACCCTTGATGAACGGATTCAGCGGGTCCTCGCAAACACAATAGGGATCGTATTGATTGCCATGCTCGATCAAAGTGTCCTGATTGCTGATGTAAAACCAGTCCGTGAAGCGCAGTCGGTCCTTCGCTTCCGGAGAAAGAGCCAAGGCCGCGATGATCTCTTCTCGAACCGCGGGAAAGTGCATTTCAAGGTCATGGTTTCCATAAACGAAGATCGCCCGGTGCCCCCGCTCGATAAAATCTCGGAGGTGGACGATGAATTCGGGATGGTCCTCCAGAATTTTTTTGATTTTGAAGTGGGACCGTTCCGCCCGAGGGTAAAGACCGCGCTTCCTCTCCATCCAGCTAACCCGAAAGATCGGCTCTTCGGGTTGAGCCATGACACTGTCAAAATCAAAGATATCCCCATTCAGGATGATCTCGATGGGCTCGCCTCCGGCCTTTTCTTCGAGATGCTTGAGAAAGTCCCCAAAGACATCGTCATAGAAAAAGGCCCGCGTCTTGAACTTCTTCCACAGCGGATACTTTGGGTTCACCGGTTCCGCTTCGCACAGATGAAGGTCGCTTAAGATGGCTGTGTGGGTGGCTCTCGAAAAGTCCATCCCTTGATTCTAAACGGAAGTTTTCTTTTGCCAAGTCTCGTGAATCGTCGGATCTTGGCTTGCCATGATTTATGCCATCGTTGGAATGGGAAGAAGCGGCCTTGCGGCCAAAAAATACCTCGAAAGAAAGGGTTTGAACCCGCAAGAGATCGTCACATTCGATGCCAAATCCGAAACCGCCGACTATCGGGATCCCGCACTCATGATGTCGGAGGTTCGCCCTTCGGTTTTGGTGGTCTCTCCCGGAGTTCCCCTGTCCCTGCCTTGGATCCAAGAGGCCCAAGCCTCAGGCGTTCGGATCACCAGCGAAATTTCCCTCGCCTGCGAGGCTCTGACGTCAGAAAAAGTCATTGGCGTCACGGGCTCCGTGGGAAAGAGCACCACTGTTGCTCTGCTGGGTGCTGGCGCCACGGCTTTCGACCCCCACGCTTTCGTTGGCGGAAATTTTGGCGTGCCTTTTTGTGAATATGCGGTCGACCTCTTGTCGGGAGTTCGCCCCAAGGCCACCTGGATCATTCTTGAACTCTCAAGCTTCCAATTGGAAAACTGCGAAGGTCTGTCACTGAACCTTGGCGCGATCACCTCTCTGACGGCAAATCACCTGGAGCGCTATCGCGATCAGGAGCACTATTATGAAACCAAGGGTCGTTTGCGAAATCATTGCCGTGGCCCGATCTTTCTGAACCGAGCTGGCGGCGATCTCGAAGGATGGGCCGCCACTCACCCGGGACATTGGGTTTTGACGGATCCCTCCTCTTCCTTGCTAGCACCCCATGACCTGGGCTCGGCAAAACTCATCGGTCGACACAATCAAGAGAATCTAGCGCTGGCGGCAAGTTTGGCCCTGGCAGCCGGGTGGCCCAAAGAATCCCTGACCGCCATGAAAGCATTCCCCGGCTTAGCCCATCGCTTGGAAGACGCCGGAACCTTGCGCGGCGTTCGTTATATCAATGATAGCAAAGCCACCGCTCTCAGCAGTGTTTTGATCGCCACTCATTCGGTTCTGGGGACACTCCAGGAAAAGAATGACTTGTTTCTTCTTTTGGGTGGACGCGACAAAAACCTTCCCTGGAAAGAGCTTTCAGAACTTGCCTCTCATCAGCAAATTCACTTTCTCTTTTTCGGTGAATGCGGAGCCATCGCCCAGTCGGCGAGTGGCCTCTCGGGACCCGTGTTTCCTCACCTGAAAGAAGCCCTCGAGCACGCACGCAACAAAGCGAAAGCAGGGGATGCCGTCCTTTTAAGCCCGGGCGGAACCAGCCTCGATGAGTTCAAAAATTTTGAACATCGCGGGGATTACTTCAAAGAGTTCGTTCAGTCTTCTTGAAAACGAAGAACAGTGAGTGCACCAGAATCGGAGGCAACCGTTTGAGTTGCGATCTCTCCGGTTTTTCCGCTCGTGACCAGGATTTCACGAACACCTTCGCTTAACCCAAAGATCACAAATCCTCCGCCCGCCGTTCCTTCTTTCGCGGGCCGACCGGCAGCATCGAAATAGGCGATTTGAGTGCGGCTGAAAGGATCCAAGGCATCAACGGAAAAATCCTCGTGGGTGACAAAACCAACCACGACCGAGGTTCCTGGCTGATCATCGATTTTCATCATGGCTCTCATGTACGAGATCCAGTCTTCTCGAATCAGCGGGTAATGCACATACCCCCGTTGATCGTCTGAATAGTACCGAGCAAGAGCATAAGGCGACTCGGGTCTCACCTGCGAAAGACTCAGCCGATGAACGGATCCCAGCAAAGCAGTCGTGCTCCCGCTGGTCCCGATTAGCAACGGCTCCGCGACACCTTGGTGAACAATTTCGGCCGGTTGAGGATCGCCAGTGAAGGCATCAAACACCCGAAAGATCGCCTGTTCAGATTCGTGGCCGGTTTCAAGATTCCCAAGAGCCACGGCACTTTTTTGAACAACGACGTTTTGATGAGAAAAGTATTTGTCACCGCGACGACCGAGGATTGCGTGCAGGCCCTCTGGCACTCCGACAAAAGCATAAGTTCCGTTCGATGATGTCGCCTTCAAAGCAGGATCCGGAAGCATCCATTCGTTGAAATAGATCGGTTCATATCCAGGAACAGACTCGACTTCGACTTGAACTCCCGAAACCGCTTTTCCATCCACTGTCACCTGACCCCAGATGACCGAACTTTCAGGATCGTTCAGATTCTGTTTTCGCTGTTCCGAAACGATCTCTTTCATCGCATTCATCATCGAATTCGGAAATAACGGTATGTTGGCGCGAAACCCGGCAGCAACCAGCATCGAGGTCCTGGCATGGTCTTTCGCCGTCATGGAAACCAAAGAAAAGGATCCTTTTTTGATGTTGTTCAGCTCGAATTCGCCGTTCTTCGCGACGTGAATATCCGAGGCCCCCATGAAGGCATCCCCAGCCACACCGGCGAAGGTCTTATGATCACTGTTTTTCGTGCTCGCATAGCTGGTCGGGATGGCTCGGCCTGCGATGTCGTTCTTTGGTTGCAAAGTCACCTTCGGCCCGCGAACAGTTCCTCGCTGACTTGTTTGACGGAAACGAGACAGAGGGAAGCTGGATTCACCGACGATCCGGTTGGACTGATCGCGCATTCGAATCACGACCTCTCCCGTTCGGCCCGAAACGCGGATCTTATAAGTGGACTCTAAAAGCTCGACCGAACCTTTTTCTTCGTAGATCCCCTCATGACGACGGCGGATCTCGATCGGGTAGTTGATGTAGGCCAAATTTTTGAGCTGAAACTCGCCCGCAATTTCCAGGCTTTCTTCGATTTGCTCTGGAGCGACCTCAACCCGCGCAACACTGCGCTCTGTTTGGATGACTCGTCCGGCTTCATCAGTTCCAGAACCGATGGTCACCGAGGATGGTTTACTTTCCGAGGCCTGCGTCCGAGCTATCACTTCTTGTGCTCGCTCTCGCCATGTTTTTTCAAGTTGAAGACCTGGCGATTCTTCTTCCTCGATCAACAAATCTCGGTTTTTTAACTGAGCCTGCTCAAGACGAAGGCGTTCACGCGAAGGCAGCTCTTGAACCCAGGCACTTTCAGCAGGGGATTCCACCCTGTCATTGCTAGCCACTTGCAGGCCCGGCAGCTCCAGCCGTGCGGGCTCTCTGGAAAGGCGCAGGGGCTCAAGGTGGAGCACGATCTTTTCAGCAAGCGGCATCACCACGATATCCGTGGTCAGTGCGGAAGCTTCTTTTTCATCCATCAGATCCCAAGGATCTTTCAACGACAGCTTTTCTGCTTCGTTGAAGGCGATATACGGAGGATGGGATTTTTCAGCGGAAACGATCAATGGAGTGGTGAGCTGAACAAAGCGCAGGTGTCCCACACGCGCAGGCGCGAACACGGCAAGCAATAGGGATGTGACCAACGCCATCTTGGCTGTCATGAATCTTCACTCCTGAAGATGAGTCACCAGGCTACCACTTTTGATTATTCAGAATGCTTTGAAATCGTCAATCACGTTGCGCTTATCGCGACTTTCGTGGAGGGCCTTTTTTAGACGATCGGCAAAGTCTTCGGCGAGCAAATCATCCTGGCCGACGGATTCGAACCCATCAGCCGTCCGAACTTCTGCAAATACCTGAATCCACAGATCATATGGGCGTCGATCACCCAAGATCGTCACCCGTGTGAAGTAGCGCTCTTTCGCTTCGGCAGGACGATCCAAAGGTTTGGTTTTTTCATCGTGATATTTGGAGTCCATCTCGTAGCCACCGGCTGAAACGACTCTCGGGTCACCCATCAGCGAATAGACAACCCGGCGAATTTCTGTCAGGCCCATCGGTGTTTCCGTGATTTTTGCACCACCGTGCTGACACGAGGTTAGATAAATCATTGAAACTGCGAAGAAAGCCTTGAACAGATTCTTCATTTCTTTTGAGCCTTGTTCCAGTCATCCATGAACTGCTGAATCCCCTTGTCGGTCAGTGG
>JAHBUU010000098.1 GCA_019637895.1 Pseudobdellovibrionaceae bacterium | reverse complement strand
CGATCTGACCTTGGCATCGAAAGAACATGCTGTTTTCAAACAGACAGATCCGGATGTCGCAAGCTTTGACTCGGGTTATGGCTCGGCCTACCTGGCTCGCATGGTGGGACAAAAACGCGCGCGCGAAATTTTCTTTCTGGGTCGCAACTACTCTGCGGACGAAGCCTTCCAGATGGGCATGGTGAACGAATCGGTTCCGCACAAGGATCTCGAAAAAGTCGCCTTGGAATGGGCTCAAGAAATGAACTCGAAGTCTCCGACCGCCATGCGCATGTTGAAGTATGGTTTCAACATGATCGACGACGGCCTGGTGGGGCAGCAGCTCTTCGCGGGCGAAGCCACTCGGCTCGCTTACGGAACTGACGAAGCCGTGGAGGGACGTAACTCCTTCCTGGAAAAACGCTCGAAGGATTTCGGCAAATTTCCCTGGCACTACTGAAAAGGTGCCAGGTCCTGTTTGCGGAAGCGCCGCTTCCGCAAACAGGACCTGGCACCCTCTGTCAAAAGGTTCAACAACGGAACCCGGTCGAAGCCGTCTCAAAGCCCTCTCATTGAGATCCCCGTCCGCCTGAAATGGCATAAGACGTGAAATATCCCGGGGGATGCGAAACAAAGCTTTTTCCCTCGCTCCGGTGAGTCTGCTGCTGGGCCTGATTTTTTCGGGACCGGCCTGGGCCAATTTTGAATCGGATCTGGGTTATCTGCGAAGCGCTTTTCAGTTAGCGGGCTTCGACAACTCAAAACTTGAACCGTTTCTGAACCCTCACCATGGGGCCAGCCAGTTTCGTCTTTCGGCTCAGGACGCTCCTTGGGCCGGAAACTATTTTCCGATGAACAAGGGCGGGATCGCCAACCGCTGGGCGGATCCGCAAGCAAACAAGGGTGCAAAAAGCAAAGAACAATGGAATCAGCTCCCGGATCCGAACACCCTGACCCAAGAGCAAATCAATCGCCTCTCGCCCGCTGAAAAATACGATCTCTGGATCGGAGACAAAGACTTTTCCGTCACCAACCACGAGCTCAATTATCGTGGCCCCCGACGAGCCACTCCCGTCAAAGGCTGGGAAGGATTCTGCAACGGTGTTCGATGCGCGGGAATCAATCTGCCCGAGCCGACCTTTCCCATCACCGTCAAAAATCCGAATGGCATCGAGATCACCTTCCAGCCAGCCGACCTGAAAGCTTTGGCCGGAGCCAGCTACTTTTACGTTGAAAACTACGCGCAGATCGGAGCCCCTTCAGCCAAAGGCACGGCCGAACGTCAGCCGAATCCGGCGATCTTCGATCTGGCTCTCAGGGTCTATCTGGCGGAAAACAAAAAGGCCTTCGTGATCGATTCGAATCTGGGTCCCGAGATCTGGAATGAAAGCGTGATCGGTTACAAGCGGACGGTGAACCGAGCGATCATCTCGTCGTTCTGGAACAGGTTCAAAGATCCACGAATCGACTCGGTCGTTCGAGTCAAAGTCGAGCTGGAAACGCTGGGCGAGATCTCGATCGAAGCCAGCAACAAACCGACGAAGGACTCCGTCGCCGCCGGAAAACTGATGAAGCCAACCCCTTTGTCGTATTTGCTGTATCTGGATAAAAACGGCCGTGCCATCGATGGCGTCTGGGAAGGCTCGACGAAAGTTCGTGGTGTCGACTTTGCGTGGTTCGGAACCGGGCGAGGAACCGACGGCGATCTCGCCGAAGGAACAAGAAACCCCCATCTCAAGTTCGACAAGGTTCGGACTCTTTTCCTCGATGCCAGCGCCAGTCTCTGCTCGAGAGTTTTCTAAAAAAAGAGGCGACCTTTCGATCGCCTCTTTTCATTCGTTCTTTTGAATTTTCGACTTAGTTCACGTCTTTGTAATCCGCATCGATGACATCGTCGTCACCGGATTTTTTCTCTTCGCCCGAAGCACCGGCTTCGCCACCGCCAGCACCGCCATTTTCCGGTCCAGCGCTCTGTTTGTACATTTCGCTGGTCAGCTTATGGGTGAGGGCCTGCAGTTTTTCGAACTGAGCCTTCAGCTCGGACGCATCGGCATTGTCGTCGAGAGCCTTTTTCGCGGCCGCGATCGCTTCCTCGGCGGACTTTTTATCCGCTTCCGCGATCTTATCCGCGCCGTCTTTCAACAGTTTCTCGGTCTGGTAAACCAGGTTGTCGAGATTGTTGCGAGCACCGGCGCTTTCTGTGCGTTTTTTATCTTCGTCCGCATGCTCTTCCGCATCGCGAACGGCCTTTTTGATTTCGTCCTCGGACAGACCGCTCTGAGCGGTGATCTTGATCTGTTGCGACTTCCCGCTGGACATGTCCTTCGCGGAAACGTGCAAGATCCCGTTCGCGTCGATGTCGAACATCACCTCGACCTGAGGCACACCGCGAGGAGCCGGTGGAATTCCGGTCAGCTCGAAACGGCCCAAGGTTTTGTTATCGGTCGCCATCTTACGCTCACCCTGCAAGACGTGGATGTCCACGGCTGGCTGGTTGTCCGTCGCCGTCGAAAAGACCTGAGTCTTTTTGGCTGGGATCGTTGTATTGCGCTCGATCAAAACGGTCATCACGCCACCCAGGGTTTCGATCCCCAGGGAAAGCGGGCTCACGTCGAGGAGCAAAACGTCTTTCACGTCACCGGTCAGGATCGCGCCCTGAACGGCGGCACCGACGGCCACGACTTCATCCGGGTTCACGGTGCGATTCGGCTCTTTACCGAAGAAGTCCTTCACCGCTTTTTGGATCGCAGGGATACGAGTCGATCCACCCACAAGCACGACTTCGTCGATCTCGGAAGCTTTGTAACCCGAATCTGCAAGAGCTTTTTTGCAAGGCTCAACGGAACGCTTCACAAGGTCTTCGACCATCTGCTCGAACTTCGAACGAGTGAGCTTCATCTGCAAATGCTTCGGACCGGATTGATCGGCCGTGATGAACGGCAAGTTGATCTCGGTCTCTTGTGCGGTCGACAGCTCAATCTTGGCTTTTTCAGCGGCTTCTTTCAGACGCTGCAAAGCCATTTTGTCGTTCTTCAGATCGACGCCTTGGTCTTTTTTGAACTCAGTGATCATCCACTCAAGGATGCGGATATCGAAGTTGTCACCACCCAAGTGAGTATCCCCATTGGTGGCTTTGACTTCGACAACGCCATCACCCACTTCCAGGATGGACACGTCGAACGTACCGCCCCCGAAGTCATAGATCGCAATTTTTTGGTCTTTCTTTTTATCCAGACCATAAGCAAGAGCGGCTGCGGTCGGCTCGTTGATGATCCGCTTGATATCGAGACCCGCGATTCGTCCGGCATCTTTGGTCGCCTGACGTTGGGAATCGTTGAAGTAAGCAGGAACAGTCACTACCGCTTCAGTGACGGGCTCACCCAAATAGTCTTCAGCGACCTTTTTGAGCTTGGCAAGAACGGCAGCTCCGATCTCTTCCGGAGAAGCAATTTTGTCACGTACTTTGAAACCGATGTCGTTGCCTTTTTCGACCACATTGTACGGAACGAGTTTAATCTCCTCTTGGATCTCAGAAAACTTGCGACCGACGAAACGTTTCGCGGAGAAAATCGTGTTCTCCGGGTTGGTGACAGCCTGACGTTTCGCAATTTGACCGACGAGACGTTCACCGTCTTTTGTGAATGCAACGACTGACGGGGTGGTCCGCGCTCCTTCTTCGTTCACAAGAACTTTGGGCTCGCCGCCCTCCATAATTGCAACGACCGAGTTCGTGGTCCCCAAGTCGATACCAATGATTTTTCCCATGTTGAAACTCCTTTAAGTCACTTTCAAATCACACAGACAATGTGGGAAGGATTGGGCCCGCGTCAAGGTCGGGAAATCGGTTTTTTGATGACAAAAAAACCTATTATTTACAGATAGATAGCTGCGGACATCCGGATCAACGCCTGATGTCGGAGCCCCCGACTCTTTCAGAGGGCTCTCGAGTGCTCAAGGAAGTGATCAAAGCGGACTATTTCTTTTTGGAAAAGAAGCCTGTTTTTGCTTCATCCACGGCAAGGCCCTGAGTTTCGGCAATCTGCCGCAGAGCCTTTTCTTCGTCTCCACTGATTTGCTCAGGCAGGCGCACTTGGACCAAATAATAGATGTCTCCGCGACGACTGCCTTTCAAGGAAGGCAGTCCCTGTCCCGGGATCTTCAAGCTTGTTTCAGGCTGTGTCCCCCGAGGAACCGTCAACATCGCCTCGCCCGTGACCGTCGGAACGGAAATTTTCGCACCCAAAATCAACTGCACATAAGGAACAGACAGCTCAGCAAAAAGGTCTTCACCGCGCCGTTGGAAATGATTGTGTGGACGAACACGGATTTCGACGAACAGATCTCCGGCGGGCCCCCCGAGGGTTCCCCCTTCGCCTTCTCCGGCGACTCGCAAACGAGTGCCCGTATCGATTCCCGGAGGGATGCTAATCCGAATGCGGCGGTGCTTTTCAACCCGCCCGTTTCCACGACATTTTTTGCAAGGATTTTTGATCGTTTGACCGGCCCCATGACAAACATGACAGGTCGTCGCCATGGTGAAAAACCCCTGTTGTCGCACAACCTGACCCGTGCCTCCACAGGTTGAACACATGACCGGCTTCGAGCCCTTTTCAGCCCCCGAGCCGGAGCACTCATCACAGCCTTCTTCTGCCTCGAATTCGATGTCTTTTTCCAAACCGGAAATCACATCGCTCAATTCAACTTCTGTGATGTAGCGAAGATCCGCGCCCCGTGAGGGCCCCGAGCGACGGCGGCGAGATTGACCCGCTCCACCCATGCCAAAGATGTCCCCAAAGATATCTCCGAAGTTCTGGAAAATATCTTCCATGTTCTGGAAGCCACCCATGCCCTGGGAGCCGCCCAGCCCCGCATGACCATAACGATCGTAGCGGGATTTTTTTTCCTGGTTGCTGAGAACATCATAGGCCTCGGCGGCCTCTTTGAACTTGTCCTCGGCTTCTTTGTTGCCGGGGTTCTTGTCAGGATGAAATTGCATCGCGAGCTTGCGATAAGCTTTTTTGATCGTGTCAGCATCAGCATCCCGGCCGACGCCGAGAATCTCGTAATAATCTCGCGATGTACTCATAGGTCAGGACAATATGAGAGGGAACAGAGAACTGTCAATGTCTAGCATCCGCGGGGCTATCGGCCTGCCGACGAGCCCTTTCGACGCGTTCCCGAAGCGACTGGAGAAGGCGGTCGTCACCATAGTTTGCCGCCTCGACATCACTGATCAGATTTTCCGCGAGATCCAGGTGACCATCCTCGACGGCCAGTCGATTGGCCAAAAGAAAGTACCATTTCGGAGCCCCCTCTTTTGCGGCCTGTGTGAGAAGGCGGATGGCCTTGGGGCGATCTTTTTCTTCGTAAAGAGCGTGATAAGCCGCCCGGGAAACGATGGCCCAATCATGGGGGAAACGATGCACCCCTTTTTCAAAAAATCTGGTCGCCCCTTCGGTGTCACTGATCAGAACAGAGAGGGCCAGCCCCCCGACCGCATAAGGCATCCGAAATGACGGCGCCATGTCCGTGATCAGATCCAACATATTGTAAAGCCAACCCCGGCGGACGCACTGGTGAGGACTCTCCGATTTTTCACAATAGTCGAAGTCCTGCACGGCTCTGAGCCACAACATATCCGCCGCTTGCTCTTTCATGCCGAAGGTAAAGTATTGAAAGTCAGGAGGAGTGGCGTAAGGAGGGATCTCTCGTGGTCGCTCAGTCTCGAGGAGACTGAGCGACTGCCAGATTAAACCAAGACAAATCGTGAACAGGAGAATTTGCTGAAGGGTCTTTCTGTCAAACAGCAACACGGCACATTTGATCAGTTGGTGCCGTCAAGCGCGTTCGTCAAACTCTTGTTGTTATCAATCGTCCAAGAATCTTGACCGGTCGATCCAATGTTTCCAATGGCTTCCGCCCTGAAAGACGTGGAGCCAACAGTGCAGTTTAGATCGGATCTCGTGATTGCGTAGTTACCAGATGTCAAAACCGTGCACGTCGAACCCGCAGCAATATTTGGCCCCAAAAGGCATCTCGTCAAAGAACTCGTCGAAGAATTTGTGATCGAGCTGATGTTATACCCAAAGTTCTCGATCGCGCAGCCGGGCTGAGTCCAACCAGCATTATATCTGAGCTTTCCTTCAGGACGATAACCAATGACTTCAAAACGGCTGTCATAGATGTTATATTCAGCGAAGAAAGCCTTGTTCGCCGTGTAGATCGAAGCCAGGTTCGTCTTTGCTTCGGATTGGCGAGCTTTCGCCATATATTTGTTGATCGACGGGATGGCGATCGAAGAAAGAATCCCGATGATGGCCACGACGACCATCAGTTCCACCAATGAGAAACCTTTGTTATTTAATTTGAACATCCTTGCCCCCATGAACGTACCAGTGTTTTTCGAGCGACCCTCATAGTGTGACTGGTCTCGCTCTGCACCGCAAGCACTTCTCATTTTGAGATAGACTCTGGTAAGGTATAGTCAATAGGGCTCTCCCTCCGCCGGACTTAGGGCGAGGTGGGGCAAAGTTCCTTATTTGGAAACACGAGGTCTCCTTTGAGCAACGACGGTTCTAAAAACCTTCCCGGAGTCAGCGAAGAGGGTGGCGTCGACACCCTCCCCTCCATCGAAACCCCCAAGATGTACGCCGTTTTGCTGTTGAACGACGATTACACACCAATGGATTTTGTTGTTTTGATCCTTCGTCGTTTTTTTGGACGTGACGAAGCTGAATCCACTCGCATCATGCTCGATGTCCACAAGAAAGGCTCTGGTGTTGCCGGGGTTTTCACCCTTGAAGTGGCCGAGATGAAAGTGATGCAAGTCAATCAATTCGCCCGCATGAATCAACATCCCCTTAAATCCACGCTCGAGGAGGCCTAGCCATGATGACGCGAGAACTTGAAAGACGCCTTGCCGAAGCCACCGAGATCGCCAAACAGGCCCGCCATGAATTCGTGACACTCGAGCATGTCCTGCTCTCCGTTTCGGCGATGCCGAGTTTGGTCGAGATTCTCGAAGCCTGCGGCGTGGACGTTCAATCCCTCCGCAAGGATCTCCGCGAGTACCTGAAAAAGGTTCCTCAAATCCCCGATGAACAACTCGACAGTTACGGCGGATTCGAAGCGTGGACACCCGAGTTCACCCTCGCCTGCCATCGCTTGTTCCAGCGCGCAGCCCTTCAGGTTCGCAGTTCTGGCCGCAATCAGGTCAATGAGTCCACCTTGCTGGTTTCTTTGTTTTACGAGCAAGATTCTCATGCCGTCTATGCCCTCACCCAACAAGGCCTCAGTCAGTTCGACATCATCAATTATGTTTCCCATGGAATCGGCAAAGACGGAGAGGCTGACATGGCCGCTGGCCCTGGTGGCACCGCCGTCGATACGCCCGAATCCGGAGAAGGCCGCAAAAGCGCCCTCGAGGAATTCTGCGTCAACTTGAACGAGCGGGCGAAATCGGGCCGCATCGATCCCCTGATCGGTCGCGACCAAGTCCTTGAGCGCGTCGCCCAAGTGCTTTTGCGCCGGACAAAAAATAATCCCCTGCTGATCGGCGAACCAGGAGTCGGAAAAACGGCGATCGCCGAAGGCCTCGCAATGAAAATCATCCAAGGCGAAGTGCCTGAACGTCTGAAAGTCGCCACGATTTACTCTTTGGATCTGGGCTCGCTGCTGGCGGGGACAAAGTTCCGCGGCGATTTCGAAGGCCGCTTGAAAAACGTGATCAAAGATCTGAAAAAACGTCCCAATGCCATCCTTTTCATCGACGAGATTCACACGCTCGTCGGAGCCGGCGCGACCAGCGGCGGATCCATGGATGCCTCGAACTTGCTGAAACCTGCCCTGGCTTCGGGGGAAGTGAGCTGCATCGGCTCGACCACGCACACGGAGTATCGTCAGCACTTTGAAAAGGACCGCGCTCTCAGCCGCCGTTTCCAACGCATCGATGTTTCGGAACCGTCGACCGCAGATTGCATCGAAATTCTGAAAGGCCTGAAGGGCACCTACGAGTCCTTCCATCACGTCAAATACGACGAAGATGCCATCCGGGCTTGTGTCGAACTGTCCCAGAAACACATTCAAGGAAAACTCCTTCCAGACAAAGCCATCGACGTCATGGATGAAGCGGGTGCCCATGCCCGCCTCAAAAACTCGTCCGAAGACACCTTGCCAATCGGCACCCCTGAAATCGAGCAAACCATCGCACGCATGACCGGCCTTCCGGTCGCTGCGGTTTCTTCGAATGAAAAAATGCAGTTGAAGGATCTGGACAAAAAGCTCAAGGCCGTCATTTTCGGTCAGGACGAAGCCGTCGACCGCCTGGCAACGGCCATCAAACTGTCGCGTAGCGGACTGGCCCGCACGGAAAAGCCCATCGGCAGCTTCCTTTTTGCCGGCCCAACCGGCGTCGGGAAAACAGAAGTCTGCAAACAGCTTGCACACATCCTGGGTGTTCATTTCCATCGCTTCGACATGAGCGAATACATGGAAAAACACGCCGTCGCCCGACTGGTCGGCGCCCCTCCGGGATATGTCGGCTATGAAGAAGGCGGACTGCTCACCGAATCCGTCAATAAGAACCCTTACAGCGTTTTGTTGCTGGACGAAATCGAAAAGGCCCATCCCGATATCACCCACGCGCTTTTGCAGGTGATGGATGCGGGACGAATGACGGATTCCCACGGGCGAGTCGCCGATTTCAAAAATGTCATTCTTGTGATGACCTCCAATGCGGGAGCCATGGAAGTCGCAAAAGGCTCCATCGGACTGGTCGAACAGAACCGGGGTCTTTTGTCCCTTGATGCCATCAAGAAACAATTCGCTCCAGAGTTTATCAACCGGCTGGATGCGGTCGTCACCTTCGGCGATCTGCCGGAAGACGTCGTCCTCAAGATCGTCGCGAAATTCATCGATGAACTCACGATCACTTTGGCAGAAAAGAAAGTTCAACTGTCAGTGACACCCGAAGTTCACAAGTGGATATTACGAAAAGGTTACGACATGGTTTATGGAGCTCGCCCTCTGGCGCGAACCGTCGACGAGCATCTCAAAAAACCTCTTGTCGACGAGCTGCTTTTCGGTCGACTCGCTGACGGCGGACGTGTGGCCATTGACGTCGAGAACAACGCTCTCCGGTTCCATTTCAGCACCAACCAAAGCCCGCAAAAGCCTTCGAAATCCCAAAAAGAAAAAGTCACGACCTGATCCCATTGACAATTCCGGAGAAGGTCGCAAATTTGAAGAAGACTGTGAATGCCGCTCGAGCCCTGGATCAAGACCGGGACCCAGGCGGCTTTCGCTTTATTTGAGGAGGCCTTTTCATGGCGATGTTCAAACGTTTTGGTTTTTTCATCCTGACGAATTTGCTCGTGATGGTCACGATCGGGATCGTCTGGTCTTTGATCAGCGCGTTCTTCCTGCCAAGTGCGACCAATCAGGTCACCGTCTTGATGATCTTCAGTTTGCTCTTCGGGATGACCGGAGCTTTCATCTCTTTGCTGATGTCCCGGTGGATGGCAAAGAAGATGTACGGTGTTCAAGTCATCGATCCCAAAAGTCGCGACCCACAACATCAGTGGCTCGTGCTGAAAGTTCACGAATTCGCACGTCGCTCGCAGCTTCCAGCGATGCCCGAAGTCGGTATCTATGAATCTCCCGATGTGAACGCTTTCGCCACCGGCCCCAGCAAAAAGCGTTCTTTGGTCGCGGTTTCCACCGGTTTGCTCCAAAAAATGAGCCGCGAAGAAGCCGAAGCTGTCATCGGGCACGAGATCGCTCACGTCGCCAACGGTGATATGGTCACGATGACCTTGATCCAGGGTGTGGTGAACACCTTCGCGATTTTCTTTTCGCGCTTGCTGGCTTCGGTCATCGCCTCCAACGTCGAAGAAAGAAATCGTCCCCTGGTCCAGTTCCTGGTCACCATCGTCGGCGATATCGCTTTCACCTTGTTGGGAAGCATGGTCGTCGCTTGGTTCTCGCGGCAACGTGAGTTTCGCGCGGACAAAGGCGGCGCTCAAATGGCCGGACGGGACAATATGGTCGCTGCTTTGCGCCGCCTGCAGTCGATGAGCGGCATGCAAGCGCAATTGCAGGCGGACCAGGACTCCTTGGCCGCTTTGAAGATCTCGCACCAAAGTCGCGGAGGCGTGGCCGCTTTGTTCCATACTCACCCGCCTCTTGAAGTCCGTATCGAAGCCTTGCAACGCAGTCGCGTTGGATAAATCTTTTGAGACCAGCCGCAGCGTTTTGCTGCGGCATCAAAGCGGATTTTCCGTTACAATTTTTCGGATGCTGCCGCGTTTTCTTGCCGCCATTTTATTCTGTTCGATCCTGGGATGTTCCCACGTCTTGCGGATGAGCACGCGCGTGGATCAGAGCGTTTTGCCGCCGACCGCGCAAGAACTCGTTGAAAAGCCCGAACAGAAAAACGTGCTCTGGTGGAAGGCCTTCCGTGACGGCGACGCCGCCATGAAAAAAAAAGACCGTCGGACCGCCTGCGGCCACTTTCGAGTCTTGGCCGCCAATCGCGAATTTCCGCTGTTTGAATTAGCCACTTTGCGGGCCTACGAAGCCTGCACTGATACCGCCCAACTGACACCGACGGATTCTCTTAGCACCGAAGCGCAAACATGGTTTGAAGAAACCTCCGTCCGGGCGCGTTTGAACCACAGCGCCGAGCTGCCCTTCGAGGCCAAAGTGCGCTTGGCATGGGATCAGGCCCGTTTGGAAAAAAATGAACGCAAGCGTGAACATTATCTGGGCGATGCGCTGTCGATCGCGGAAAAGTCCGGCGACAAAGCGCTTCTGGAAGCCGCGCAAAACAAATTGTGGAACAACTCCCCCCGCTTGAAACCAAAACCGGAAAAGAAAGATCTTCCCGCGGTCGTTCGCGACCTGCGGCGCTGGCGCGAATTCCGCGCGGCCGTGCAACTTGAACGCAAGCGCCTCAAAGACCGAACCCTCACC
>JAHBUU010000097.1 GCA_019637895.1 Pseudobdellovibrionaceae bacterium | reverse complement strand
AATGATGTTCTAGAAAAAATTCGGTCATTCGCGACCAGCGAGCCCGGCCGGGAACGCATTCAAAACTGGGGTCCTCGCGAATCCGCCGCCGACGCGACACGAAGTTTTCAAGAAATCATGAACGCCGCGGAAGTCCTTCAACAGGGCTTCCGACCTCACCTTCAGAGTCTTGATCTGTATTCACTGTGGACGCCTCGCTTGCAAAAACAAGCCGTCTTAAAAACCCTCGAAATGAAGGATGTCCGGCATTTCTGCCTCGAGGCCCTTGCTCTGGCCGAAGCCCTCAAGCTCATCGACAACCCTTGGGTCGACCGCATGCGGGAAAGTCTGATGAACGCGGATGAGCCCCTCTCCGCCATTGATCAAATCCTCACTCCGTCGGGAGAGATTCGTTCGGATGCGTCGGAACAACTGCACCGTTTGTTTACGGAAAAAGAACGTCTGGCTCGTGACGTTCAGCAGTCATTGGATCGTCTGGTGAAGGACCATCAGATGGAAAACCTGCTGCAAGACAAGTACGTGACGACTCGCGAGGGCCGCTGGGTCCTGCCCGTGCGCGGAGGAATGCAGCACCATATGCCCGGTGTGATTCACGGCACGTCGCAGACCAAACAGACAGTTTTCATGGAACCAGAAAAAGTCATTCCCATGAACAATCGCCTTCGTCAGATCGAAGTCGACATCGACGACGAGATCGAGCGGCTCCTGACAGATCTCTCGCATTATCTTTCCTCGCGGATCGACGACTTCCAACGAAGCCGCGACATCATGGAAGAAGCCGACATTCGCTTTTCTCAGGCGCAGTTCTCGGCCCAGGTTCAAGCGGCTCCCTGCCAATTCACCGAATCGACTTTGGAGCTGACCGACGTTCGCCATCCCCTCCTTCAGCTGTCCGGGAAGGCCGTGATTTCCAATACGGTTTTGCTGGATCAACAAAAGTCGATCCTCTTGCTGTCGGGTCCCAATGCCGGTGGAAAAACCGTTTTGTTGAAATCGATCGGGCTCGCCGCCCAGATGGCCAGATGCGGACTGCCGATCTGTGCCACAGAGGATTCAAAAATCCCCTTCTTCGAGGACGTCCTGGTCGGAATCGGCGATGCTCAAAGTGTCGATGCCGAACTCTCGACCTTCGCGGCTCATCTGCAGGTTCTGAGCCGAGCGGCCAAACTGAAAGGCCCGGCGAATCTGATTCTTATCGATGAGATCTGCGGTTCGACAGATCCGGAAGAGGGATCGGCGCTGGCCCGCTCTTTCATCGAGCGTTTCGCGTCCAACCAGGTTTTTGCCGTGATCACGTCGCACTTGGGACCCCTCAAGTCGGGATGGAAACCGGAAGACCCAGTTCTGAACGGCTCGCTCGAATACGACACCACGACAGGACGACCGACCTATCAATTCATCAGTGGACTGCCAGGCGATTCGCTGGCGATTCAGACCGCCCGACGCGTGGGCGTGGACTCCTCTCTCATCGAACGCGCCGTCGAAGTTCTCTCCCCGGCAACACGAGCAAGACTGGAAGGCCTCGAGGAAATCGAAAGCCTCAAAGCCGACATCGCCGCTCTTCAGGAGACCCTACGAAAAGAAACCCAGGCCGCTGCCCAAGCGAAACGAAAATACGAGAGCCTGACTGAAAAATTCGAAAAAGAAAAAGACGACCTCTTGATTCGCACGGCCCGCAAAGCCGAGAAGCAGGTTCAAGAGGCCATCCAACAGGTGAACGTCGAAGACACCTTCAAACGCCATCGCCAACTCAGCGAAATCAAGCACCAGATCCCCGAGATCATCAAAGCGAAACCCATCGACATGGGCCGCACCGCCGAAACCGCTGAAGAGTTCGCAAAGAAATATCCACCAGGCTCAAAAGTCTTCGTCCCGTCACTGAACACCGACGGACTCATTCAAAGCACCCCAAACACCAAAGGCGAAATCATGATTCTCTCGGGATCAGTGCGCCTGCAAGTGAACTGGCGGGACCTGAAACCTCCAGGCAAACCGCAGAACCCAACACCAAACCTCGTTCGCCGCTCGGGTGCCGCGACCATGTCTCTGCATGACGAAGAACGAACCTTGGACCTGCGAGGAAAAACCGTCAACGAAGCGATCGAAGATCTCGAGATTTCCCTCGACCGCGCCGCCACCCAAAAAGAAGACCGCATCAAAATCATCCACGGCCACGGAACCGACGCCCTGAAAAAGGCCGTCCGTTCCTACCTCTCACGCTCCGTCTACGTCAAAAAATGGAAAGCCGGATCGCCCGATGGTGGGGGCGATGGGGTGACCTGGGCCGAGCTCTCGGACGAGTCTCCTTAGTTTTTCTTTCTTCGTCTTGGACTTGGAACCCAGTTTCAGAGTTTGGGCCTGGGGGTGAGGGGCCTCACTGCTCGGACATGCGTTTGGCACTCGCTTGCATTCGCAAGCTCGCGCCAAGCCGAACTCGCATTGAGGCCCCTCACCCCCAGGCCCAAACTCTGAAACTTAGTTGCCAAGGTCCACGCGCAGAAAGAAAAATGCGGGGACTCGTCCTCGTTTGAACACGAGAGACTCGGGGCAAGAATCTCTACTTATAGATTACAAAAGTATCGTCTCGAAACACTGTGCTGTCGGCCGCTCTTTCTTGCCTTCACTTCTTAGCACGGTAACTAGGTTTTTATTATTTTGTGGTGGCTATTCGGAGGGGAGTCTTCCAAATGCGAGTTCGGCTTGGCGCGCGCTTGCGAATGCAAGCGAGTGACACTCAAATCGCAGGAAGCGATTTGAGCGTGAGCCCGCAGGGCGAATCCGTAGGACAAGGCCAGGATGGCCGCAGCAAACGCATGTCTGAGTATTTGGAAGGCTCTCCCCGCAAAGCGCCCCCAAACGGAAAAACAAAAACCGGGTTCTGAACTAGCGAGTGGCGAGGCAGGAAACTAGAGCGACGACGATGATGAGGGGAAGCATGAGGCCGACTAAACCGCCGAGACGGCGCTGCCAATTTTTCGAAGAAGAAGAGGGGGACGAAATCGTGTTCACGGACAACCTCAGAAAGATTCACTCTAAGATCGGCCCAAACCATTTTCTTTTCAAGATCCAGTGATCATTTTTCAGATGGGGTCCAGCGATGCAAGTCGGCCTCTGAAAGTGACAATTGTCGTCCCTGACTAAAACCTTTGCAGCTCAAAACGACTTTGGTGGGTTTCAGTTCGGCACCACCATTGCTTTGTTCGGGGTTCACGAATCCTGAACGTGTCGGCAAGGAGTAAATAAAAATGAAAGCCCTCTCACGACTTTCAGTTTTGTCTTTGGGTCTTTTGATTGGTTCCCAGGTCCAGGCTCAAACAGAGCCCATGGATACGAACCTCTATCTCGAGAATAAAAGCTCCATCGTCTTGCATCAGCTCGAGCTCCAGAACAACGGCTCGACTTTGATGATCCCTCGCTTGACCCTGCCCCCTGAATCGACGATCTCGATTGAAATCACTAAGTTGACTCGTGACTTGGAACTGCAAGTGACTTCGCCGGAGCAGGTGAACCACTCCTACGCCATGTCCGCTGACGTGAAAAAGTCTCCGATCTATAAGTCGAAAGACGGCTTTGTCTGCGGCGTTCAAGTCGTCGATATCCCCGACGAAGACATGGTGGCTTCGGAAGACGATGAAAACGAACAGATCTACTGCATCGCAAACAAAGTCCTGGCGGGCCTCCAGTCCGTCGAAGGTGACGAAGCAGACTCCAAGGCGGCTTTTGCTCGCTATGCTGCGACCAAAGATTTGAGTGGATTGCTCGACTTGTCCCGCAAGGTCCAGCGAGACCAAGAACTGAACGCCGGACGCATCATGGATATCGCCGGGGCAAAGGTTGGCACCCCGTTGAAAGGTTGCACCAAAGGTTGCCTGGTCGTGACTAGCGGTTTCGGCCCCCGTAAAGCTCCGAAGAAAGGCGCATCGAAAAACCACAAAGGCCTGGACCTTCGCACTCGCTCGGGAACGCCGGTGGTTGCCGCCCTTCCTGGAAAAATCCTCGCGAATAAATCGCAGCGCAAAGGTAAAAAACTCGTCGGTTACGGACACTATGTGATCGTGTCCCACCCTGGTTCCGGTCTTCAGACCAAGTACGCTCACTTGTCCAGCTTCAAAGGGAAAGCAGGGCAAACCGTTACTCAAGGTCAGGTGATCGCTCTGTCCGGAAATACCGGAGTTGGAACAGCTCCCCACCTTCACTTTGAAACACTCAAAGGAGCCCGCGCCGTCAATCCGAAGCCTTTCCTGAAAGGTTTGATTGGAATGGGCATGGACCTGATGAAGCAAATCAAGATCCTGTTCGCTTAATCCTCAAAGAACCCCTGCCGGGCGACATCCCACCCCCTCCCGTCGCTCGGCTTTTTTTCCACCCACTGTCGAACCCTGACTTCACAGCTGATCGTTTTCTCGACGCATCTCTTTGAGACTGACTCACCCTGAAACAGAAACCACACCCTAAGTCACCGTAACAACTTGCCTATTTTTAATGAATCAGGCTGATTCATGGCACCTCGGTTGCTTTATCCAAAGGCATCGAGGGGGACTTATGAAAACCAAACTCACGCTTCTCATGATCGCCGCTGCCACCCTGAGTGCCTGCGCGAACGGAAAAGCCCCTCATGAGTCACAAGCCCTCAACTCACTGGAAGTCCCGGTTGAAACCGTGATCGAAGGCAAAGTTTACTCCTACTGCAATCACTCGGCTTCGAAGTCGTCGACCCTCCAGATCGCCCTGCACTCTTATGTTGAGAGCGGCAAAGTTCGTAACGATCTGATGTTCGGCATGCTGACCAAAATTCCCGACGATTTCAAGACCGCCAATCGCACGATCCGTTTCTTCCGTTGGAAAACCGATGCAAACGGCAATGCAGAAGTAGATCCAAATCCAATCGGTTTCCGTCTGATCAATCCAAGCAATGGCACTGAAATCGTATCGAGCCGTGCAGTCATTCGTTGGTCCGACGTCGCCGCTGCCGCCGCTGAAATGCGCACAAGCGATCCCAAAGATTTCTTTCGCCGGGCCTTCTTCATCTTGAACTTGAACGATGTGCTGGCTCAGTACCAGGGCTTGATGACCGTCTCTTATCTCGACGGTGCGGAATCCGATAGCGCGACCAGCCTCTTGCCTTTGTTCAACATCGATCCAAATGGTTATGCCAACCCATCCGCTGGAGTCACTCGCCCTGCGATCCTTCAGAGCTTCCACCCTTACAAGGCGGATCTGGGACAATCTCTTTCGCTGGCTCTGAACAAAGAGCGCGTTCAAACGCTCTGCGCACCTTGGAACGAAGGACTCTAATCCATCCGGATTTCAAAAGTCCCCAAACAAAAGAACCCTCCATCGGAGGGTTCTTTCGCATTCAGACGATTCACAATTTGAATTCAGTGAGAGTTTTCTTGGACGACTTCTTCGGCCTGGAGGTTTTCCCCTTGGCGATAACGATCCACCAAGGTTCGATCCGTCGATGGGAATGAGAACAAGAGTGAGTGAACGCCGCCCTCGGACTCTTCCTGAGCCACCGCCACATAGGTGAGCTCTTTGACCAGATGGTCCGGCACTTCCCGGATGAACGAAACCAGAATATTTCCGTCCATGTCGGTTTTTCGCCAGATCTCGTCCGGAGACTCGATGGTTTCCTCACGCTGATCCGCAAACTTTTGAAAATCGTTTTCGTGAATGTCTTTTTCCGACCGAACCTTGAGCATAGAGATATAAAGCCCCATCGCCAGAGGATCCCCCTCGCTCAGGGCATCTCCATCAACGGCCGCCGTTTGAACACGCTCGTACTTTTGATCGTAAATCAACTCACCCCGTCGATAGCTTTCCACCAGATCGGGCGACTTGGTCGGAAAGTGAGTCAAAACAAAGGTTGGCTCGTCATCGTCACTCGAAAGATAAGCGACCACGACATAAGAAAACTCGGCGAATTCACGAATGAAGAGATGAGTCACAAGATCACGGAACGTCGAATCATCACGCCAGACCTCATCCGGTTCGTCCAAGGTCGGCTCGAGAAACTCTTCCAAGACGAGCTGCTCCTCGTCAGAATAGTCATCCTCGCTGCGTTGCTCTTGATACTCGACCTCGAGGGTGTCGATGTAGCTCTGGAAATAAGCAGAAAGCTCTTTTTCGGATTCAAAGATCAAACCAGCTTGCTCGTCGATCACGATCAACTCTTGATCTCGATTCTGCGTGGTTCGTTTTTTCCCTCGGGATTTTGATTTCGCCATGCTCCTATCTTCATCCATCGAGACCTGCTTTCTCAAGGAAGACCCGTGACGAACTCCGTCAAACTCTTCGAGCCTTTGCTCTTGATCTGCTGACGGAAATCCCTCAGCATCGAAGAGGAGAGGCAACGCAAGGAGGCGGCTTTGTCGATCATCGAAGAAAAAAATCTCGAAAAGATGGAATCGCTCTTGAGCCATTCGGCAATGGGAATCCACGTCCTTTTTGAGAACAAGTGCATCGCGGACGCTCTCCGCGAGGTCAAGGATGACAAGGATTTCTACGACTTTGACAAGATGAAGAAGGTGCAGGATGCGATGACCGAGCTCATCGCGAAAAAGACCTATTTTGAAAAGGTCGCCTATCTTCGTTCTCTGGAAACAGACACCTATCACATGGTGGTTAGAGCGTATTTCCACATCGTGGAAAACACTGTTCGAGCAAATCACGAGTTCCAGCACTGACGAAGGTCCAGCCAGAGCGACTTTCAGTCCGGCGTGAAAAACGCCGATAAAGTCCTGTGGCGAAAAACGTCTGCGCTTTTCTAGCCGTGGTTTTCCTGGGTGTCTCGGTCTCTGCCGAGTACCGGGTCTTCCTGTTGAAAATCGAAAAACGCAGACCCGCATCGGCCCAGGAGGCCGCTAACAGCGCGACGGCTCCTGCCCGTTTCCTTGAAAGCACCCTCGATCCCGAGCAATATCGCGGCTACTATCCAGTCGCCGACGACGAGCAAGTCACCTACGTAGACACCTGGCGCTGCCGGGGACGGACGGACCATCGCCCGCTCTGCCCCAACCCACGAGGCCCCGCCGCCATTCCCGGCGAATAAACCCAGCCAGAGCCTTGGTCCGGATTCTCTGTTGAAGCCCCCGGCAATCCCGCGCCCCGTGCGATTTCTTGCTATCCTGAGAGGGTTCAAGAACGTCTCCATGGAGGGAGGCCCGATGTCCAGCGTCTCTTCGACCCGTCGTCAAAATCAGGATGAGTTGGCGGACTTGCAAAGCGAGCACAATCGCAACAAGAAACGCCTCTTGAAAAATCAAAACGAAGAAATCCAAGATCTCCGGAACGACTACACCGACCGCCGTGCGAACGTCACCGAACAAGGCGAAGCCGCAATCAACCACATCCGCAGGAAACAACAAGAAGCCCTGGAACAAGCCCAAGGAAAGCGGACCGAGATTCAACAGCGGGCCAATGAAAAAACCAACGCCATCGAACAACTCTACCGCAAAAAGGTGAATGAAACCCTCAAGGATCGCGAAGAAAGCCTGCGTGGCACCCGCGAAAAAACCCAAGCCAAAGTCGGCGAGATCGAAACCAAGAATGAAGAACGGCTGACTCAGCTCCGACAGAAGGCCTCGGAGCAATATCTTTCGGCCAAAGAACGCTCTCAGCAAAATCTTCAGCGCGTGGAAAACGAGCAAGGAGAGCGCCTTGAGAATCTTCGCCGTGAAACCGACTCCGCTCAAAAGCGAGAGCTGGAACGGGGCCGCAACCAGATGACCAAATTGCGAGCCGAGAACGAACGCGAAGACATGAACGCAAGAAAGCGCACGCAGCAGGAAATCCAAGACCGCGAACTGCACGCCAAAGCCAAGATCAATCGCCTGGAAAACGAATCCTCGACAGAGTTCGAAAAAAAGAAAACGGTTTGGCAGGACCGCGAGAATCGCCTGGACAAGGAGTACCAGAACAAAATCGGCGAACGCCAAGAGGCCTACCAAAGCCGCCTGAAACAGCAAAAGCAGCACTTCGATTCGATCTATGAAAAAAACGACGACGCCAATCGCCGCGCCCTGGGGATTCAAAGCCTGAATGCCGCCAAAGCGTCGAATCAGATGAAAAAGGAGTTCCTGCGGGACTCAGACAAATACGCAGGAAAAGCCAACGATCCTTTCTACAAGGTTCAGGATCGCGGCAGCCGCATCTCTGAAACACCTTACGAATACGTCATCGAGGCCTATGCCCCCGAGCACGAAAAAGACAATGTGCGAGTGGTGATCAACAAGGACAAGGCGACGATCCAGGGACAAAGATCCTTCAGCGACAAATTCGAAGCCGAGGACGGCAAACGAGTGTCGAGTTCGGCCTACCAGACATTCCGTGAGGAGTTCCCTTTCGAAGGCCCCGTGATCACTGAGGGCATGAGCCGCGAACGTGACGGCGACTGGATTCGCATCACCGTTCCTAAGCTCACTCGTATTTCAAAAAAAGTTTAAGAAGAAGAAAACAGGAAGGTCCGGACTCGGACCTAAACTTTCAGAAGATAATTCACTTCACGCATCAAGAACGACAAGCGGCCCTGCATATCACCAAGCAAACGAACGTTGTTTTCCAACTGTGTCATCGCATCGACTTCGACAACCGGACGATCCGACATTTCATGGTAGGATTTCTGAGAGATAGGGGCTTCCGCAGAGACGACATCCCAAGCGAGGTCAAATTCAGACTCCGTCAAGCCTGACAGGTTTTCATGGTTCACGATTTTCATTTTCGCTCCTTCGCGCCGTCTAAAAGTCTAGGAAGTCCCGCGTCGTCTTCTCAACTGAAATCATCTGTCATGAACTTTTCACAGGTTTCCTGGGCCATTTCCTCGTCAATACTCACATTGAAGGTTGTGACCATCGTCAGGACCCAACTCTGTTCGATCTGAGTTATTCGCGAGGTAGGTTTGCATGACACTGGTCGGCTTATCATTATGTTTAAGTCCGAGGACATGCCCCATTTCGTGCAGAATCAGGGCCTCCATATTGACGCCCGTCGTTCCGGCGTAGGCCCCGGCGTAATAGCTGAAAACATTGCTATTGTTCACACGGATATCGGCTTCCTGGATCTGATCTCCCACCCAGTGAACGGTGGTTTTCGCCTGTTCCGACATCTTGGCCTGATCCCAGGTCGGCGAGAACGAAATGACATTCATTCGGTCACGGCCATCAGCCTGCCCATTCATCTTCTGATAGGAGACCTGAAAGACCGTCTTGCCGGCACGCTGATTCCAGGTGTTTGCAGCGCTTTGGATGGCGTCACGATAGATATCCGGAACCGAGCCATGAAGGTGCAGAACAATCGGGATCTGCCCTTTCCAGGAGATTCGCTCGCCATAGACGTTTTGAACGAATCCGCAGTCGTCCTGAGCTTTCGGAGCACAGGCTTGGAGAGCAACCAAACCAATCAGAATGAAGGGCAATACAATCCACTTCCGCATGTCCGAGGACCTCCTGCACCTTCTCTCTATCGCAAAGACAAGGCCGAGCAGCCTCTCGGTCAATGCCAGGCCTAACCCCCTAGAATCAAAGAGTTTTATATTGAGACGCCCAAACCCCCAAAAAGACCACGGATGAGCCATTTCGTTTCCAGCACCACAGTTTTTCCCTCATTTTTAGCTTAAATACTTGAAATTTCTGAATTTTAACCATGTCAAAGGACTCGACACCCCTGGGTGACGGCCCCGGCAGGTCCTTTTCGCCCCCACCGCCCCAACCCAGACCGTCTCATTTTGGCACCACCACAAGGTAACTATCTAATTTTATTGATCTCTTTTTTTTGGCAAAGCCCTTGCTATGGACATAGGTCAAGACGACCCGCCGAGGCCCGGCCACATCCGTGGCGATCTTTTGCCTCATCATCACATCTTAAAATTCCACGGTCCCAGGTTCACAAACCGGGGCCGCCTTGCGTGCAAAGGGCTCCCAGCCCTGTTGCCGCAAGCTATTCCTTTGGAGCCTTAGGTTTTAATTCAGGGAGTTTCGGAAAAGACGGTTTTTGATCTCTCGCAGATCATCCACCGGAATCTCGTAAGGGCGACCGCACATTTGGCAGGTCACTTCGGCCGCCTCGTCCTTGGAGACCATGTCCTCGAGCTCGGCGATCCCCATGATCTCGAGGGCCTGCATGACCCGGTCTTTGTCACAAGGGCAGCTATAAGAAATCGGATAATCGTGATCAAGCTCCGTGAACGGAATCCCATCCAGGTAAGGCTTCACCAACTCGATGGGATTGGCGCCATCCAAAAGCAGCTTGGAAACTCCGGTCGACATTTTTTCCGCGTTCTTTTGCACGCGATCGACGATGTCGTCTTCCACTCCCGGCATGACTTCGATCAAAAGACCACCAGCGGCTCGCACCTGTCCGAAAGAATCCAGATAAACGCCCAAAGAAACCAGGCTGCGAATCTGTTGGGACTTTTGCAGATAGTTGGCGATATCGTCACCGATTTCACCACTCACCATTTCCACCGAACCGGTGAAGGGTTGTTTTTGAAAAGGTTGATGCCGAGTCACGGTCAGAACACCATCTTTTCCGACGGCGTCCTTCAAACTCAGGGTATCGTAGTTCGCGGGTTCATAGAGCGCATGCGGAGTGTATCCGCGCACTCGTCCATCGAAATGAGCTTCGGCATAAATGGCCCCGATCGGACCGCTCGAACGGAAATACAGTCCAACCTGCTGACCGTCCTTGAGCTGACTTGCCATCAACAAGGAACCCACCACGGCCCGTCCAACAGCCACTGTCGGAAGAGGACGCAGGGTCTGCAGTTTCTGCATCTCTTTCACCACGTCGGTCGCATTGACCGCCGCCGCTCGAAGCGTCAGATCGTTGGAAACAAATCGATGAACACGATGCTGCATGGCGACCCTTTCGCTCAAGATCCAGGATAAAGCGTGAAGTTAGCATGCCTTGCATGGCGGTGCAACGGAGGGTAGGGTCTGTGAGGCAAGGGGGTCAGCCACATGGACATCATCATTCTCCGACATGCCGAGAGAACTCCGGGTTTTGCACAAGACCCCAGCTTGA
>JAHBUU010000096.1 GCA_019637895.1 Pseudobdellovibrionaceae bacterium | reverse complement strand
TCGACGTTCACTTGAACGGCGGCTTCCAGGCCTTCGCTGTAGCGAATGATGGCTTTGTGGCTGCCGAGAACCTTGATCGGTTCTTCGAGATGGATGTCGCGACGATCGATCGAGAAGCGGTGCTTTTCGAGTTCTTTCGAGATATCCGTCGTTGTGATTGTTCCGAACAGCTTGTCGTTGTCACCGGCTTGCGCCTTGAAGGTAACAGTCACACCGCTGATCTTTTTCAGGATCTCTTGGCGTTCTGCAACGGCCTTTTTACGGCGAGCGTCTGCAACGCGCTTCAAGTGTTCCCATTCTTTCACTCGTTTTTCTGTCGCTTCCGACGCCAATTTGCGCGGAAACAAGAAGTTACGTGCAAAGCCTGCGGAAACGGAAACCAGGTCTCCGGATTTTCCTACGTCTTTTACGTCTTTGGCCAGAATCACTTTCATTTTGACCTCTCAGTCCTGGATGCTTTCTTCCGGACGCGGCTTCTTCCGAATACGCCGGCGAAAATCCACCCAATAATCAATTAAGCCAACCAGACTCAAAAGGAAGAACATCTGGCCGACCAATAAAAAATAAACCAGAACGCGCATCAGATAAGAAACCTTCAACACATTCAGGATCACTTCCAACACGGCTAAACCCTGGAAGAAGTAGAGAACCGCTGTCACGTTCACCACATTCGCGCCAAAGATAGCCAACTCTTTTGCACCCACGTCCACAACCGTCAGCGCGAATCCCGAGAGAGCGATCCAGATCATCCAATCCGGAAGGCGAAACTCGAGGAGCTTCAAGTGGGACGCCACCCGTTCGCGTGGTAAATTGAACCACTTAAACAAGCGTCTCTCAAAAATCAGTCCAGTCCCGAGTGCGAGCACCAGAAAGATGATCAAAACCGACGGCGTTTGCTGAGCCAGCAAGGCCGCGTCGGGCTTCGCTCCGGGGTTCAGCTGTTGTAGCAGGCCCGTTACGAGATCGCGGATCAAGTTCACGAACTGATCCCAGTTCATGATGCCCGCTCTACGAAGCGCTGAGAGAGCGCCAGTCGCACCCGTGATGGTTCCGAGAATCAGGGAGATCAAGCCCGATGTCCGCCAGCCAAATCCCTTTGCTTCGAATTCCGAGTAAGCTCCTAAAGTCATCCAAACGGAGCCGAGGAAAACGGCAAGGGCGGAGGCGCCCAGAAACCAAAAGCTCAAAACAAGAATGATCCCGGTGATCCAATAGCGAAGCGGTCCTTGGGACTGCCTCATCACTCGCAGGAACGGCGAACCCAAAAAACCCGTCAGGGCCGTCAAAACGACGGCCACCGCTGTTTGAATGAGCCACTGGGGAAGGGTCGCCGTTTTTTTCAAAACTTGTTCCGGCTTCTTGTCTTAAAGATTACTCGCCACGTTCAGCGGCTTTTGCGGCAGCAAAGGCAGCTTTACGAGCGGCAATTTTGGCTTCGCGTTCTTTTTCGCGAGCCGCGCTGTCTTGAAGACCTTTTTTGAAGGACTCCATGTACTTCGCCAAAGATACACGCTCGTCGAGACGGGTGTGCATGAAGCGAAGAACGCGGTCATTGATTCTCATCGTCCGCTCGAGCTCGGCCACCGCTTGGGTGTCCGCTTCGAACAGCGAGTGAAAATAGATGGCCCGTTTTGTTTTACCAATCGGGTTGGCAAGAGTTCGTTTTCCCCAAGTTTCCAAAGAGAACACGGATCCACTGAAGGATTCGATGGTCGCCTTGTTTTTGCGGAAAAGGTCTTTTTGTTCGTCGACGGTCGCATCGGGATGCATGATCACCACGACCTCGTACGGCTTTTTGACACTGGCTTTCGTCAGTTCCATTTCAATCCCTTCGGTTCAAGAGCCCCGGCCACAATGGACGGAGCAAGGATGACTTTTAATTTGGACTCAAGGGAGTAGCATGGCTTAGGACCAACTTCAAGAACCGGATCTTGTTGAAGAATTTTTGAATCGGTAAGCTCTAAGGTGATGGCTTTATACCTTGAAATCCTCTCCGGTCCCCTGACTGGAAAAAAATTCACGGCCGAAGAAGGCCTTCGCATCGGTCGGCGCGAGGGCGAGATCCTCCTTGAGGAGGACTCTAAAGTATCGGGATTACACGCAAAAGTGGAACTCGATAACAAAGGACGCCTGGCCCTGATGGATCAGGGGTCCGCCAACGCCATGATTCTGAACGGCCGACGGGTCAAAAAGGTCTCGCTGATCCCCGGAGTGACCTTCAAGGTCGGGGAAACCATGATGACCGTGGCCGAGGGCTCTTCCGAGGACCTGATCCAGCTGATGGATCTGAAGCCCTGGCAGGATAAGGTTCAAGAGCACTTGATGAACCGCTCGCTGGAAAATCAAGTCGACCCCGAATTCGGTCAGACGTTCACGCCGGTCATTCAGTTGGATTTCACTCAAGGGGTTCAGGCGGACACCCTGATCACCTGCGCTTATGGGCCTCGCATTGCCGGAGCAGGACACCTGGATATTGACCTTTTGGATCCCGAAGCGCCGGACCGGTGCTTCCAACTGATTCCGGGTCCAGGGGTTGCACTTTTCGAGGATCACAGTCAGGGTCGTTTATTCATCAACGATGAGCCGCCGCAACCTCATCAGCCTCTTTCCGAAGGGGATCAGATTCGAATCGGCGGAACTGTCATACGAGTGCGCTACATCTAAGAGACTGGAATATGGAAACTTTTGAAAAACAGACGGGCACCTTTGAAAGCTTTGACGGAACTCCCATCTACTATGAGGTCAGGGGGGAAGGAACGCCGGTTGTTTTCGTTTACGGCATCGCTTGTTTGATGAACCACTGGCACCACCAGGTTCGGCATTTTTCCTCGTCCATGAAAACTGTGGTTTTTGATTTGCGGGGCCATCATCGCTCTCAGCCGGTCGGGGATATGCGACACCTCGGCATGGCGGATCTTGCCCAAGACCTCGTGGGCCTCATGGACCATCTGAAAATTCCTCAGGCTCATTTCGTCGGTCATAGTTTCGGGGCCCCGGTCATCCTCGAGGCCTATCAAAAAAAGCCCGAGCTTTTCAAAAGTCTTTGCTTCATCAACGGCTTCGCTCAGAACCCGATCAAAAATATGTTCGGCCTCGATGTCGTCGAGCCTTTTTACCACTTCGTGAAAGCCGCTTACGGAAAAAGTCCTGACCTGTGGAATACTCTGTGGAGATTGGCCGTCGATAATCCACTGTCGATGCGCCTTGCCGCCCTGGCTGGCGGATTCAATTTGAGTCTTACCCATTTCAAGGACATCGAAGTTTATGCCCGCGGGGTTGCCCATATGGAGCTTCCGATTTTCATGGCGCTTTTCGAATCCATGATGAACTTCAACGCCAACGCCATCCTTCCCGAAATCAAAGTTCCCGCCCTGGTGATCGTGGGCGAAAACGACCGGGTCACGCCGAAACACCTGCAAGAGGATTTCCAGCGCCTGATCCCTACCATCGATTATATGACCGTCCCTTATGGATCCCACTGCACTCAGCTGGATTTTCCCGACTACGTGAATCTGAAGATGACTGACTTCTGGCAGCGCCATTCCTGATCTGAAATCCTCAAAAATTTAAAAAATAAGAACCCGCGAAGCTCTCACTTCGCGGGTCGATTTCAGACTCTAAGGGGTCTTATCGCCAAGCAGCCTTGGTGATATCCCAACCGTAGCGAACGGCCGATCCGTCGGTTTTGAACTCGATGATCGCGCTGTCGCCATCGATAACGGCCGAGAAGGTATCATCGTTGTCGCCACTGAGAACTTCAACAACGGTGCCGTCGGCTTTCTTGATGGTAACGGTGTCGAAACGATTTTCCGTCTGGAATTTTTCAAAGTAGACGGAAATCTGACGAGCGCCCGGAACACTCACGTCGTAAGTCGCCGTGAAGTTGTTCTGATAAGGATGCTCGGAGGAAACGGCAACCGGAACGCTCTGCCAGTTGCGCGGATCGTTTTCGTTCGGTGGAGGGGTGATGTTCAGCATTGCAGCCTCTGCATCGACCATCCCGCCGCTTTTCACTTTTCCACGAAGAGCCGGCAAAGGTTTCGAAGTGGCAACCAGACGCTCTTTCACGGTGACCGCATCAAGAGTCGGGTCATGGGAAAGCATCAAAGCCACGACGCCAGAGACGTGCGGAGTCGCCATCGAAGTTCCAGACATCGTCGAGTATCCACCGCCAGTGCTGGAGAGGATATCTACGCCTGGAGCCGCGACATGAACTTTGGTTTTTCCATAGCTCGAGAAGGACGCGAGCTTTCCAGAGCTATCAACGGCAGCAACGGAAATGATGTTCGGCACATCATAAGTCGCTGGATAAGACGCTGTGGAGTCGTTGTTGCTGCGAGAGTTTCCGGCTGCAGCGACGAAGACGTTACCGGCTTCGTTCGAACGCTGAATGATATCAAAGAGGGCTTGCGAGAAACCGCCGCCACCCCAAGAGTTCGAAAGGACTTTCGCACCCATGCGAGTCGAGTAGTCGATCGCACGAACCGCGCCCTCAAGAGTTCCACCGCCAGAAGCGGACAAGAACTTCGCACCCATGAGTTTCACATTCCAGGCAACACCGACAATCCCTTTGCCGTCGTTTCCTTTCCCACCGATTGTTCCCGCACAGTGAGTTCCGTGACCGTTGTCATCCATCGGGTCACCGGAATTTTGAATGGCGTTGTATCCATGGATATCATCGACAACACCGTTTCCGTCGTCATCGACGCCCGGAAGACCATTGGCTTCGGCTTCGTTCACCCACATATTGCCAACCAGATCCGGGTGATTGTAGTTGATCCCCGTATCGATGATCGCAACGATCAGATCTTGATTACCCGTTTCGATGTCCCAGGCCTTCAGAGCATTGACGTCCACACCTGGATTCTGAGTGTTGTTCAAACCCCAGAGTTGACCCAACATTGGATCATCCGGCGTGCGATTCGCACGATAGATGTAGTTCGGCTCGACGTACTCGACGTCCGAATTCATCGTCATCACTTCTTTTACGGATTCCGCAGTCTCCATGACCGCACGCTGAATGACCACGATCTGCATTCCTGGGATCGTGCTCTTCACCGTTGCGCCAAGTTGTTCGGACAGCACGTTCAAAACGGCTTTGTCCTCACTGACCGGGCTGCGCATTTTCACAAGGTATTCACCAGGAACCGCTTCAGGTTCCGCAGCGAAAGCATTCAACCCAGCCGAAGCGATGATCGCAACAGCAAGTCGGGTGGCTCGTTCCATAAGCCGCATAATCCCTCCTCAGAGATATGACAAAAATGTCGTGCAGTTCCAAATTGGTACTAGCTAGAAAAAGAGGCAAAGCATTTGAAGATTTCGAGACGAAATCGGACATAGGTCAGACGGGATAAGGGTCGAGGCTAAGCGGAATCTTTGTCGTCTTTTTGGGAAGAGAAATCGAAGGAAAGCTGGATGGGCTGCGGGTCTTCGAGTTTTCTTTTTTGTGCTGTGGGTAGGGTCGCGACTTTCGACCCTTGCTGGGCGACAAGCTCGACTTCGGTCGGTGGCATGACATGAACACCTTCGGACACTCGCAAGAGATGTTTGATGAACGCCTCCTTCGAGGCCTGGGAGGCGTCAGCCCGAAAACCCAATTCATTCATGATCTGTCCGAGCTTCTTCACGGTTCATCCTTTTGATCGAGTGTCATGAAGTCGGACAAGATGTGTTTCCACCCTTCAGACACCCCGAAACTCTCTTTCGGTGCATAGAACGCGGCGCTTAAAGTACTGAAATCTCGTCGATTTTTTTGACGGTTCGCGCTGTTCAGCGGGACTCCGATTTCAATTGATCTCATTCGAATTTTGCTCTTATCTCGCGATGGTTTGTTTATAACCAAATAGAGGAGAGTCCCCATGAGATTTGCTGTATTGATCGCGAGCTCTATTCTGAGTCTCAACGCCTTGGCTTCGAATATTCCTTCCGTTCTTCCGGACGGAACTTATGAAGTTTCCTGCCTGTCCTATCACGTTCAAAAAATGGAATCCGGCGAGGTTCTTCGTAAACAGTTTCAAACCACAGGATTCGCGGTCTACAAATCCACAAACGACTCCGTTCTGATTCAAGAGCAGACAACCTCAGAGGAAGAAGGAATCACCGTCATCACGGTGTCTTCCACGGTGAATAAATATGAAAGCCTCGGGGCGAATCAGTACCGCCAGACGCTGACAGGCAAGGCTGTGTTCAGCTATGGCAACGAGATGACAAATCAGGATTTTTCATGGGCTCGTGTTTTCGAGGTGCAAGGTCAGCTGGAAACGAATCTCCGCATTGAGAATCCATTGGGCGCTCCAGGCAAAGAAGGTTTCGGAGAAACCTACACTCTCAAGAATTCAGACACCTCTTACACGATCGTTGGCTATACACGTGCGGGCGCCAAGGCGGATGCTGTCGAGTTTGAAAATGGCGCGATCCGAGAGGGTTACGAAATCCTCGCGAGTGGAAATACCTGCAACTATCTCAAAAAGTAGTTCCCAAAAAAGAAAGAGAGAGGGAACTCCCTCTCTCTTTTCCGATCCTCTCGATTTTTTCTGCGAACGAAACGACTACATTCCGCCGCTATCAGAGCTTTCCGGTTTTTTATTGATCGAAGCTTTCAGGAACTCTCGGTTCATCCGAGCAATGTTCGTCAACGAAATGTCTTTCGGACAAGACGCGGAACAAGCACCGGTCGAACTGCAAGCACCAAAGCCCTCTTCATCCATCTGCTCAACCATCAAAAGAGCCCGACGTTCTCTTTCGACCTGACCCTGAGGCAAAAGCGCCATGTGGGAAATTTTTGCGGATGTGAAAAGCGCCGCGGAGGCGTTTTTACAAGAGGCCACGCAAGCACCACACCCAATGCAAGTCGCAGAAGCCATCGCTTCGTCGGCGTCTTGTTTTGGAATCAAAATCGAGTTCGCATCACGAGCCCCGCCAGCATTGGTGCTGATGTACCCGCCCGAAGAAATCACTCGATCAAGAGCGCTTCGGTCGACCATCAGATCTTTGACGATGGGGAAGGCCGAGGCTCTCCAGGGCTCCAATACCAGAACGTCGCCGTCTTTAAAGGCGCGCATGTGGAGCTGGCAAACTGTCGTCGACTTCTGAGGTCCATGAGCATCGCCATTGATCATGAAGCCGCAGGATCCACAGATCCCTTCTCGGCAGTCGTGATCAAAGACGATCGGGTCTTCACCCTTGGTGATCAGGTTTTCGTTCACTTGATCGAGCATTTCCAGGAAAGACTCGCTCGTCGAGACGTTCTTTGCGTCGTATTCCTTAAAGGATCCCTGATCTTTTGGACCCTTTTGGCGCCAGACTTTGAGCTTAACGTTGATTAGTTTATCCGCCACGCTGCACCTCTTACTTATAGCTTCTTGTGCTGAGTTTGACGTTTTCGAAGGACAGCTTTTCTTTGTGAAGCTCTTGCGGCTGATCCGTGCCTTTCCATTCCCACGCCGAAACGTGGCAGAAATTCTCGTCATCACGCAAGGCCTCGTTATCCGGCGTCTGGTATTCCTCTCGGAAGTGACCACCACAGGACTCTTTGCGCTCGAGGGCATCACGGCACATGAGTTCTCCGAGTTCGAGGAAGTCCGCCACACGGCAGGCCTTTTCGAGTTCGGTATTCACCTCATCGGCTTCGCCAGGGATCCGCACATCAGACCAGAAGGCCTTGCGAATTTTCGGAATCTCCTCGAGAGCCTTTTTCAAGCCGGCTTCGTTTCTGGACATTCCACAGTATTCCCACATCAAGCGACCCAGCTCTTTGTGGAAAGAGTCGACCGTTCGAGTTCCCTTAATGGACAGAAGCTTTTCGATCTCGGATCGAACGCCTTGGTTCGCAGAGCGGAAGGCCTCGTGATCGGTGGTGACGGGAGCCATCTTGTTGCCAGCGATATAATCGCCGACAGTGTATGGAACAACGAAGTACCCATCCGCCAGGCCCTGCATCAAAGCCGAGGCCCCAAGCCGGTTTGCTCCATGATCCGAGAAGTTGGCCTCTCCGGCCACGAAAAGACCGGGGATCGTGCTCATCAGATTGTAATCCACCCACAGGCCGCCCATCGTGTAGTGCGGGGCTGGATAGATTTTCATCGGCTGCTCGTAAGGATTCTCGCCGGTGATTTTTTCGTACATTTGGAACAAGTTCCCGTAGCGCTCTGCAATTTTGTCGCGACCCAAACGGTTGATCGCGTCGCGGAAGTCGAGATAGACCGCCTGGCCAGTTTCACCAACGCCACGTCCTTCATCACAACGGAACTTCGCCTGTCGGGAGGAAACGTCACGAGGAGCCAAGTTTCCGAAGCTCGGGTAGATGCGCTCCAGATAGTAGTCACGCTCAGAATCGGGAATCTCATTCGGATGGCGCTTGTCGCCCTTCATCTGAGGAACCCAAACGCGACCATCGTTCCGCAAAGACTCGGACATCAACGTCAGCTTCGACTGGATATCCCCATGAACAGGAATGCAAGTCGGGTGAATCTGCGTAAAGCAAGGGTTCGCAAAGTAAGCGCCCTTTTTATGGGATTTCCAGGCCGCCGTCACCGCACAGGCCATGGCATTCGTCGACAGGAAGAAGACGTTCGAGTATCCGCCTGTGCACATCACCACACAATCAGCTTCATGAGACTCGATCTCTCCGGTCAGCAGATTCCGAGTGATGATTCCGCGAGCTTTGCCATCGATGACGACGAGTTCAAGCATCTCGCGGCGATTGTAGAGCTTCACCGTCCCGGCCTCGACCTGTCTCATCATTTCCGAGTAAGCGCCAAGCAAGAGCTGTTGTCCGGTTTGTCCACGAGCATAGAAGGTTCTTGAAACCTGAGCGCCCCCGAAGGAACGGTTCGACAGCAGGCCGCCGTATTCGCGAGCAAGAGGCACACCCTGGGCGACCGCTTGGTCGATGATATTGACCGAGAGTTCCGCTAACCGATAGACGTTGGCTTCACGAGAGCGGAAGTCCCCGCCCTTGATGGTGTCATAAAAGAGGCGTTGGATCGAGTCGCCGTCATTTTGGTAGTTTTTAGCTGCGTTGATCCCACCTTGAGCGGCCACCGAGTGGGCACGACGAGGGGATTCATGAACGCAGAAGGCTTTGACGTTGTAGCCGAGCTCACCCAAAGTCGCCGCGGAAGACGCACCGGCCAAGCCGGTTCCGACCACGATGACCGTGTGCTTTCGCTTGTTGGCCGGGTTCACCAGCTTCATTTTGAAGCGCTGATCCGTCCACATGGTGCTCAGATCGCCCGCTGGAACTTTTCCATCCACTTTCGAGCTCATGCCTGACCTCCGTTATTGTGAAAAAGAAAAACCGCGATCGGCTGAGACAGAAAACCGAGCACGACGACGATCGCATAAACCCAGCTGACTGTTTTGATCATCGGCTGATAGGCGGGATGCAAAAGGCCGAAGGACTGAAAGACCGACCCAACTCCGTGGCTCAAATGAAAGCCCAAGAGGATCAAGGAGATGAAATACCAAACCAGATAGACCGGTTGAGTGAAGATCTCGATCATCAGTCGGAAGAGATCCCTCATCACGACGCCGTCAACCGTGGTCTCGTAATAAGTGCCGAACTTGAAGGTGATCAGGTGGCTGATGATGAAAATCAGGATGATCGTTCCGTGAATCGCCATGGTTCGGGAGGCCCAACGAGAGCCTTTTTCCTTGCTTCCCAGCATCGCATAACGGGAGGGGCGAGCCTTGCGGTTTTCCAGCGTCAGATTGATCGCCAAAACGACGTGGGTAATGAGGGCAAGAATCAGAAGGCCTTCGACGAAGTATATGAGTTTGCCTGTGACTAGATTGTGACCGTAAATATTGTAAGCGTCAGGGCTCACGAACATCAGCATATTGCCTGCCATGTGAGCGAAAACGAAACCGGTCCAAATCAAGCCAGAAAGACCCATCAGATACTTCTTTCCGACCGTAGACGTCAGAAAGCTGAACACGATTTTTCTCCTTGTTGTGACTCCTTCTTTCATATCTCATTTAGCTTTCGGTTGTCCAACCACCAGTCACTGTTGCTGTGGGTCAAGTATCTATTTTCACTATTGCCCCGGCGATTTCTGTATGAGAACAAAAAATCGATTTTTTCAATGGAGCGTGAATGAAAATCTTCGTCTGCATCAAGCAAGTTCCGGACACGGAAACGAAAATCAAAATCAATAGCGACAAGACCGGCATCGACACGGCTGGCGTCAAGTGGGTGATGAATCCTTATGACGAATACGCCGTCGAAGAAGCCGTCAAGCTCAAGGAAAAAAACCCGGGCGCGACCGTCTTTGCTGTCACCGTTGGACCCAAGCCTCGGGCCGCCGACGTCCTGAGAACCGCCCTGGCGATGGGCGCGGACGAGGGAATTCTCGTGAACGCTCCTGAAGGGATTGACCCCTTCTCGACAGCCAAGGCCTTGGCAGAAACCATTCAAGCAGAAGGCGGAGCCCAGCTCATCCTCACCGGAAAGCTTGCCATCGATGACAACGCTTCCAGTGTTGGACAGATGCTCGCCGAAAACTTGAATGCCCCTCACATGACAGTCGTTTCAAAGTTGTCCTACGAAGGCGAAAAGATCACCGTCGAGCGCGATATCGAAGGCGGAGCCAAAGAGGTTGCCCAGCTCATGCTTCCGGCAGTCATCGGCGCCAACAAAGGCCTGAACATGCCTCGTTACGCGAGCCTTCCGGGTATCATGAAAGCCAAAAAGAAAGTTCTCAAAGAAATCGACTTCTCGGCCTTGGACGCGAAGACCAAAATGGTGAACTTCTCGCTCCCTGCGGAAAAACCACCGGTGAAAATCATTCCCGGAGATTCCGCTCAACAGGTCTCGTCACTCGTTCAACTTCTTCGCGACGAAGCGAAAGTTCTCTAAGGGGATTCCATGGCTAAAATTCTCGTTTTCGCAGAAGCAAACAATGGGGCCCTCAAGCGCTCCTCCATCGAACTCCTGCAGGCGGCCTCCGCCTCGGGACAAACCGTCGTTGCCCTGGCGCTTGGATCGACTTCTTCGCAGTTGGTGAACGACCTCGGCGCGAACGGTGCCTCTGAAGTCCACCTGATCAAAGATGCCGCCTTCGATCTTTACAACCCTGAGCTCTTCATGGGCGCGGTTGCTGAAATCGTCCAAAAGATCCAGCCTCAAGTGCTTTTGGCTTCGGCCTCCGCACTCGGTCGCGATTTGTTCCCTCGAGTGGCCGCCAAGATCAAAACAGGTATCCACAGCGATTGCGTGGAACTGACGATCGATGGCGACAAAGTTCGTGTGAAAAAGC
>JAHBUU010000095.1 GCA_019637895.1 Pseudobdellovibrionaceae bacterium | reverse complement strand
ATCTGTTCAAGCGCCAGGAGCTTCGACGTGATCCCATCTTCGACGAGTATCGAACCGTCGATGTCGGCGTAAATCTCGGCATCGGATCGGATTGCGGTCGCGTGGATTTCAAAAGCACGCTCCAGGCGAGTCTCAAGAACATCCTCGACAGCCGCTATTTCGGTGACATGGGAAAGGACATCATCGCGGGTTCGCCGATGCTTCTCGCGTGCTATTTTTCGCCAACTTGGTGCGCGATCCTAAAGCACTCGCAGATCAACGCGAACTTCATGTCGCAAATGCGGCTCGATCAGTGTTCTCTCATGGACAAGTACACCGATTCACGGGTGCAGGAATTCTATGAAGAACGCCAGTCTTGCGTTCATCGTGAGATTGAACGCAACGGCGGAAACATCGAGGCTGCCATGCAGTCCTGCAACTCGTCCCGTGTGTGGGATACCGACATCGCCAACTGGTCCGGCTCGAAGTACGGGGAAAAATCCAGCTCGAACAAGCTGATTTCGAGTTCCGCACGCTGGGCTGGGCTGGATACTCCTGCCGCCGCCAGCACGATCAATCTCGTCAAGAATCTGGTCGGCGACACCGTGGTTTCTCGCGGGCGCGTTTCGGTGGAATACGGCGATAAGCCCTTCGGCATCACCCCTCGCACGCATTTGGCCGGTATCGAACGCGATGTTCAGGAAAAGCTCTGTCAAGGACTTCTCAAGAAGATCGACGCCGCTGGCCCCCAAGGGGCTAATACGGTCATTCGCGGGGCGAATCTCGAAGATGTAACCGGCATCAAGGATCAAGTCCTCCTGGACCGCCAAACCCTCAGAAACCTGGCGGTGATGCCGTACCGAGCTCGCGCGCTTTACTGCCAACGGCTCGCAAGTTCTATCGCAGTCGCCCGTTTCTCCGACGATATGAACCGCTCGCTCGATGTCTTGGAGCTTGCAAGTCAGAACCCGAACTTGCCGGAACGCCGCAAGAAGGAAATCGAGAACAAGCGCAGCGCCCTTAAAAATTCAGTGGAAGCCACGCTGGAGCTTCAGAAGGAGCGCAATTCCCCTCTGAATGAAGTCGTAGCCCAGATCAATCAAGAGGGCGAGGGGCTTCACCTGGAGCTATCGAAGGAGCGCCTTCTTCGTGACCAAACAGAACTGGATGCACGATCCGCCCGCAGTCGCTTCTTCGACTGTGCTGATGGCGTGATGTGCGACGGGAACTAGAGAGGAGGACCATGTTTTCAAATACTGCTTATGAAGCCTTGTATCAGCTTCTAGGACTTAGCCTTCACTCGAAGTTCATTGAGCTGATAACCGGCGAGACCTTCTTCAAGGGCCTGATCCTGATGATCTTCGGGGTCATGTTCTTTTTCACGATTCTGAAGTTCATTTCCCGTTACTTGCCGGGATCTCTGATCGAGCGAAAGCAGATCCCGCTCTCTCGTTTCGTCAAAGTGGTGGCGTGCCTTTTCCTGGGGTTGGCGATCCTGCGCGTGGGCTCGAACGCCGAGGTGATGGACTTTCAGGGAAAAAATTGGGCGGACAATTCGTATGTGAAAGCCAACGGCGGCCCCGCGGAATCGCAATTCCGGGTCAGTATCGTGTTTAGTGTTTTGAGCCGAACCGCCGAGGAATTGACGGGGCTCCTGGCCCGCGTGATCGACGGTGTGTTTGCCAAGGGCACGTCACAGCTTACGGCTCCGAATATGTTCTATAAAGCGATCATGTACGCGGGAACTTCGACCATCGAAGATCCGGGGCTGCGTGATCAACTGCAATTCTACACGGATGAGTGCTTCACGAAGATCATCCCTTCCTTGGCCGAATTCAAAAACCGCGCGGCGGTGGATGGGTTTTTCCAGGCCAGCCGGGAGATTGATCGGGAGCTTTCCGACGTGGCGATTGATCTGGGTGAAGGCAAGACCACGACGTGCTTGGAGGTGAAAGAATCCACCGTGCAGAAGCTCAACGACTACGCTTCTGTGCAGACCAAGGGACTCTCCGACCGCCTTCCGTGGGAGGCCAGCGTCGTGTACTCCTATGGTGGGAAACTCGATCCGTCCTACTTCAAGAACTACGTCGCCTCTCAAGCTCTTGCGAACTTTTACGCCGACAAATCAGAAGGCCGCCTCGGGATTCACAAGGGTGCCGAAGTCTTCGGAAAAACTGGTTACAGCTTCCAGATTCTCGGACAGGTTTTTAGCTGGGATGGGATTCTTGGAGCCATCGGAATGCGTGATCTCCAGGGGGCTTCCGAGTCGGCCAAACGGTCACAGGAATTCAGCGAACACCTGGCCCGTGCGCCTCATGTCGCGGGCTTTATCCGTATGCTCTTGGTGGCCGTCTTTCCTTGGCTGATGTTCTTCGTGGTCGCGGGAAAATGGCGCGTCCTCTTGGTGTGGTTCTGGATTTATTTCTCGGTGCTCTTGTGGACGCCGCTTTGGACGCTTCTCTATCACATCATGCTCGGCATCTCGATGTCGTCAGAGGCCATGACAGCCTTCGGGCAAATGGCCGATGGCGTTTCCATGTACTCCGCCAGCGTTGTGAGCCATCGAATGTACTATATGTTTTCCATCTATTCGTGGCTGCAAATCCTGGTCGCCACGATGACGACAGGATCGGTCTTCATGTTTTTGAAACCGATGCTTGGCGAACACACAGGAGAGTCCGCGCCTGAGTTCTTGGGGGCCGCGCAAGGTGTGGCCGGCACGGGCGTGGAGCTCGGATCGGCCTCAAGCCTGACCTCCGCGGCAAAGGCGGTCCTATGATTTCGCTCTTCATGAAAGGCGGCGCGGAGTGCCGCCGGGGGTTTGGGGGCGAAGCCCTCAACAAGCAAAAAAGCCCTTTAGGGCAGCTCCTCGGCGAAGCTCAGGCAAAGCCTGAGCCCGACTACGCAGGGGTCGGGCCGAGGGGGTGTGGGGGCAGGATGCCCTCACTTTTTTGGGGTGTGGGATATCCACGCCCTATCTTGCCCGAACCAAAAATGCCCTAAAAATAATCAAACAGACAACAACACGAACAAAGGAAAAAAACATGAACAAACAGACGCAAAATTTAAACACAAACGAACTTTTGAAACGCATTCCGCTGTTGTTGACCATGTTGGCGTTAACGACTCCGACCTGGCTCATCGCTTGCGCGAGCATCAACCGAAGGGAGGAATCGGTTCACGCCATTTTGCAGAAAGAAAACGCGCTGATTGAAAAGCTGCAAGCGCAGCCTGAAATCGCGCAGGCGGTTTCTGAAAACGAGAGTTTGAAGAAAGCCGAAACGCATCTGGCCCTTTCGCTCGAAGAGCTGAAAGGGGCCAACGAAACGATCAAAGCCAAGATTCTGAAAGTGAACAAAGAGGAGGTCCAACATGGGAGAGATTAAAGAAGCGACGATGGATGCGGGCGATGAGGTGGCGCACGCCGTAGGCGAGCTACACGCGACCGTTCGGGATGCGGCGAAGGCCGCAGCGGAAACGGGCGTTGACCACGAAGAGGTCAAAGGTTGGCTCACCACGATTTTCAAAGCACTCCTCGCCGCCTTCAAATAAGCCTCGCTTAAATCCAAGAGGACCGACCGCGATAGCGGAGGGAAAGCAAAGCAAAAGGTTTTGGCCTACGACAAAAACGCGGCCACCGAAACTCACTCAAACGGAGGAGAAAAACGGTGGAAAACGCAGTGGAAAAAAAGAACAAACGATTACCCGCTTCGTGCGTTCGTTTCACGGAAAACGAGTTTAAACGCATTCAGAAAATGAAGACGGCGCTCGGGCTTTCGATTCCCGACATCCTCAAGCAAAATACGTTCAATCGTTTCGATCTGGAAAACCCGCTTTTCACGCGAGAAGATGCCGACCGCATCATCGCGGAGTTGAAGCGGATCGGAAACAACCTGAACCAGATCGCGCACAAAATTAACTCCGGCCTCATGACCGGATGGAGTCAGTCGTTCAATGGCATCTTGGCGGAAGTCGTGAATCTTCGTCATCAAATGGGAGTGAACCGTGGCGTTCGTAAGAATTGAACGGGTGAACTCCCCGCAAGGTCTGAAAAAGTACATCTCGAAGGATCGTTCGTCACCATCCATCGAGGAGCACCCGGAGGGGGCCACCGCGGAGATGGTGCAAGAGATCGAGGCCGAACACGCCCGTTTTCCGCGAAAGAACCTGCAAGTTCTTTCGCGGACGATCATTCAGGCGTGGTCGCCGAGCGAGAGCAATCTGCATCAGCCTGAGAAGTACAATCAAATGGGTCGAGAGCTTGCCGAAAGGTGGGCTCCCGGCCACATGGCTTGGGTGACGACTCACACGGATAAGGGGCACATTCATAACCATATTGTGATCTGCACGGTGAACTCTGAAACCGGAAAGATACTGGATACCAAAAAGAAGAACATCCAACGGCTTCATAAAGTCAGCAACGAAATCTGTCGGGAAAACGGCCTTTCTGAAATGGGCAAGAGGGTCAAAGAGCCCGACGTGAATATACCCAAACAAGTTCGTGAGATGGTCAAGCGGGGTAAAAATTCTTGGTATGCCGATCTGATCCAAAAAGTCGATTTTGCGCGGGCGGCTAGCACAGGTTTCGATGAGTACGTCGGCATTTTGGATGAGCTGGGCGTGCGTGCCCGCGTGGAGCCGAAGAACATCAGTTACGGCTACGGCGACAAGAAGGCGATTCGCGGGCGCTCACTCGGAAAAAACTTCGACAAAGACGGGCTAATGAAAGCCTTTAAGGAGAATGATGAACGATTCGCAAATGTGCCAGGGCTTAGAGAACAACTGCGCGGGAATGTGCGAGCAGCCTTTGACGACAAAGGACGTACTTTGGGAACTGCAAGCGATCTATTACTTAAATCAACAGGCGATCACGGAGATGGAAAAAAGGATTACGGCAAGTTTACGAAGATCGACCGCCGTTCCCCTGACGCTGATCTGCCTGCTGTTTTTGATGAGCGCGGTGGCCCTCTGTATGCGGAGCTAAAAAAAGCGAAGAACGTGCAGATTTTGGATTACTGCCGCGAGCATAAGATCCAGACCGAAGTGAACGCCCAAGGAAAAACCGTGCTTAAAGGTCGCACGTTCGTTGAGATCAACGGCAACACTTGGACGAACACGAAAAACGATCAGCGCGGCGGCATCGTGCAATTCGTGGCGATCCACGACGAGACGAACTATGTGCGCGCCTTGGCTAAGATCAACAAGAATCCGCGCTTGCTTCTTTTCGAGCAAGCCATGGGGGAATATAAGCGCGGCTATCAGTCGTTTTATATCCCGAAGACACGGCCAGCACGGGACAAAACATCGCACGCACTTCGCAAGGTTTTGCAAGCCGAGGGCGTACCCGCCAAGGCGGAAAAAGTGCTTTCGCAGCACAAGGGTGTGTTCGCGGGCGAAAACGGCAACTTGTGGATGATGAACGAAAAGGGCGATTCAGCCCTTGAGTTCAAAGAAGACGCGGGTGGCAACTGGAAAGCGAAACGCCACGGAAATCCGGCGGGCGTTTTCCATGAGTCGCTGAACAAGTCGAAACGCCTGATCGTGTTCCCCGACGTGTTCAGCTATGCGCTTTTCAAGGCGCAGGGAGCGGGCGAGCGTCATCAAGATGTGAGCACGCTGGTTTTCTTCGGCGAGGGCGACTCCAGTCGTCGTCTCGACGAAATTTTGGCGCTGCATTCACACATCACAGAAGTCCACATGGCGCATTCCGCGAAAGCGGAGCGCCGCGAACGGGACGCCCAGGCGCTTCATGAAGTGAAGCGACGGCTGGACCCGTTCGCCATTGAAGTCAGGGCATTCGAGCCAAGCGGTCTTGGCAAAGATCGCGGGCGAGGGCCGGACATCGGTCTTTAGGTTTTAACCGCCTACGGTGCGAGCCGAGGCGACACAAATTCAACTCCTCTCCTACCACCACAGGCGGACGAGGTTTCACACAAAGGGGAACCCTTTATGGAAACTTCCGAAGTCAAAAAAGCACCCAAGCAAATCCTCAAGAAATCCACGTCCGCAGCGATTCGCGTCTCCATCGAAACGCGCAAGAAGCTCCTCGCGGAGCTGGCGAAAGTGAACAAGAAGCAGAGCGGAAAGCGCGTCAAGATGGACGCGCTTCTGCTCAAGCTCATGACGAAGATCACGGCGGCAGACGTGGCCGAACTTCAGGAGGCCAGTCTGACCGGGCGTGATCGCATGGAGCAAAGCTACCGTGCCTACTGCGCCAAGTTCGGCCAGATCACGATGGACGAATTTCTTGCGCGAATTTCCGAGCAAGCCGTGAAGCAAATCGGCTCGGATGATGTCGCAAAATCTTGATCCGTCTTGCGCCAATTTTCCCTCTGAAAATGTCGCATTTTCAGAGGGAAAACGCGCCGCCACCTCTCTCAAAAATCTTGAAAAAAATCGCCGAAGGAGATAGATTTATGGACAGTGCTAAACACTCTGATTCCGCGCCTGAAAGCAAGGAATCTGAAACTACGCTCTTTGACAATCTGACTTGGTTATCTACGAAAGACGCTGCTGTGTACTTGCGGAAATTCCGCAAGAAAGACGGAAAACCTTCTGATGGGGCGATTCGCACAGCCATTTGGAGGGGCTTGTTAAAAGCCCGCAAATGGGGGCGACGCCTCTACATCAAAAGGGTCGAGCTGGATCGCCTACTTGAACTCTCTCTGATTTGAAAGAGAGGTTCAAAGTGGGTGTAACCAGTTACGAATTAGACGGTCAAATTTTTTGGCAGGCTTATGTGAACATCGTTTCGCGCAAGAATCGTAAGATTCGAGAGCAGAAACGAGTCAACGAGCTGGCCTCGCAAGAGGAAGCCGAAAAGGTTTTCAAACGCGAATATCAGCACGCTTGTCTCCGCCTCGCCCGACGTGAAAACGAGGGCGCGACTTGGGGCGAAGTGGTCGAACGGTGGGAACTCTATTACAAGATGTTCCCCTCCGCGAAACTCAAACCCGATACGATCCGCGACTATGTGGCGCGGGCGAACAACTGGACGAAATCATGGTGGAACAAGCCCGCCTCGTCTCTGAGCTTCGCGGATGGCGCTGAAATCTTCCAGCTTGCGAAGCTGGAAGGAGCCAGCGTCAACCTCCAGTACCAACTCAAAATTGCGATTAAACGCATTTTCGAGTGGGGAATGGAACACGGCCACATCATCGGCAAGGACAAGACGCCGGTTCATGCGGTGGAGCTTGAGCGCAAGCCCGAGGGCAAATTACCCGAAATCCTGACCAGGGATGAGGTGATAATTTTCCTCGAACGTGCGGAAGAAAAAGAGCATCCGTGGTTCCCGATCTGGAAGGTGGACCTTTACACCGGGATGCGAGCCGGAGAGCTTCGAGGTCTTCGCTTAGAGGACATCGACCTTGTTCCGCGGGAAACGGCCCTGATGCTCGATAAATCCAATAGTTCACAAAAGAACTATGGATTGATTCGGGTTCACAGAGCTTGGAGCCAGAAAACAAAGAGTTTCGGTGCTACGAAAGCGGGATACTGGCGGACGGTTCCGGTCTCAAGCGAGCTTTATTGGTTCCTGCAAAGTTATCTCCCCACGATCAACTGGGGTAAGGACGAGCACGGAACTCTGGTGTTTCAGGACTTCCAGGAGCTTAAGCGCGGGATGCAGGCGAAGGTTCTTCGAGCCTTCTGTGAAACTGAGGGCTTGAAGTCCATCAAGTTTCACACGCTGAGAGCCTGTTTTGCGACCCACCTCATCCAAGCCGGTGTTCCGGCCACGAAGGTCATGAAGATCGGCGGATGGAAGGATCTTGAGACCATGCAAATCTACATTCGCATGGCCGGGATCGAGGAGGCGGGAGCGACCGAAGCCTTGAGCTTCAAGGCGAAGGCGATTGAGACCCCCCGAGAGCTGCCCCAAAACGTCGTGAATCTATTCGCCCCCCGTTAAAACGGGGGCCTAAATGGATGGATTTATGTTGCCGGAGCGAGCGAAAATTGAGAGAGTGCGATAAGGGTAATTTGTGCTATTGGAGCACAGCGGATTCGCTAAGTAGTTGGAACAAGTCAGGTGTGTGCGAATCCGCCAATTTCCTTCAAAGGCTTTCCCAAAAATTTTGTAAGTACCGAAAATCTTAAACCAAAGGTTTCAGGGGTTTATCGGCATCGCTTTCGGAGCACCGTCACTCAAAATCATTCGCTGTCAGCGTAGTGATCTGAGTTTTGGCTGAGTGGCGGCTGAGCTGGGGCGTGGGTTCTTTCGAGGTCAGCCTTCCTATTCGATTACTTTAAGGCGCTTCAAATGCCGAACTAGTGCAAGTGCCTTTTTCAACTCAACTGGATCAACCTCATCGAACGAGGAGGCTTTTTCAAATCCGCCGATGTCAATGGTCGTTCGTGAATTCAAATCGACCAACTTTGAAGCAGGAACATTAAGGGCAGCAGCCAATTTTAGAATTGTTCCTAGGGTAGGCTCCTTTAGATCGTTTTCGATTTGAGTAACAGCGGACTGGCTGAGTCCGCCTGCGCGACGAGCGACATCTCCTTGAGTGAATCCACGGGAATACCTGATGCGCTTTAAGTTCTTACCAAAGGTGTCTTCTTTTTTAGGGTGAGAGCCCATAAATCCCCCTTATTTCAACACAATATACCTGTGGCACATTTTTGTTGCAAATAAATTATTACTAAAGTAATATTGGGCAATATTTAAGTCGGAGGTTTAATAAAATGATGACTGAGCTGAAATTCCCTGCACTTCGCGGAAAAATGGGTCGAAAAGAGTTTTATGTGGCGATGGTGAAAATTAAAAGTGTGCCTAATTTATTTAATACCTATTTGGAGCACAAACAGAATCAAGCTGAGAAAAAGGAAGACATTGATTTTTCCGTTGAGGCCCAAAGAGCCATGAATCTCAAACGCATTCCCGAAATTAGCCAGTATATTCAAGATACCTTCTCGACTAATACAAAATACACCTACGTTTTTAACTCCATTACGGCGAATTGTGAAATGCCTCTAAAATTTGTCCCGCTGAAGGGAAGTCCCGACATCGGAACCTTGATTATTCGTGATCTGGAACAATTTACGGTGGCAGACGGTCAACACCGATTGATGGGAATAAAGAATGCCTATCATGAAATGTCCGACAAAAATAAAAAAGAATTTGGAAATGAAAGCATCGCCGTTGTTTTCTTCGATGTGCGTGATCCAAAAAGCGGGCGACCGGACATCAAGCGTAAGCACCAAATATTCACCGATCTAAATAGAAGTGCAAAGTTAGTCTCAAAAAGTGCCTTAAATGCGATGGGCGGAAGACCGAATGAGCAAGTCACAAGATTTGTAATTAGTAATTTTCCAGGGTTTTCCAATAGGGTCGAGATGGAAAAAAGTCATCCGAAGCGATCAAGTGAAAAATTATTTAGTGCCGCCTCTATCGGAGACGCAAACACATTACTTTTCGGATCTATTACTACCGAGAAAATACAAGAGACCGAGCAGAAAGCAAAATTGTTCTGGGAAAAAATGTATGAAGCTATGCCTGAGTGGAAAAATGTGGTCGAAGGGAAAGAAGATCCATCCTACCTCAAGGATAAGTACCTATGGACTCACGCAGTCGTATTGAGAGCAATCGCAACGGTGGCGGCTAAGGCGTATAGCATTGGTGGGGAAAAAGCTGCGGAACAACTCTTCAAAAAAATGAAAAACTTTGATTGGAGGCGCACAAACCCGAGCTTGAAACGTATTTTGATTTCCGAGGCAGGACACGTCCACAACGCAAAGACAGTTGAGCGTGAACTGGTGCAATACCTATGCAAAACCTTTGGTGTATAAGTGGCCAAAATTCCTTTTGGTTGCGCCTCAACAGGGACTTGGTGTGCGGCCTTGTCCCTTGCTCACCTGGCGTCTATGCAATCCGCAAAAATGGTGCAATTGTTTATGTCGGCCGTTCAGATAAATCGTTAAGGGCGCGGCTCGCCGCGCATACTAAGAGATTTGAAGGATGTGAGTTCAGCTTCTTGGTCATCAAAAAACGAGCGGAGCGACATAGACTCGAATACAAAACAATATCAACATTGCGCCGCGAATTTTTCTTAGAAAATAAGGTAAATGCGTCAATCGGACTATTTAGATAGTTAATCAATTTCTCTATTCAGTCGAAAATGTCTTCATCGCTCAACTTCAGTGACGACTTGAGTTTCAACAGGCGTGTAGAGGTCAACCTCTGTTGAGGGCGTACTAATTGAAACGATCAGACTATAGCGTGCTCGTTTCGTTGTGTGACCTTCGGAGTGTCGTTCTCTCCACCATCCGACAACGGGATACACGGCAAGTTGGCTTCTTTCTGCAAGGTCCGCCGCAGTTCCCGTCCACACATCGCTATGGAGGCTTCCTTTAGAGCGAATGTGTTCACCGAAGTACCACTGGGCGGAATCACCACTAGAAGTAACGGTATCTCTTCCCAGCTCTTCATCCCATCGCTTGCGATTGAGACGAGTGATAAACTGTTCTGACGTTTCGGTCGGAGTTTTTACATCGAAGCGCAGACCGTGGGATTGATAACGAAACTTATGCGCCCACCCTCGTCTTGCTGGGTTTGGTTCGATGAAGTACGAGAGGGTCACTTTCATTTTTACTTCGGTCGCTCCCAGTGCGCGAAGCTCTGCCGTCGGCCAAGGAATGTTGTGGACATTTAGATGCTTCATCCGATTGCCCTCAAATGGCTTGAGCTCATCTTGGGCGATCAACGTAAGTTGGTTGCTGGCGCTCCATCGAGCTCGGCTCAGATTAGGGACACCATAGCCACAAGTTCGCAAAAGATTTTCTCTATCACCTTTATTGGCATTTGGATACGCAGCTCGCATTCTAGGCGTCCATTCCGCTGAGTGAACCATCAACGCCCGCAACGTCTCCGGCCAGAAGGCGGGGTATTCGTTGCTCAAAATAGCGGCCATATTTGCTGCTTGAGCAGAGGCTGCGCTCGTATCAGCCGTCCAGGTAAAAGTTGAGCCCGTGATCGCACGGTCGGTCGTCAGAAGTAGAAGACTATTGGGATAATCGACGCGAGTTCTTCCTTGATTGATGGCCGCGTTACCACCCTCAAAAACAACATCGGGTTTGATCGGCCACTTGGTTCTTTTCCAAGTCACGGAGGTTGTAGTTCCGGGAGCGATATCTCCCGCCTCCGCGAGTGGTGCCCAGCCATTGAACTGAGTCTCCGTGATCGTCACTTTGTCGGTGTGTGCTCCTACCGTAAGAGCATTCCATGACTGCCCTGGATCGTGAACTTGGTCAGTGATGTTGGAGTTCGGGTAATGAATATGCGCATCCAAATCAGTGTTGCCCGCCG
>JAHBUU010000094.1 GCA_019637895.1 Pseudobdellovibrionaceae bacterium | reverse complement strand
CAGTTTGCGGTGCGACGGGTGACGGTCATCAACATCATTTATGAATCGAAGCTCTCGGATAAAATCCAGGTTTTCTCGGATGCTTTTAAGCTGAGGAAGGATTGAGTTGATATGCTGATCGCCATTTACGTTCTTTGTGGTTTAACGAGCTTTGCCTGTGCGGCTCTGCAGCTACGCGCCTATTTGGCGGTGAAGAGCCGTTTTCTTCTTTGGACCACCGTCTGCTTTGGATCGTTTTTTCTGAACAATACGATGCTCCTCATTGATGCGGTCACAGGTCCTTCGTTGAACCTGATCATTCCACGCTCTTTGGTGCTGCTCTTTGGATTGAGCGTCCTTCTTTATGGCCTCGTTTGGGAGGTTTCATGAATCCGATGACGAATATGAGTGCCTTTTTGGTGGGTGCCATCACGATGGCAAGCTTCATCATCGGGCTCTTTTTCATCAAGTTCTATCGACGAACCCGAGACCGGCTCTTGCTACTGTTCGGAAACTCGTTCTTGCTTTTGGGAGTCGAGAGACTCCTTCTGATGGGAGTCCCTCAAGAAAACGAAGCACGCAGTTTTATCTATGTCATCCGTTTGATCGCCTTCAGCATGATCATTGTCGGAATCATTCTGAAAAACCGCGAATCAAAGCAGTTTTAAATACTCGATTAGATCCCATTTCTCGTCAGAGGTCAGCCGGTCGAAGGGGAATTCGTGCCCTTGGTTCGACTGGCCTGGTCGAGTTGTCTCGTAAAGGACTGGGGTCGACTCTGGTCGGCTTCCTGCGGGGTGCGAGATTCCGACAACGGTGAGGTCGAGATGATGACCACCCACCCAAAATTGACGAGGACGTTCGGTCGGATTCATCAAAGCCCACAAAGAAGGAACCGAGCCGTTGTGCAGATACGGAGCGGTGGCCCACAGAGAATTTAAAAGCGGCGCCACATAGCCACCGGTATTTTTCACTCGCACGACTTTGCCCGTGGGATTGGAGTTCATGTACTTTTCAATTTCCGGTGTGATGGCTTGCCAACGTTTCGGATCGGTTCCCATCTCGGACTGAGGACTCAGGCGATTCGGAAATTTGACCAGGCGAGGACGGCCACCTTCGGAAGAATAAGTGCCATGGCATTGGGCGCAGTTCTGCTGATAAATTGCTTCTCCTCGGAGACTTTTGCCAGCATCAATGTCGCCGGGAAAAACGGGGGCTTGGTAATTTGAAATCAGAGGCCGCAGAATCTGTTCAGCCAGCGCGGTTTGCATCAAAGCTCGCGAGGAAGGTTGTCCCATGGACGGAATGGTAAAAAGAGCCACGATCTGGCTGAGATTCTTAACGTCGGCCTGGGACCAGCCGTTCTTTTCCATGAACCGATTTTTTCCCAGGGTCGGTGCGTAGGAACCATCGTACAAAAGCGAGGATCGGAAAAAGCGGTCTCCGAGTGGGGGAATTGAGGTGAACCCGGATTCGTCTTCTTGGCGATCCGAATTGCCAATGCCGGCCATCATCTTGAGTGCGGACACTCCGTTGGTCAGGCCTGGACTTCCATTCAAGAAAGGCAGGGCTCGACCGCCTTGGATGGCGATCTTTTCGAGGCGCTCTTCGATGATCGGATAGACGAAATTCTTGAGCGTGAAACGCTCGGTTTTCGAAAGCTTGGGGAAAATCTTGAGCATGAGCTGGTGGGAACCATCGAGGTCTCGGCGATACAGGTTCAGACCTTCGGTGAGGGATTGAGTATAGGCTTCCAGATTCAAGGAGGTGTTTGGAAGACCCGGCCAAGCATGGTCGCTGGGACGTCCTTTCGAATCATAGGAGTGTCCGCCATGGCAGGCCGCGCAGCTGACGTTCAAGCCGGTCACGGAAATTCCAGGAAAACCGAGGCTGACTTTTCTTTCGACCAGCCCCATTGGGAGGTCCTCGAATCGGTCCACAGAGATTTTAGAGTTTCCCTCGACGCTGCGGGGCTGTTGAAAGCCAAAACGTTTCAGAACATCTTGGTATCGAGTGCTGTCTTGAGGGATCCAGTTTTTTTCTCGGCCAAGCAGGACCAGGGAGGTCAATGCCACCTTGGACGGCATGGTGTGGGTTTCGAGAGACTGTTTATGGATCGACCCGAAGTCGTTCCAAAGGAAATTTTCGATGGCCCATTCCAGATTCCCAGCGCCTTTCAACTGAGCCGAGGCGATCGATCCCATGCACAGGGTCATTGCGAAAAGAAAGATTCTATTTTTCATGGGTTTCTCCGGAAAGGTGAACAAGCTTTCGTCGTGCGACAGGAGGAATGTTCTGTGTGCCGATACGGCCGACGCGCAGGCAAATATAGGTTCGATCAGAATCGGTCAGGCTCTCTAAAAAAGCAGAGGCTTGAGCATCATCGGTCAGGCTGGACTGCGGGCAAGCATAAAAGCCCGAGGCCGTGAGTCTGAGCCATAGACGGTAGAGTCTTCGGCCTCTTTCGAGCGGAGTTTCCTCGTTCGACAGTCTTTGAAGGCAGACGAGGCCTGTGGCCGAGCGAATTTGGGCTGCTTCGGAATTCAGAAAGGCGGACATCCCCAGGCGATCCAGAAAACGATAGACCGGCGGTTTCATCAGAAGCTGAGCGATAAACCCGACGGCTTTGGGAAGGGCCAGGGCTTCTCGGTTCAGGCCGTCGATGTGATAGAGAGGATGTTTTTCCGTCAGTCGCAGCCAGTGAGAAAGTTCGCTTTGAATAGCTGGGTTCCGATTGCTTCTGGTCGCGGCCAGGTCAGATTCTTTCGCCAGAGCGTTGAGCTTCTGTTCTCCGCTCAGGATGATCGCTTCGCCCTTGGTGAGAGTTTTGAGGGTTTCAATATCGGAAGCGGTTGCTGTTTCAAATTGGCCACGGAAACACTGACGCTTCGCGATCTCCAGGCGTAGGGGATCCGCCGTGAATCCGGTGGTGATTTCAAGGCGATACTTCATTCGTTCGCCGGTGCTTTCATTGATGATTTGACTGATACCAAGCCCCTCTTCGCTCAGAATCAGGTGGACTCCTTCGATAAAGGCTCCGAGGCCGACCTGATGATCTCTTTTTTCAGGATCACAGGCAGGAAGCCAGCGTGAAGGATCTTCGATCATCGAAAGTCCTGCGTTTGAAATCAACAGCTCCCAAGGCTGGGTATTATGGGGTGTCGGGGCGCGGCCCGCCAGGGACAGGAGTTGCTGTTGAAGATGATTTGAGAGGATCACTGAAGCTCCTTCTTAAAGAGATGGAGCTTGTGCATGGGAACGCCGCCAATTTTTTCCATCTGGCGAAGACTGGATTTGTTTTCGTCCGCGATCCAGGTCATCCCCACGGATTCGTAGCCGCTTTCTTTGAGCGACAAGAGCGTGCGGTTCAAGACATGAGCCATGATTCCCTGACCATGAAGGTCCTCGACCACCGAGTAATAGATGATCACGGCTCTTTTTCGATTTCTTCGGAACTGTAGGTAATGCCAAGGCGTCGCGAGAGAAAGTTTTGATTTGGTTGCTTTCAGCAGGGGATTCAGATCGGGAATGCAGATGGCTACTCCGACCGCCCGGTCACCTTGAAAAGCAAAGGTGGTGATTCGAGGGTCGATGACCCAGCTCAGGTCTTTGGCCTGAAAATAGAACTCTTCGGGAGTGACAGGAACGAAGAATGGATTTTTGTCGAAGCCTGAGTTGAGAACCACCCGAGCATCGGCAAGGCCTTGTTGAATCCGATTTTTCGAGATGCTCTCGATGCGGATATTTTTCCCGGACAAGGCCCCGGCATTTTTTTCCGTGATCAAGAGTTCTTGGCGATAGTCTTTCAGGATCAGTTCAAAAGTGCTCATCGGGAAAAACCGTGAAAAGCCCTCGGCCTCGAGGAGTTTTGGCAGATAGGCGGCTGAATAGACCTGATCGGAATACGGAGCCTTGTCAAAGCCGTCCGTCATAACGCCCATCTGCTGCATGGCCGTCATATTCATATTTCCCTGAATCTGAGTCATTCCATGGGCTCTGGCAAAACGTTCCGCCGCACTCAATAGGGCATGGGCCGTTTCCTGATTGTCTTCGCATTCAAAGAATCCAAAGTAGGCTTGATTGACCTGATGGCGTTCATTCGAGGATCGATGAATGTGAGCAAGAATGCGACCGACCACTCGATCTCCACGATGGGCGGTGAAGTAGGTCATGTCGTCGGTCGACCGGAAAAGAGGATTTTTGCCAGGGTCGAGAAATCGCTGCAGGTCTTGTTTCAGTGGTGAAATCCCCAAGGACTGAGGGTCGATCTCAGAGGGAGCTCTGAAAAATGCAGAGAAGTCTTTCTCGATCAGTCGCAACGAGTTCATGGATTCTTCCTTGTCAGAGCGGCGATGTGGAGTCGAAGCAGTTTGATTTCTTTTTTATAGTCGGATGAAAAGCCCATTGACCGGTTATTGATCAAAATGACGACCAAGGGATCCAGACTCACTGGATGGATCTCGCTCATCTGGTAGGACTCGAGAAGATAGATCAGCTGAGAGGTCGCAAAATCGCGGTTTCTGCCGCCGGCGATCAGGTCCCTGAGTGAGTGAACTCGCTCCTCGGATAAGGAGGATTTCAAGGCCGCCCGATCGAAGGGGGCGAGCTCTTCTTCCGAAAGGATCTGCATGGTCTGCGGGGACATGATTTCCGAGACTTTGTCCTGGATATCTCGGATTCGTAGGCTGGAGGTGCGATGCAGGTTTTCGATGACTGAAAAGATCCAGTCCTGAATCTGGTCGGGGTTTCCGAAGAGGATTTCTTTCACGGCGACGATGAAAAGGTGAAAGCTGATAAAGGTCGGATAGGCGATGGCAAAAGAACTCCATTCACCCCAGACGACGCAAAAAACCACCGTCCCTAAGAGATCAACAAAAGGAATAAAGGCCACTTCGGCCAGAATGTCGCGACGTCTGGATTTATCGGTCATTCGGGACATGGTGACAGTGAACAGCAGGATCGCCAGAGCGCCCATCCGGGGAATCGGCCAATCAAAGATCAAACGAAAATCAGAAATCATCAGGGGAAGTGAAATAAACAAAACCAGCCCCAAAGATCGTAGGGTCCGGTTCTCGCTTTCGGAGAGCAGATGAACGGGGCGTTTCCAGGCCATCCAAACGATGCACATGAAAACGATCAACTGAAACAGAGCCAGTGAAGCAAAAAAGCTGGTTCCTAGGCGGGTATACACCGGACTGATCGCGCACAAGGCGATGGCGCCGAAGAAGCTGAATATTTTCAAACCCAAGGGTGCATGTCGTCGCATCAATCCTTCGGCAAAAAGAACCGAGGTCAGAGGGACCAAGGCGCTGGCGGCAAGCAAGAGGACTTTTGAAAAGGGCTGAACGCCCATGGCGTAATCAAGACCGCGAATCGTTACGATCAGCAGTAAATTGATCAATAAAAAAGTAAGCCGAGTGTGTAGTGAGCTTCTGGTTGAACTCAATGTCAGCTTTGCCAAGGCGACGGCAAGAGCCAGTCCCGCCGCCAGGTTCATCGAAGCCTCGGCCATCAACAGTTGATCCGGATTCATGAGAGACTCCGGCGCAGGAACTGTTTCACCATCAACGACTTGATCCATCTCCAAGGATTTCGCAGAGGGCGCTCGACTTGTCCCGTGAGTGGGTTCAGGAAATAGCCCTCTTTGTTCATGCGGGCTTTTCGTCCAATCACCAGATAAAGGGCCTGATAGGCCATCAGATTTCCCGTGAGGATGACCATCGGAGCCAGGGACATCCTGGGTCGTTCGCCTTTCACCATCTGAAGTGCGATCTCGAAGTCGACGTGATGGATCGACGACGAGTTGACCATGACGTGAACGACTTCAGCGAGTTTGCAAAGAGCGAGGTCATCATCAGTCAACTGATCGACTGACTTTTTCACGGATGGGAATCCCAAACGCTCTTCGGGACGAGGGTCCGAAGCTGTGGTGACATAAACGGAAGGAAGCGGAGAGGTATAAGCATCGATGACCGTGCAGCCGTGCTCTTTGGCTTTTCGATACAGGGTCAAGGTGGCTCGAATGTCGTCCGTGCCATTGACGATGATTTTGTGGGCGGCGCAGATGGCATCGATCTGCTCGAGCCATCCGGCTCCCCAGTTCTTGATCTTGGCTGAAGGATTGATCTGGCGAATTTCATCGAGGGTGGCTTCGGCTTTGTCGGCCCCCAGCGTGCGGGCATTGGCAAAGACCTGACGATTCAAATTGGACGTTTCAAAAGAATCGATATCGGCGATTCCCAGATTCTCGCAGCCGCTTCGAACCAATGATAACAGACAAGCGCCGCCCATGCCGCCGACGCCAGCAATGAAAACCGGCTCCTCGCGAAGTCGTCCCATCTCGATTTCCGAGAGGAATCCGATATTGCGTCCAAACATTTCCAGATAGGCCGGGGTCAAGCCCATGGTCTCACCTGTCCTTGATGGCTTTTGCCGTCGAACCAGTGGAACAGTGGCAGAAAGACTCCGTGCAGAGTCATCACACCCAGTCCGAGCCCGAGGGCCAGCAGGGATTTTCGCGGCACAGAACGGGTCAGGTACTCATGGCAGGAGGCAAGGGTCAGGACACCCAGCTGCAAAAAATCATCGCCGCGGTCGTAATCAAGTTTCTCACGGCAAAAATCATTGTACTCGGGGCTGCGGTGTTGTTGCGCCTGAGTAAAGGTTTTTTTGAGATGGTCAGAGCCGCCAGTGTAGGCATTCTGGATCACGAAGTCGTTTTCATCGAAGGTGGCTTCGGGGCCGACTCCGAAAACCGCGCGGTGTTTCGCAAGAATCTGACGAGCGAGCATCAGATGATCGATTCCTGCTCGTTCGGTTTTTTGTGGGGTCGGATACACATGCGCGAAAGACTTGCTGACGTTTCCAATGATCGCTGGGACCTGCGAGACATTGCTGACCCAGATCGGCCGAAAGCGACCACGGAAGAACAGCAAGAGCGAGGTCAGACCATAGAGGATCCAAGAGAATCCGCCTTCTCGACAGGTGGGCGAGACCACGACGAGTCCCAGATGCAAGACATCCGCGTGATGTCCGCGCAGTTCGCAGGGCATATAAGTCAAAGCATTGAAGGCCAGGGCGCGACCAGTTTTGGAATCGTAGATGATGGTCAAAACGGCTTGTTCCAGCTGTTGACGGTTTCCTTTGAGGACGCCGTAGTCAAGATTCCCAGCGGGAATGGATTCTTGGACCACGGACTGCAAATCCTGAACGATCTTTTGCAACTGAGAATCCGAGAGCCATTTGCCCGGACGCTCAAGGACCCGGACGTGGATCCCTTTGCTCCGGTCGCAAAAGGAAAAGTCCAAATGCTTCTTGAAAAGATGTCGAATCAGCATGGGGTCTCCTTGTATCCACCTGGGACAGTCCCTTTGAGAGCGGAATTGATGCCAGCGGGAAGGGGTGCCGATTGGAATATAAAAGGGGCTCGTCCCTCTGGGGGCATGAGGGCCCGAAATTGGGCGGCACAGCGCCTAAAAAATAGACAGTCCCCTTCGGGAATTGGCGGAAATGACCGGGCGCAAGGGGGCCCCAAAACCCTTGAAACTCTGGGTGGTCACCAGTAGTTAATGACCCATGTCATCTTCGAATATGACCCCTCTCATGAAGCAGTACTGGGACATTAAATCTTTGCACGAAGACAAGATTCTTTTGTTTCGGATGGGCGACTTTTTTGAAATGTTTTTTGATGATGCCGTGAAGGCCGCCCCTCTGCTGGGAATCGCTCTGACCCAGAGAAACAAAAAAGGCGGAGATGCGACCCCCATGTGCGGAATGCCCCATCATTCCGTGGCCGGTCCGATCAACAAGCTTCTGGCGGCCGGTTTCAAAGTGGCGATTTGCGATCAGATCGAGGACCCAAAACAAGCCAAGGGAATCGTGAAGCGGGCGGTGACCCGAGTTCTCACGCCCGGAATGGTTTATGATCTGGAAACTTTGGACGGGCACAAGGCGCACTACCTGGCTTGTTATGACGGCGCCTTCCTGAGCTTTTTGGATACGACAACCGGTGAAGCTTTTTGGGTTCCCGCTTCGACAACTCGGGATGTGCTGAAGTATCTCGAAGTTCTTCCGGTCGCCGAGATGGTTTTGCCGACGACTCTCGAGATGGAAGGACTGGCCGCCGGTCTGACATTGTCTCGACATGATGAGCTTGCAACCCCTAGCTCGCTGTTGCCTGAGGGCTCGCCCGAGAGTTCGGCGCGTTTGATTTCATACGTCCTGCAAATGTCGGGTGCGGAGATTTTGAATACCCTGCAACCGTTTCAGTTGCGTCGCTTGGAAGGCCGGTTGCATCTGAGCGGGACGGTCCTTCGTCACCTCGAGATTTTCGAAACTTATCGCGGCGAAGGCACGGGCAGTCTTTTGCACGCCATCGATCGCACCAAGACCTCGGCGGGACATCGCCGATTCAGGCAATGGTTGAGTTTTCCTCTGACGGATGTGGCCAGTATCGAGGCTCGTCTTCAGGCGGTCGAAGCCTGGCGCAATCGTTCTGCCGATTTGAAACGGGTTCGTGAAGTTCTTGGTAAAATGGGCGATCTCGAGCGACGGCTTGGGAAAATCCCTCAGCCCACTTGCAATGGGCGTGATCTGCTTTCTCTCTCGAATTCCATGGAGGCGGGTCTCGCGGCCTTGTCTTTCGTTTCTTCGGCCGGAGACTTCAAAGAGCTTTCTCAGCTTTCGGCCCGAATTCAGGAAACGCTGCTGGAGGACCCTCCACTCAGTACGAAACAAGGACACCTCATCCGAACTGGCGTCAGTCGGGAACTTGATGAAGTCATCGAGTTGTCAACGAATGCCCATGGTCTGTTGGCCCGAATGGAGGCCGAGGAGCGAGCCAAGACGGGGATTTCTTCGCTCAAGATCCGTTATAATAGCGTCTTCGGTTATTACATCGAGATCACGAATACTCACAAAGATCGCGTCCCGGCTTCTTATCAGCGCAAACAGACCTTGGCGAATGCCGAGCGCTATTGCACGGATGAATTGATTGAGCTTGAGCGCAAGGTGCTCTCGGCTCAGACCCGCAGAAATGAAATGGAGTCTGAAATCTTCGATGACCTTCGTCGAAGCGTTCTTGCGGCGGGCTCCCGTGTGGCTCGTCTGGCGGATCATTGTTCGGAGCTGGATGTTCTGACGGCTCTTGCGTGGTTAAGCCTTGAGCGAAACTATGTGCGCCCTCAATTTGCGACCGAGCAGACGCTTTCTTTGAAGGCAAGTCGACATCCTGTCGTCGAGCAAAGCGTGGGTCGTGAGTTTGTTGCCAATGATCTGCAATTGGACCGTGAGCAGTGTTTGCTTTTGACCGGTCCGAATATGGCGGGGAAAAGCACCCTGATGCGACAGGTGGCCTTGTCGGCTTTGATGGGTCAGATGGGTTCCTACGTTCCGGCTTACGAAGCTCGTCTGCCGATCTTTGATGCTGTCTACACCCGGATCGGAGCCAGTGATCAGCTGTCCGAGGGCTTGTCCACTTTCATGGTTGAAATGACGGAAACTGCAGCCATGCTCAAAAGTGCAACGTCGAAATCCTTGGTGATCTTGGACGAGGTGGGGCGGGGAACGAGCACCTTTGATGGGATGTGCCTTGCTCAGGCGATTCTCGAATTCTTGCTGAAGGATGTGCGTTGCCTCACCTTGTTTGCGACCCACTATCACGAGCTGACATCGATGGAGCGATTCTGGCCTCAGATTCGGAATGCCCATATGACGGTCTCCGATCGAGGTGGGGATATCCGGTTCTTGCATACGCTCACGAGCGGACCCGCTTTGAAATCATATGGAGTTCAGGTGGCCGAACTGGCTGGGTTGCCTTCGGTTGTCACCAAACGAGCGAAGGCTCTCCTCAAAGAAGTCGAGCGTCAGGGGCCTGCTTCGGGGGCGCAGTTGTCTCTGGGGGCGGCTCTTGATTTGACGGCCGTCGTGCCTGCGGAAGATGACGAGCGCAAGGAAGCTCTGGAGGCTTTGGTCGGGCAAATTCGCTCGATGTCGATTTCCCAGCTGACTCCTCTTGAAGCTTTGAACCGTTTGGCTCATCTTCAAGAATCATGTCACGGTCTTTCTTAAAGTCAGAAGAAATGGAAGAAGGGAAGGGGCGGCTCTTGTCGCCGGGCTTTCCCGTCGATGGCCAGTTGGCTCGTGCTTCGGAGATCGCCTCTGCCGATTTCTCGAAATGGCTGGTGCGGGTCCTTTTGAAAAAGTGGGGTGAGGACCCTGACTTTGCCGCCGCCGGTCCCATCCTGATTGGCTCTGCCTCGCGAGATGAGCTGTGTCCCCGGTCGGACTTGGATGTTTTGTTTTCCGGAGACGAGGCGGCAGGGGCTCGCTTTGTGCGTTCCTGTCAGGAAAAGGGAATTCGCCTGCGATCCCGATTTCCCGAGTCCGCAACCGACTGGACGGTCGGTGTTGATATCCCAGATATTCTGGCGCTCCGAGAAGGGCGTGCGCTGACGCCAGAATCCGCGGCGCTTCTCGTTGATCAGCAAAAAAAAATAGATGGTCGAGCACGCAAAGAAAGAAAAGCCTGGCTCAAGGTTCTGCGGAAAGAGCGCCGTTCTCGGGAAGAACGGTTTGATTCCATCGCCAATGTCCTTGAGCCAAATTTGAAGTACGGGCCCGGAGGCCTGCGTGATTTGGATCAAGGGCGTCAGGTCCTGCGATTGTTTCCTGAAAGATTCCAGAACGGCGAGGCCGAACGAGCCGGACAGGTCTTTGCTTACTACGCAAATCTTTGGACTCTGATTCGACAGCGGCTTCATTTGGATGGGCAAACGGATCTTTTCACGGGTCCTGCGCAGTTTGATCTCGCTCGGTGGTTTGGAATGAATCACAAGGATCTGATGCGCGAAGTGCAGCGTGGTCTTTCCCGAGTGCATTTCTATTCAGAGTGGGTCTTCACCCGGGCCGAAGCGACGACGGCCATGCTGTCAAAAATCGAAAAGGTGTCTTTAGAAAGCCCGGAAAAGATTTTTCGATCCCTCGAAGAAAACCCCGGAATTCTGATGCAGCACCGAGTTCGCCAGCGTCTTTCGGAGGTCTTTCCAAAAAACTGGATTGCGAAGTTCCCAAGGGAAAGAGGCGCCCTGCTCGAAAAGGTTCTGAAGCCAGGTGCCTCTGATGAACTGATCAGGGCGGTCTTTCAGTCGAGACTGATCGATCGGCTCCAGCCCGAGTTTAAACCTCTTGTGGGTCTTGTTCAGCATGACCAATACCATCGATACACGGCCGATGTTCATCTGCAGCAGGCCTGTCGGGAATTTCAGAAAACGCTGAAAACACCATCGCGTCTTGGTCCCCTGGCAAAAGAAGTGCGGGAGATGACGCCTTTGGATCGGCGGGTTCTGGGGCTCGCCATGTTTTTTCATGATCTCATGAAGGGTCGTGAGGGCGA
>JAHBUU010000093.1 GCA_019637895.1 Pseudobdellovibrionaceae bacterium | reverse complement strand
TGGATTTGTCATATTTCCCCCACCCACGAGGATCAACTCCAGCTCCGGATAGTCCTCGGGATGAGCTTTCAAAAGTGCCAACAACGATGGAAATGCTTGATCGACGAATCGGGCTCCGATCACAAAAGTCGGCACCGGGCTTTTCGGCAAAAGACAGTGAGCCAGGCCGCAGAGCCCACGTCGCCTCCAGATGAGACCGATCCCCACGCAAGAGCCAAGGATCGCCTTCAAGGTCTCGCCATTTCTTGCGACCTTCACTTCTCCAATATGAACATCCAAGACCTTGCCCAAGCTCATGCCGCCTTCTTCGCCGTGGCGTCGGAAGTCGCCAGACGATAAATCAAAGGTTCGACATGCCGATAGGGAACACGGATATGAGCCAAAGACTCGGATTCCCCGATCACCAAAATTCCGTTCGCCGACAGCTTTGAGGCCAAAAGCGAGAGAACTTTTTCCTGATCATCCGTTTTAAAGTAGATCAGGACGTTTCGGAGCAAAATCAGGTCGAACTTTTCAGGACTCGAGAAGGAATGAAACAGATTGTGCGTCTGAAACTTCAGCCTCTTTTTGATTTCAGGATGCACCTGAAAGATCGCATCCGAGGCTTGCACCATATATCGCCGAAAAAGCTCGGGCTGAGTCCGCTGAAAGAGCTCAAGAGAGCGTCCTGAATACTCCCCTTTACGACAAAGATCGACCATCTCTCCAGAGATATCGGTTCCTTGGATCTGGTATGTAAAGGCGGAGTTCTGATCCCGAAAAGATTGGCAGATGACACCCAATGAATGAGCCTCCTCTCCAGAGGATGCGGCTGCGGACCAAGCCTTTAAGGTCGCTCCAGGATGAGAGGCAAACCAAGCCGGCAGAAAGTCATTTCGCAGATGATCCCAGACTCGAGGAGTTCGAAAAAAATAGGTTTCGTTGGTGGTGACCAGATCGATGAATTGCGCCTCCTCCATCCGATCACTCTGGACTCTCTTGAGATAATCCTCGTAGCTCGGAAGATTGAGCGCGAGCACTCGCTTCCGCAAGCGCCCCTCAATCATCGACGTCCGATTCTTTGCGATCGTAATGCCCGTCAGTCGATGAATCAGCGTCAGAAACTCATTAAAGCAGCTCTCGTTCAGGATCACACTCATGCCCTAGGCCGCAAACTTCTGGACGGCGCCCTGCAGGTGATCCGCTCCGTTCGCGAGTTCCGCCGTCGCCTGAACGATCGCCTCGGAATCTGCGGCCGTTTTTTCGGTCGCATCCGCAACCTGTTGAATCGCCTGAGCAACGTCTTTCGACGCCGTCTGCTGCTCTTGCGCGGCCACCGAAATTTCAGAAATCGCCTGGGTCGTCTTCCCAACACCATCGACGATCTTGCGGAAGGACTCGGCGGCATTGCGCGAGATTTCCCCGCCCTGAGTCACTCTTTTCACCGATTCATTGATCAGTTTGGAAATGTCTTTGGTGGCCTGAGACGAGCGTTCCGCAAGTTTCCGGACCTCATCCGCCACGACAGAAAAGCCAAGCCCGTGTTCACCGGCTCGAGCCGCTTCGATCGCCGCGTTAAAAGCGAGAAGATTCGTTTGGCTCGCGATTTCACTGATCACCTTGACGATCTCGCTGATCTCTTCGGAAGAGCGGTTGATCAAATCCATGGCTTCGATCGACTTGGCAATGGCCTGCGAACCGATGTCGGCCTCGCTTTGCGTGGCTTTCGCCAAAGAGTCGACCGATCTCACGTTCTGTGCAATCGAATCAATCGAAGCACTGAGTTCCTCGATCGAAGCATTCATTTCCTCGGTGGTTGCACCCAACGACTGGTTCTGCTGAGCCATTCTGGAGATCTTCTCCGAGACCTCTTTGACGTTCTCGTTAAACTTCACCGTGGTTCCCAGAACGATGTCATTGAACTCGACTTTGCGGGCAACACTCGGAGTGATATCTGTCGCGAACTTGACGACCTTGATGGGCTTCCCGCTGGCATCGAGGATAGGATTATAGGAAGCATTGATCCAGACCTCTCGTCCCCCCTTGCCAAGACGCTTGTATTCAGAGGCTTCATATTCGCCACGCCCAAGTTTTTGCCAAAAAGCCTGATATTCGACGGTCGATGCATAGGCGGGATCGCAGAACATCCGATGGTGCTTGCCTTTGATTTCCTCCAAGGAATACCCCAAAGTTTTCAGAAAATTCTCGTTCGCCGTCAGGATCGTGCCATCGAGCGTGAACTCAATGACGGCCTGAACGCGGTTCAGAGCATTCATCCGCCCTTCATATTCCGCATTCCTCAGCTTGGTCTCGCTGATGTCGGTGGCAAACTTGACGACCTTGAAGGGTCGTCCACCCTCGTCGAAAATCGGATTATAAGAAGCATTGATCCACACTTCCTTTCCGCCTTTTCCCATGCGCTTGTATTCGGAGGCTTCATACTCGCCGCGACCGAGCTTCTGCCAAAATGATTGATATTCGACGGAGGACGCGTAGGCGGGATCACAGAACATCCGATGGTGTTTGCCCTTGATTTCCTCAAGAGAGTAACCCAGAGTTTTCAGAAAATTTTCATTCGCCGTCAGAATCGTGCCATCAAGGTTGAACTCGATAATGGCTTGAACGCGGTTCAATGCGGTCAATGCACCGAATGCATCCTCCTGAGAAAGAATCCCTTGATCGATCGAATCGTTCCGTTTTGCAGCGTGCATGAAAACTCCCCTTTGTCTGAACGTTCAGACATCACGGGATCGGTAGAACGATTCATCGACTGTAGATATATTTTGATTAGATTGACCGGGAACATGAGGTGAAGATCACATAAGTCGCCATTTAATCAATCATTTTATGTTCACTGTTTCGCATCCAAACCATCTTCTCCGGCGCCGTTCAATTCGAGATAGTTGAGAACCTAAGCACCTCTTGGGACGGGGCGGCATGCCGCAGCTGAATTTGAGTCACTCCCGGCACACCGGCCAGGTTGAGCAAGATTGACCCCACCTCTTCCTCACGTTACGACCAAGACAGGGGGAATCATGAAATCAATTTTGTCCTTTCTGACTTTAACCTTCGCTGCGGCCGCAGCCGTTGCCACACCGGATATCAGCTGCAAAGCCATCTACCGCACCGTCGAAAATGACCGGCTGATCGAAACAGTCGCCGCCATGCCGCTCGCAGACCGAACACCTGGGCACGAGAGATTTTCTGTCGATCATGAAGGACGCCACTTTTCGGTCCTCCTCGAAGGCACGACCAGCGCCCTTGTGCAGATCGTCCAGCCACCGAACTACACTCAAGGCCTGGTTATGCGAGCCTCGCCGGATGCTCAAGGACGCCTAAATCTAGCCGAAGTTTTGGGGTATACGGTCTACAAGATCGAGTGTCTGAAGAAGTAGTTGCGGCAAGGGGCTTCTTGTAAGCCCCTGAAATAGCTTATCTTCCGGACTCCCTGTGGAGTTTTCCAGGTCTTCTTTGGCATTTCAATTACTCAAGTGAATAATTGAATATATGGCAAATCAAACCTCCTCCTTGAACCACGAAGCCAGGGCAGAAGCCTTTTCTGCCCTCAGTGCCCTCGCACAAGCCATGTCCGCACCGGCGAGACTTCGGATCCTTCAGTTTCTGAGCAATCGCCCCGCCACCGTCGAGGAGATCGGTGCCCGCATCGAAGAGTCGATCGCAAACACCTCTCAACACCTGCAAAAGCTGAAACATGCGGGCTTCGTCAGCGACGTCAAGTCGGGAGTGAAGAGGACCTACTCTCTGACTGATTCCGGAATCATCGACACCCTCATTCAGTTTCAGGAAATCGCCGCACGCATGAAGCCAAACGTTCGAGCCGCAGAAGAAACCCTCTGCCCGCCAGAACTCTGTCCCGACCTCCCATTGAGCCATGTGCTCGAAGAAATTCGTCGTGAAAAGGCCATCCTGATCGACGTTCGGGACGAAGAGGAATTCAAAGCCTCCCCCGCCCCCTCCGCTCTGTCACTTCCCCTTGCAGAGATCAAAAAAAGCCTTGGGCTTCTTCCAAAGAAAAAAACGATCTACGCTTTTTGCCGCGGTCGCTACTGCTCTCTTGCAAACGACGTCGTTCGCGAACTCCGAGCCAAAGGATACAAGGCCTATCGGCTCAGAGAGATGTCCCATGAAATCGAAAAAGCCATGGCCGAAAAGGGGAACTAGATGGATCTGAGTTTACTGGGCGTCTTTGGCGCAGGACTGCTGACTTTCATTTCACCCTGCGTGTTGCCGATGGTTCCGATCGTCGCAGCGAACTACATCATGACCGATTCAAGTTCCAGGTTTGCCAGGGTGCGGGCGACTCTGCTTTTTTCTTTTGGTTTTTTGCTGACCTTCACGCTGATGGGCCTGAGCTTGCCCTTCGTGACCGATTTTCTCGGCAGCTTCAAGGCCTATCTCCTGATTGCATCAGGTCTCATTATTCTTCTGTATGGCCTGAAAATGAGCGGGTTCTTTTCCGCAAAGGCCGAAGATTCCAAACTGCTGTCGTGGATGACGAGATCCGCTTACCTGCCTAACTTTGAAAAGTATCTGCCGAAGTCCCTTCATGGTTTCGTCTTTGGGGCCACCTTCGGCCTGGCGTGGACACCTTGCGTGGGACCGATCCTGGGCGGTGTCCTGGCTTACGTTGCCTCCCAAGAGCGCTCTCTTGTCGAAAGCGCGGTGATGATGCTCACTTTCGGAGCCGGGGTCGTCACTCCCTTTATCGCACTCGCCTTTGGCGGTGAGGTCGTCTCGACAAAGTTGAAAGCTTTGCGCAAACATCTTCCGAAAATCGAGGCCGCCACGGGATACGGGTTGGTCCTCTTTGGGTTCCTGATCCTGACTCAGGCCAAACTCCCCTCGGTGTTTGAGGACCAAAAGGCCCCGAACGAAGTGCAGTTCGTCACCCCTCAGGGTTTACAGATGTCGCTGAACGACCCCTCCCTTGGGGCACATAAACTCCTCTTCTTTCATACCGAGACCTGCCCCATCTGCCATGCCATGGAGGCCTACCTGCCGTCGATCGAAAAGGAGTGCAACTCTGATTCCTTTCAGGTCGTACGGATCAACGTCAGCCTCAGAGAAAACCAGGCCATTGCAGATCTCTTCAAGGTCAGGGCGGTCCCGACGGTGAGCCTGATTTCCCCAGACGGGAAGGAACTGGCGCATTCAGTCGGCTATCAAAGCGAAGCGAAATTGAGACAGGGCATCGACATGATTCCTCGCTCCACCTGCGAGACAAAAAAACCCATTGAGCCCCATCCCAATGTCCCTTCGTTCAAAGATGGAGAAAACTGTGGAAGCACGGGCAATGGCTTAACCTGCTGACAGAACCAAATTCCGGTGCTTTACTGCCCCCCGCGTGCTGCTTTCGATCACTGTCGTCATTCTCTATTGCACTGTCTTTTTCGTCACCGCCTTGGCGATGGCACCAGCCTTTCGCCTCAAACACATCCTTGGCTACCGTGCGCTGATCGGAGCGATGTTCGCTCATTGCTTTATCGCAATGACCGCCCTTGCCATTTACTCCGTGGACGATTTCCAACTCAAAGTCCAACTGTCTCGCTTGCGCTTCCTGGGACTGTCCCTCCTCAGTCCCTGTCTGCTCATCTTCGTCAATTCGCTTTATGGTAAATGGCGATGGGTTGAAAAAAAATGGGGTTTGGCGCTCCTCTTCTCACCAGCCTCAATCACCTGGACGCTCACCTTGATTCCATCTCTGCAGGATTTCCTCGTGACCGACTTCGCTCCCCTTCAAGTCGGTGGGCTCTCCGTTTTGACTTTTCGTGGAGGTCCTTGGTTTCCCGGTCATATTTTCACCTCCTACTTTTGCAGCATGACCACCTTTCTGATCGCGGGCATTCAGTTCTTTCGAGCCAAAGGCGTTAAGCGCACGCAAACTTTGTTTTTCAACCTGAGCTTTGGATTTGTCTCGATCGTTGATCTTTACTGCGTCGCCAGCGGGTCGGAATGGCGATGGTCCATGATGTCGGGAGCGATCTTCGTTTTCGCCAGTTCTGCCATCGTCTACATCGGTCTCAAGCATCAGATGTTCAACGTGATCCCCTATGCCACGGAAAGAATCTTTCGCAGCCTTCGCGATCCGATCCTGGTCGTCAGCAAAAACAATCGCCTTCAGACAGCCAATGAGGCGGCGTTGAAGATCTTCGACTTGGGACGGGACTCTTTCGGCAAAACTCTTTCCGAACTTTCCCCACTCAATCTAACGGATCAAAGTGAAATCCAAGTCGATAAACGCCATTTCGATGTCGTCGTCGAATCAATCGGTGGCGCCTTCAAACATACGCAGGGCCGGATCATTTACTTACGCGAAGTCACGGCTCGCAAGCAGGCCGAACGCTCACTCGAAACCCATTTGGACTTCAAATCAAAGATGCTGTCACTCATCGCACACGATGCCGTCGGCCATGTTCAGGCTCAGACTTCGCTGATGCAACAGATGAAAACCCATGACGGGCCGAACTCCACACGCGCCATCGAACTGCTCACGGATTCTCATGGCAGCCTTCATGAATTTCTCCGCAACATCTTGAACTGGGAAAAGTCCCAGGATCACAGTTTCCAAGTCACCCGCCGTGCCTTCGATGTCAGACTTTTCGTGGATGCGGGAATCGAATCCGTTCATCTCGCGACCGAACTCAGACAGATCCAGATCGAAACGGTTTTCCACCTTGCCGATCAACCCATCATCACCGCCGATTCCGAAATGCTTTTGACGGTCCTTCGTAACCTGCTGTCGAATGCCATTCGCGCCACGCCGGATGGAGGCACCGTCCAGATTCAGGTCAACACCGAGCCCAAGCGTTTCCATCTCGAGGTCATCGACCATGGCGCCGGCATGTCGTCGGAACGAGTCGCCTTCCTCATGGAGTCAGAGGTGGCATTCCCCTCGATCACCTCCGAAACGGGGGGCTTCGGAGTCGGACTGTTCATGGCGAAGCATCTGCTCCGCCTTCATCAGGGAAAATTGTGGATCGAATCACGACAGGGTATGGGAACCCGCGCTGGATTTTCCGTACCGCTCTGAAAACCAAGCCCCTAGCTCGGCGGCATTGCGAACCTTGGTCTTGAAAAGGATATTGGTTCGATGACTCTTCACTGTCTCGAAGGAACAACCCAGGAGCTCTGCGATCTCCTTGGCTGTTTTCCCCTCGGCAATCAACTGGACGACTTCCATTTCTCTCTTGGTCAGTTGGACCTCGGAAACTCGGTCCAACAAGATCCGGCTTTCATCATCCATAAAGACACCCGCTCGGTTTTCTTCCAGATGGTCAATCATCGTACGGAAAACCTCATCATTATGGGTCTTCTGCAAAACCCCATGAATCGGCAGGGTTTGAATGGCCTGCTTGAGTCGTTCCATCGGGCCCGCTTCAGTATAACTGGTCATGATGACGACATTGGTTTCACCAAGCCGATATGACAACTTCTGGATGACATCGATTCCCGAAATCGCGGGCAACTTCATATCCATAAAGAGATAATCAAACTTTTCGGCCTCGGCCAACTCGAGAGCCCTTTCACCGGAATGTGCGAATTGAAAGATGGTACCGTTGTTGCTCCACACCGCCTCAAGAGAGGCTTTGAGTCCGTAGCAGCAGACCGGATGGTCATCACAAATCAGGATCTTTCTCGGGCGGTTCGTTGGAGTCTTCATCCTTCCAAGTTTATCCATGGCGTCTCATTGGTGTCCAGACTCGACGCCCCTTCCTTCATGAACCATCGGCTCCACCTCTTTGGGGGACGGTTATTAGGCCCGCAGAGCCTCCAGAGCCAGCTTCCGAGTATGCTCTTGAATGTCCTTCGGCCACGAAGAAAGCCTGGTCTGAAAGCTCTTGGCATCCCCGGCATAAAGAGCCCTGAGTGCCTCTTCGTAATCCGGAAGATCTCCGGCCATGACCGTCATAAACTTATAGGTGCGATCCTGGGCCTGACGAATTTGATCGCGAGAAACGTTTTTCTTTTTCGCCTCTTCGATCAGCCGCCGCAAGGTCACCGAAGCACCGCCGGGCTGAATCCCTAACCATTCCCAATGCTCCGGCAGCAGAGTGATTTCTTTGGCAACGACTCCCAAGCGAGGCCGCCCTGGTCCCGGTTTTTTTCCCAACTGGCTGGCCAAGAGACTCTCGAGGCGTTCCTTGACGGAATCGACATCACCACGAAAGTCGACTTCGATCTGATCACCTGTCTGATCATCAAAAATCAAAACCGTCGTCTTACCTTCTTTTCGGTTCATGAACTTTTTCACTTTGATGGCAACATCCAGAATTTCGCCATCAGCGATTTTTTTATCCGTTGCGAACGCCGTGTATTGGCGGTTGATCCGAGGTTCCATTGCTCCCTCTCCTTGTTCGTCTCAAGAACATATTACCCGGATAATATGAAATGTCAATATTATCCGGGTAATATTAAGAAACAATGGATCGCTTTGTTTTCAGCTACTTAGAGACAGCCTCAGCCCGTCGTCTTCCCAAAAAGCCTTCCATCATGAAAAAGAGGATCGGCAACACGATCAGCGTCAGAATGGTCGAAGACACGATTCCTCCGATGACGACCGAAGCCAGGGGTCTTTGCACCTCGGCTCCGATCCCGGTCGACAACATCATGGGCAGGAATCCAAAAATGGCCACCAACGCTGTCATCAAAACGGGTCTCAGCCGAATCAACGCCCCTCTCACAACCAGGTCTTTGCCGGTGCGACCTTCTTGCTTCAACTGATTGAAGTAATTCACCAGAACCACTCCGTTCAGAACCGCAATCCCAGACAGAGCAATAAAACCCACTCCGGCGGAAATGCTAAAAGGCAGACCGTTCAGGACCAAACTCACGACCCCGCCCACCAGAGCAAAAGGAACACACAGGAAAATCAGAGCGGTCTGACCGATACTGCCAAAGGCCGCATAGATCATCAGCAGTACAATGAGTAACGAAACCGGTGTCAGTAACAAGAGCCTGGTCCGGGCCTCTTGCAAGTTCTTAAAGTTCCCCCCCCACTCTAAATAAAAGCCCTGTGGGATCCGCACAGAGGCTGCGACGGCGGCCTGAGCCTCGTTCACGAAACTTTCCGTATCACGTCCTCGAAGATTGATAAGGACTGCGCTCCTTCGATTCGAATCCTCACGACTGATAGACCCAAACGTCTCGGCAAAATCCGTCCTTGCCAAAGCAGAAAGCGGAGCTGTCGCATTCACCCCGATTCCCACCGGCAAGGATCGAATCATCGCCAGATCCGAACGTTCCTCTTCTCCTAGTCGCACGACGATCGGATATTTTCGCTCTCCCTCATACAGGGAGCCCGCTTCTTGACCGCCTAATGCGATAGACACTGTCTCCAAGACGTCGGAACTCGCAGCCCCATATTTAGTCAGAGCCAAAGCATCCGGTTCGATTTTTAGGACAGGACTTGTCCCAGCGATATCCACTTCGACATCTCCAGCCCCTTCCACTTCGGACACCACGCCTTGAATCTGCTTGGCCAACTCCATGTTTTTCTCAAGATCAGGTCCAAAAACTTTGATGGAAACATCGGCCCTTGTTCCCTCCAGCAACTCATTGAAGCGCATTTGAATGGGCTGCGACGCCAGATAGTTTTGCCCCGGCAACTCGCGTTCAAGTCTCGCCATCAACGCCTCGACAAGAGCTTGATAGGTCCGGGGTTGACCATCACCTTTTGGCCATTCAGATGGAGCCTTCAGCATGATGTAGGTATCCGAAATATTCACACCCATTGGATCGGTGGCAACCTCGGATGTTCCAATTCGTGAAAAGACCGAGTTCACCTGAGGAAACTCCTTGATGATCTTTTCGGCCTTTTTTTGAAAGGCGATCGATTGATCGAGGCTGATGTTCACCGGTCGAATCATATGAAACGCAAAGGATCCTTCACTGAGTTGGGGTAAAAATTCGGAACCCCGGTTCGCCAGAAGAACACCCCCCAGAATCACCGCAAAACTCGCCATCGAGATGGTCAGAGCCTTCCATCGGAACGTCATCTCAAGCAGCGGTTGATAAATTTTGCGGATCCATTCCATCAATCGGGGCTCGGAGTCCTTCGAGTTCCCTGAAAGGATCAATGACGCCAAAGCCGGAGCCGTCGTGAAAGACAAGACCAGGGCCGAGGCCACCGCGATCGCGAAAGTGGCAACCATCGGCGTGAACATCTTCCCTTCGATTCCGATCAAACCGAAAACCGGGAGGAACACGACGATCACAATCAGCTCGCCAAAGCCGGCGGCGACACGCACTTCGACCGAAGCATCATAAACGGCTTTCTGCACCTCTTCCCGACTCAGGGATCTGCCTTTTTCGCGCACCAGATTTTGAATCGTCCGCACGCAGTTGTCGATCAGAATGACCGTGCCATCGACAATGATTCCGAAGTCCAAAGCCCCCAGACTCATCAAGTTCCCCGAGATGCCCAAAGGCTTCATCAAAAGGAAAGTCGCCAATAAGGACAGCGGAATTGTCACGGCCGTGATCAAAGCGGCCCGAATATTTCCGATGAGCAGGAACAAAATCACGATCACCAACGTGGCGCCCATCGCCAGATTGTGTTCGACCGTTCCAAGAGTCGCATTGACGAGATCCGATCGATTGTACACCGTCGTCAGGACATATCCTTCCGGAAGAGTTTTGGCGATCTCGTCCACACGTTCTTTCACCCGCATGGAAACGGTTCGACTGTTTTCCCCCAACAACATCATGACGGTTCCAAGAACCGTCTCGTGACCATTTTCGGTGGCAGCCCCCGTCCGGAGCTCTTTCCCGAGCGCGATCTTGGCAATTTCCCCCAATCGGATTACCCGAAAGGAATCGAGCTGCTTGACCGGGACATCAGCGATGTCTTTCGGTGATCGGAACAAACCGACCCCCTGAACCAGAAACTGCTCTGCCGTCTGAGAGACATAGCCGCCACCCACGTTTTTATTGGCGTTCTCCAGGGCTCGGGTGATGTCTTCGAAATGAATTCCATAGGAAACCATTTTTTTGAGATCGGGCTGAACATGGTACTGACGCTCGTATCCTCCGGTCGTATTGATTTCAGCCACACCTTCCACGGTCAGGAGCCGTGGTTTGACGTACCAGTCCTGCAAGGACTTGATCTCCATCATTTCCTCAAGGCGCCGAGTGGGATCTTCCGATGGTTTTTTGACGTCCAAGGTGTACTGAAAGATTTCCCCAAGGCCGGTCGAGATGGGGCCGAGCTTTGCTTCCGATCCCTTGGGCAAATCGCTCAAGACTCCCTGAAGCCGCTCGGAAACCATCTGACGAGCCCGATAGATATCGACCTTATCTTTGAAAACCACCGTGACCTGCGAAAGCCCGAATCTCGTGATCGAGCGCACCTGGGTCACACCCGCTAGGCCCCGCATCGAGCTTTCC
>JAHBUU010000092.1 GCA_019637895.1 Pseudobdellovibrionaceae bacterium | reverse complement strand
CATCCTGTCGACTTTGACCGTCAGTTCGAGTTCGATTCTTGCAGGACACACATCGATACTGACGGCGACGATCCGGGATGCCAACAACAACCCGATCAGTTCGGGTCACATTGTTTCCTTCGATAAAGTCGGAGGCACCTCGGTCGGATCCCTCAGTGCCATCACCAATCAAGGAAACGGCGTTTACACGGCGATTTACACAGGAACCGGAGCAGGAACTCCGAATACACTCCAGGCCAACGTGGATGCCGCCGGAATCGGTCCAACACGCACGATTCAAGTCCTTGTGGGTGCTCCAAGCTCGGCCACGTCAACCTTGGCCATCAACTCGTCCCCTCTTTCCTCGGGCAGTGTTGCGACCATCAATGCTGTCGTGAAAGACGCCTACAACAACCCGATCACCTCCGAATACACCATCACCTTTGATGCGCTCGGTGGATCAAGCACCGGTGATCTCGGAACTGTTTCCTCTGGAGGCGGAGGAGCTTTCTCGACAACATACACCGGACTCCTTGCCGGATCCGCGCAGACGATCCGAGTTCTTGCGGATGGCATTCCCATCGCGGGACTCACCGGATCGTTGCAGGTCGTTCCTGGTGCGGTCAGCCCTGGACATTCCCTCTTCACGATTGGGAACTCCACCGTTCAATCCGGAACATCGACCACCTTGTCACTGAACCTGCGCGACTCGAACAACAATGCCATCAGCAGCGGCCTCACTCTGACTTTCAATAAAACAGCTGCGGTCAGCGATGGAACCATCAGCGCACTGACGAACAATGGAAACGGTAACTACTCGGCCTTGTACACCGGGACAACCCAAGGCTCTGCACAGGCGATCACCCTGGTTGTCAATGGTACGGCCATCCCCGCTCTTGCCGTGAGTGCAACCGTCACCGCTGGGCCTCCTTCACAAATCGTCATTGCAGGCCCGTCAAATCCTCTCGGCACAACCGATTGCGCAGGCCCTTATACCGTCACTCTCAAAGATGCTTCGAATAATACGACCTCGTCTTTGACCGGAGTCTCGATCGCCTTCTCGTCGGCTCCAGCGGGCGCTCACGATCAACAGATTTTCTCGGATGCCGGGTGCAGCTCGGTGATCACATCTCTTTCGACGGCGCCGCTGATCTCGACAGCAACCTTTTTCTACAAGTCTTATGTTCCACAATCCTTTACCTTCACGTTGACTCCAGACGGAGGCATCGCTGCAAAATCGATCGCCTTGCAGAATATTCCCGTCTTAAGCTGGATCGGATCGGCGGTCGGAACATTCACCTTTGCAGGCAATGGCTCTGGATTCATCGAAGACGACAAAACCGGTGGGTTCGTCACTCCACAAGATACGATGATCATCGGCAACTATCTTTATGTTGTCGATTCGGATGGAAACCGCATTCAAAAGTACAATCTTTCGACCAAGCAATACCTGGGATGGCTGGGACACTTGGGAACCGAGGAAGGCGTCACCGGGTCCTGCTTAGCCAGCGCCGTCGGCGAATTGACCGGAGGCTGGTGCTTGGGTTCACGGGCCCAATCCGGTACAGTGGCTTTGCTCAATGCACCTCGAGGACTTGGAGCGGACGCAACCTATCTGTATGTCGTCGCTGGGACTCATCGTATTCTGCGATTCCGTCAAACAACAGGTGCGTATGAAGGATGGATCGGTCGCGTGTCGACAACCATTCCACCGGCTGCTGGACAGCTCGCCACCTGCGCAAGCCCTGGAACCAATACCAAAACTCCAGGATGGTGCCTTGGGGGAACCTTTACATCGGGCTCCGGAGACGGTGAATTCTCGACAGCGATCGACGTCACGGTCATGGGCGGAAAACTCTATGTCACCGACTCTACCAACAGTCGAGTTCAAAAATTCGATGCCACCAGCGGAGCTTTCGAAGGCTGGATGGGTCGGATCGATACGGTCCCGGCTTCTCCGACAGCTTGTGCAAATGCCTCGACCAACGATGTCACCCCCACTTGGTGTTTCGGTGGGACGTCGAAGACATCGAGCCGTTACAGTTTGGCCGGACCTCCAAGCGAAACGGCGGCTCCGCAAGAAGGCTTCTACAATCCGCAAGGGATCGACAACGACGGAACCTATCTGTATATCGCCGACTACAACAATCGTCGGATCGTACGCCTCAGACCCTCCACGGCGACCGTCGAGGGATGGGTTGGACGCGTGCTTCGTTCTTCCGCGATGTCTCCGACCAGTCCGACCCAAACATCTGGCTCATACACCACGGCTTGGGTTCAAGGTGGCGTGAGCGATGAAACGACCGGAACGACCGGCTTCTGCCGAACTTCCAACGTCAAGTATGATGGAGGATATCTGTATATCTCGGATGCTTGCCATCGAGTTGTACGGATCTCGTCGACTGACGGTCAAGAATACCGATGGATCGGTCGGGCCGCGACCTCGCCAACCGGTGGTGAAACCGGCTGTTCGTCGACTCCGATCGGAGGAGCAACTCCGGGCTGGTGCCTGGGTGGAACAGGAAATAAAACAGGCGTCGGCAACTCGATGTTCAATACGAGCGTCTCGACCGATACCGATACCAACTATCTGTATGTGATCGACCAGGAAAACGCTCGAATCCAGCTTTTCAACAAAGGCTCCGGTGCCTTCGTTTCTTGGATCGGCGCGACCCGCTCGACCTCTTCGAAATGGACTCGAACTCCGGCCGCTCTTTATGGTCGTAACGGATTCGATGATCAGTCTTTCACGGATATGACGGCTTACTGGACGTCCATCGCGACCTCCGGAGATTTCTTCTTCGTTCCGGATCCACGCATTCACCGGATCAAAAAGCATCTGAAAAAAACCGGTGAGATGCTCGGCTATGTCGGGATCATCAGCGGTCTCGCTCCGACGGGTCCCGATGCCTGTATCGGCTATACCAGCGGGATGACTCCGGACTGGTGTACGGGTGGTGGTCGAACCACAACCGGAACCGGGATTCACGGTTACAGCAACCCTTACTCCGTCGCTGCGGACTCGACCTATGTTTACATTGCCAGCAACGGGAACGAACGCGTTGACCGCGTCCGCATCACCGACGGTCTGTATATGGGTTGGATCGGACGCGTCAACGCCACGCCGACGGATGGGGATCCCGACTGTCTGACCACCGCAACGAATAGTCCAACTCCGACCTGGTGTATCGGCGGAACAGCCAAATCCGGAACGGGATTCGGAATGCTCAATTCCCCTCGAGGAATCGTCTACGACAACCTCGCCTCGAAGCTGTATGTCGTCGACACGGGCTCTATCTCGAAAATAGATCCCGTCTCGGGTGTCACCGAAGGGGTCATCGGACATGTCACGGCCGGTGCTGGCGGATGCACGGTCTACGGAACCGTCGTCGACAAATGGTGCACGACGAGCGTCACGACGGGAGCCGGAACCAGCAACTATGGCGGAGTGAGCGACGGGACAGGGATCACCTTCGACAATACCTACATCTACGTTTCGGATACGGCGAACCACCGAATCCACCGCTTCGATAAAGACTCCGGAGCGCCGGCTGGATCCATTGGACTTCTGAACAACATCACGAACCTGAACATCTCGGCAGCCGGTGGCGCTTGTGCAAGTCTTCTGAACTCGGGATTCCCGAAACCAGCTCCGGGCTGGTGTTGGGCGAACTCGCTGGGACAAGCCATCTCGGTGCCAACCAATCCAAGTTCAGTCGAGGGAGCCTTCAACTCTCCTCGAGGAATCTGGGCATTCGGTGGGTACCTGTATATTTCTGATTCTAATAATCACCGGATCGTGCGCGTGAACGCCGCAGACGGAACCTTTGCGGGTTGGAAGGGTTACATCACCAGCACGTCGGGCATGGTGGATGCCGACTGCATCAGTGCAGGTGTCGGCGGAATCACCCCGAAATGGTGCACGGGCGGAACAGCAGGACCCGCTCAAAAGCTCGGAGCCTTCGATACACCAGCAGGCATCAACGGAGACGCGAACTACTTGTATATCCACGATGGACGAAACAACAGACTTGTGACGATACCGAGGAACTAGATTATGACGACAAAATGGCACTTCTTCATCATGATTTTCATCTTGTCAGGATCCGTCTCAAACGCGGCGGAAATCGTTTTCGAGACTGATGTCAAAATCAAAAAAATGAAAGAGAGTTCCTTCTCCGACATCAAGGCCGGGACATCAACTTCTCTGCCCGAAGGAGACAGCCTGATCGTCTTGACTCCGAAAGGTTTACCTCTGGTTGTTCTTGCCCCATCGTCGGCCCGATCAAAGGTCGTCATCACCGATTCCAATATGACCTCGGTCTTTGATGAAAAGCTGCAGCCATCCCTTGAACAAGCAACGACAGAGGCCATCGACGGATTAAGAAAAGCCGAAGTCCTGATCAAAAAGAAAGATTATGCTCAGGCTCGCAGCCTCGTAAACGATCTTAAAGGTAAATACTCTCGGATCTCATCGATCCTTTTCATGAGCGGAACCATTCACTACCTCATGAACAACCGTCCTTCCGCGATCGAAGATCTCGAGAAGGGCCTGCAAATTGATTCACAAAATGAAGCCGCCAAAAAATTGCTCGTGCAAATGAGAGGTACGCCATGATCAGCCTGCCAATTGGAGCGCTCCTGACTCTCACCGTCTTCATCGTCTCGATGGGGGTCGACAGTCTGAATCTCTACTTCAACGTCCACTCCCTCATCCTCGTCGGCGGCGGTACGGTTGCCATCTTTGCGTTCTCGACGCCCTCCTCGGTCCTCCGCGGTCTCGTGTCAGAAATCAAAGATCTCTTCGGCAATGGAACGACGTTCACGGATGTGCGCTCCAGCCTGATTGATCTGGCAAAGAACAAGGACCGGTCCTTGTCTTTCAACGACGAGTTGACGACGTATGCACAAGATCTTTGGACTCAGGGAATTTCTCAGGACCTTTTTGTTGTTCTGATTTCCCAAAAAAGAAAAGAGATTGATCAACGCTCGGTCGATGCCATTCAGTCCCTGAAAAACTTGGCGAAATATCCGCCCGCTCTGGGGATGGCAGGAACCGTCATGGGGATCGTGACGCTGTTCCAAAGCCTCGAGTCCAATAAAAGCGGAATCGGCCCGGCCTTGGCGATGGCACTGACAGCGACGTTCTTTGGTCTTGCGATCGCGAACGGAATCGTCATGCCGATCTCCGACCGTTTGCAGGTCCGTCAACTGGCCAAATCCAGATACCTGGATCAGGTCTATCAAGTCCTTCTTTTGATCAACCAAGATGAAGCCCCACAGCTCATCGAAGAAGAGGTCAGACTGCGTGGAGCCTAGAAAACGGCTCCCACGAGTGGAGCGACATGAAATCATTACGGTTCATGAAGATGACAACCAACATCTTTGGGCGGTTTCCTATTCCGACTTCTTGATGGCGCTGTTGTCGTTCTTCATCCTCTTCTTTTCCGTCGAGGCCCCGGAACAAAACAACATCATCATGAACTTGTCTCAGACGTTCGGTTCCTCCGGAGCCGTCAGCGAACAGCAAGGCAACGACCAGAACAAGCTTCATGCCAGATTGCCTGCGAATCTGCCCAAGGCCCTTTCTGACTTGAAAATCGAAATGGACACGAAAAAGAAGAGCCTGGTCGTCAACTTCCCGAACGACATTTTTCCGCCGGGACAATACAAGGTTTCCGCCGAGCACCAGAACTTGCTGAAAAAGTTCCTGGAAACCGTCAAGCCCTATCAGAAACAGGTCAGCCTGTATTTCGAAGGGCATGCGGACAGCTCCCCCCTTCGTCATCACAAGAGCGATATCATTTCAGACAACTTCGTCTTGAGCAGCTTGCGCGCGAGCGCGGCTCTCTCGATGGCCATACAGAGCGGCTTTCACGAAGAGAATCTCTTCATCCAGGCCGCGTCGTCCAATCGTCGAAACAGCAGATCAATTTCCGTCCGGATCGAGCCAAAACAGGAGACTTTATGAAGAAGCTCATTTTCATTCTTTCGCTTTTCATGGCCGTTGAAGCGGCCCATGCGGACATGCTGGATCGAGTCCAGCTGGAAGAATCCCTGAGAGCTCGAGTCGAAAACGTCGTTCAGGTCTTCGACCCCAAAGCGAAGGTCGTCTTGAATTTCTCTTACAAGGGATACGAAGGCGTCCTGCCGGGAACCAATATCGAATCTTCGAGTGGAATCTCGTTCGGCCCCATGAGAACAGAATCCGGTGACGTCAAAAACGTCTCCATTGAAATCTATACCGATCTCAGCGAGGTCCCCACTGAAGCTAAAGAATTGATCGTTCGCCTGATCCCGGTTGAAAAATCCAAGGTCGAACTCAAAATCGCCAAACTGATGGCGGCGCCCACTCATCAGGCGCAGAAGTCATTGGATCCAGAAGCGCTGACCGCGATCTTTCAGGACTCGATCAGTTTCGCTGGCAAGATCTTCGCCGGTATTTTCGGCGTCACCCTGTTGCTGTTCGGAGCTCTCGGCTTCTTGACGAATCGCAAGACGATTCAGGAGTTCAAAAAACAAATCGGCACCTTGAATCAAACCCTGTCCGAACTGTCCCTTGGTGGTGGTTCAGGTCCCGCACCTGCTATGCCGGTGACCAATTACGGGGCTGGCGCCGGCGCAAGTGACAAAAAAGAATGGGAAGACATCCCCGTTCACTCCCTGAAAGAGATCTTTTCGGACGCTTATTGGTGCAAAGAGGACGGTTATGCTCACTGGATGTGGAAGGAAATTCCACTCGAAAGCAAACGCTCCCTGCTGACCTCACTCCCGTTCATGAAAGAGTACTCTGTCTACTTCCTGTCCAGCCACCCTTCGGCCCAGCACTATCACGAACATCCGTGCTATCTGGAACCGCAAGGATTGTCCGACGTTTCACAAGAAGACCTCGGTGAAGCCGTGACGAAACAACCTTCGCTCTGGCATACTCTGAGTCCGATGAGACAACAAAGTCTGCCCCTGCCATTGGAGTCAAAACTGGTCGCGCTGCAAAGCAAGCCAGCCTCCTCCCGTGAAATCTCTTGGAAAAAATCCAGCACTCCTCGGGCCCTCGTTCAACAACCGATCTGGGGTGAAATGTCCGAAGCCGAAGAGATGGCGATTTACCAGAATCCCGAGATGGTCCCTCAGGATCTTCGTCCTCACGTTAAATCGCTGGCTTGGTTGGCTCATCGGGATTCGGAGTTTGTTCGCGCCGTTCTGTCCCGCTATGACGCCCGCTCTCTGGCCAGCGTCTGGGTCGGCCCGGATGTCGTCCTGGAAAAGCTGGAAACCGCTTTGCCTGAAAAGAAACTGAAACTGCTGAAAAACTACCGTGAGAGAACCACGACCGATCGCAAATCCGGTTTGTATCTCGCCTTGGTTGAGGAAGGCCTGAAAAATGCGGCTTAGTTTGCTCACCGCCCTGATCCTTGCCCCGGCGATGAGCTGGGCCCTGGATCTGAGCGCTCTGACAACCAAAGAGACGAATGCCCTTTCGGTCTCTGGCGAGATGTCCCAGTTCACACTGGATGACGGCAGCCTTTCGGGCACGGGCATCCGTGCCGACTTCCTGCACGCGTTCAGCCGCAAGGTCTCTTTCGAGCTCTTTCTGTCGAGTGCATTTAGCAATGATAAATCGGTCTCTTCGAGCTTCACGGGCTACGGCGGTTCGTTCTATTACAATCTGTTTTCCGAGTGTTGCGGAGAATCCAAAACACTCAACGTCGACGGCGTTCCCCTGGTCCATGAAAGCCAGTCACGAGGTCAACAGTTCCAGGTCGGCCTCGGTCTCAACCAATACCTGCTGAACGGCTCCGAAGGCGTCTATTCCGCATCCGGCTTGGGAGTCGGCGCGAACTACGTCTTTGAAGTGAAGTCTTGGAATATCAAGCTCTCTGGGCGCTTTGCAGACATGATTTCCGGTGGAAATAAGATCCAGGCCACCTTCCTCGGAATCGGCGTTTTATTCCCGCTCTAACAGAAGCGTGGTGTTATTCTTTGCCAATGCTCCCGCCCTTCGCCATGGTCTCTCCACAAACAGCTTCTCCGTGGAGGGAAAAAATGAAAGCCATTCTCTTTGTTGCAACGACCGTCGCTCTTCTTTTCACTGGCATGAATGCCGTCGCGCAAACCAAACACCTGATGTCCTGCAACGTTGCCGTCGAAGGCTCCGCTCCACAAGTGTCTTTGGAAATCATCGTGCAAGAGGAATCCTCTGCCGATTTCGTCATGCTCAACCTGTCGGATAAGAATGAAAGCACCACCTTCTTCACACAGATGGAAAAAGGCGAAGTCGCTCGCAACCTGGCTCAAGGCAATCTGACAGGCATGATGCTCCAAGAAGACTTTGCGATTGATTCGGGCGTCGTCCGCAATGCCGGTATCTTTACCGTCAGTTTCGAAAATGGCATCGGCGAAGGTTTGTTCGCAGCCAAAGGAAACCTGTACCCACTGAACTGCACCCTGAACTAAACCTTCGGCCCGGAGAAAGCTCCCGGATCGCCCGAAACACGGAAAAGCCCTCACTCAGAGGGCTTTTTTTGTTGTTCCAACCCTCGGAGTTCGATGAAATATCAAGCGTCCCCTAGGAGGATGCTTTGAAGAGGTTGATCGGGTTTCTGCCATTGCTCCTGATGATCTCGGTTCCGGCGCCTGCCGCGACACTGAGTTTTTCCATCCGTGGGCAAAGTGCGGTGCTGGTGAACGAGTCCGGCATCAGCTGTGTCAGCCGCTTAAGGGCGATTCGCGAAAATAAAGTTCCGCTCAAAGATGTTCTAGCCCAGCACTTCAATTTGATCGATCCGCGAATCACTTTCGAAAGCGACATTCCTAGCCAGTACGCCCGAGTGTCCGCTCTTCAGATTCGCCTCGAGTCCCCCGAGCTTATCGGAAAATCTCATCAGTGCATTTTCGAATCCATGGAGCTTGCCGGAACCTTTGGAATGGGAACCGACTATACCTGGAGTGGAAACATCGCCGCGAACGACACGATCTCGGTCAATCCCACCTGCCTGGCTCTGAGCTGCGGGGGCGTGAAGCTGGTCAGTCCAAACGCGACGAACTTCACGGCCAAACTGACCCTGCGCTTGATCGGATTCATCAAGGACAATCGGACCAACGAAGAACGGCCGATCCAAGCCGAGTTCTCGAACCCAGCCTTTCGCTTTTCTCGATAACAAAACCAAAAAAAAGGCTTCCCGAAGGAAGCCTTTTTCGAAATCCCAAATCGAAAGATTCGGATTAACGTTTGGAGTATTGGAAACGTGCACGCGCTCCAGCCAAGCCGTATTTTTTACGCTCAACCATACGAGGGTCACGAGTCACATATCCGGCTTTTTTCAGTTCGCTCTTCCACTCTGGGTTGAAGGCGATCAAAGCACGGGTGATGCCCAGGCGGATCGCACCGGCTTGACCGGATTCACCACCACCAGCAACGGTGATTTCAGCGTCGAACTTGCCACCTTGGGACAGGAGCTCGATCGGCTGTTGGATCACCATCTGCGATTGCATACGGCTCAGATATTCGTCGAATTTCTTGCCGTTGATGGTGAAAGTACCTTTGCCAGGCTTCAAGAAAACACGGGCTGCGCTGGTTTTGCGGCGGCCAGTTGCGTAGTAGATCGATTCGTTTTTAGCCATGATTCAACCTCTAGCTCAAAGTGTAGGCTTCAGGTTTTTGGGAAGCGTGCGGATGCTCAGCACCTGGGTAGGCTTTGAGTTTTTCCAACACGTGACGAGAGAGCTTGTTCGTAGGAAGCATTCCACGAACCGCTTCAGAGAGGATGAAAGTCGAATCTTCGATTTTCATTTCCGCAGCTGTTTTCTCTTTCATCGAACCAAAGAAGCGGGAGTGGCTGTAGAACTTTTTAGTCTGCCATTTCACGCCAGTGAGCTCGAGTTTGTCGGTATTGATCACCACCACGAAATCGCCACAATCGACGTGCGGGGTGAAGATCGCTTTGTTTTTCCCACGCAAAAGAGTGGCAACTTGTGTCGCGAGACGACCGACCCGTTGGCCGGAAGCATCGATGATGTGCCATTTGCGTTGGACTTCGTCTTTATTTTGGACGTAAGTCTTCATAATAACTCCAGTTTTATTGAGAATAGGGTTTACCGTCCACTATCCTCGGACTCAAAAAAATCAAAAAAGCAGTACGGGGCTTCTGTTTCTTTGAGCAGAAAGACGTTTTTAGAGGGGACGGCACCGCTTGTCAAGATCGGCGGGATAAAAGACCTTCCAAAGTAGCAAACCCTGAGGTGGAGCCGTAGCACCCGCCTTTTGACGATCCCGAGCCGCCAAAATCTGAGCAATTTCAGTGGGTTCCCGTTGAAATTTTTCAAATTGAAGCTGCGTTCCGACCAGATTTCGCACCATCTGCTTTAAAAAACCGCTTCCCGTGATCGTGAATTGCACCAGATTCGCGCTCCGGCGCTCCCAACGGGCCTCATGGATGGTTCGAACCGTGTTCAAAACCGGAGTCCCTGCGGTCTGAAAGCTTTTGAAATCATGCTCACCCACCAGCTGATCCGCGCATCTTTGCAGAAACTCCAGATCCAGCGGCTTTTTCACCCAGTGGGAATTGCGGGCCCAGAAAGGGTTCGCCCGGCGATGATTGTAAACGAAGTAACGATAGGTTTTATGAGTCGCGGACAAAGTCGCGTGAAAGTCCGCAGGCGCAATCCAGGCTTTTCGGATGACGATGTTTTTCTGCAGAACCCCCTGCATGGCCCAGCAGAAATCCCATTTTAAAAAACGCTCTTCCGGCACATCGACATCGAAATGGCAGACCTGCCCCAGAGCATGCACACCTGCATCGGTCCGACCAGAGGCGGACAGATCGATCTTTTGATCAAAGACCTTACTGAGTGCTTCCTCGAGCGTTTGCTGAAGGCTTGCCCCCGCAGACGGACCTTGTTTCTGCCATCCGCAGAAATCCGTGCCGTCATAAGAAACCAAAAAGCGAATACGTGTCATCGAGGGACAAGCTCGAAGAAAGGCGCTCTGAAGTCAATGATCTGATCCCCGGCCTGGGCGATAAAACCGCCGTGCTAGGGCTGATGTTCCTCAGTAGTCGACGCCAAAACCCAGACTGAAAAATGTACCGGTGAAATTCAGATCGTCGCTTGAAGCCTGGATTTGCCGGGCCTCCAAGGACAACCAGAGGGTATGGATTCCATATTCGGCGTCCATCGTGAAACCAGCATCCTTATCGATGGCGGACAGATTGAACAACAATCCTCCGGCCCCGTATCCCGTCGGTGTTCCGACGAAATTGGGACTTTTGTCATCGTCACGAAACTCGGCCAATGCGAAATACATCAACCCACCAGAGACATAAGGCGAAATCCACTGTTTGTCTGTGTATTGAAAACGATAGACCGCACCCAAGCTGATCGGCAGCGCATAGAAAGTGTATTTTTCCCGCGCTTCGCCACCA
>JAHBUU010000091.1 GCA_019637895.1 Pseudobdellovibrionaceae bacterium | reverse complement strand
ATCACCGAACAATTTGCCGCCAGCGAGACGTCGGCGGCCCTGATGATCGGAATCTTCGCGACCCTTTCGATTTTCTTTTTCCAGTTCGCCGAGCCTCTCTATCAGAACATCGAAAAACGTTTCATGAAAAACCTGAACGACAAAGAGCGCGCCGAACTGGCTCAGGAACAAGCGAAACCCAAGCTCGCACCTTGGGACACCACGCTGGCCGAGTTCACGCTGTCCCATGACTCGGAGTTCATGGCGAAGTCTCTGTTCGATTCGGCTCTGAAAGAAAAGTACGGCGTGACCGTCGCTTTGATCGAACGTGGAAACTCTCAGATCCTGGCTCCTCGTCGTGATGAAATTTTGCTTCCGATGGACCGACTCTTCATCGTCGGCCCCGAGGACAAGCTCGAAGAAATCCGCCCTCTGATCGAGAGAAAGAATCTGGAAGCACCGACGAAAGACCCCGCCGCGTTCGGGCTGATGAGCACCTCTCTGGTGAAAGGCTCACCCTATGTCGGAAAGACAATTCGCGAATGCGGCCTGCGTGAGGACATCCAAGGTCTGATCGTCGGAATCGAAAGAAACGGTTCTCGAATCCTGAGCCCCGACTCCACGATGACGCTTCTGCCGGACGATGAGCTGTGGGTGGTCGCCGATCGCACCTTGTTCAAAAAAGTGTTCCAAGCGCCCCCTGAAGCCAGTCCCGCCTAGCCGGTATTGCGCATACCAGCCGCGATCCCCGAGATCGTGAGCGCCAAGGCCTGATCCAGGATCTCGGACTCTTTGCCGTGACGACGACGGCGTTTAAGAATCTCGATCTGAAGCCGATTCAAAACCTCGACATAGCGAGTTCTAATTTCGATGGACTCGCGCAAAGACGAAGCCTTTTCCAAAAGCCTTCGTTCGTCTTTGATTTTGAGGATGATTCGAACCGCTGTTTCATACTCGGTCTTCACGGCCCGAGCTCGTCCCAGATCTTCGGACTCTAAAAGCGCCTGAGCATACAGCTCAAAAGTTTCCATGTCGGATTTCGCGAGGACCATCTCGAGCAGGTCGATCGTGCTTTGAAAGAAAGGCCACTCCCGATACATTTTTTTGAGCGCACCGCTCTGACCGTTCTTCCAATAGGCGTGCAGTGGCCCACCCGCTCCGCACCATGAGGCCAGCAAGGCCCGCGTCTGCGTCCACGAAAAAATCCATGGGATGGCTCGAAGAGCATTCAGGTCCGTGGTCTTTTTTCGACGACTGGGACGACTGCCGATTTTCAGAACACCCAACTCTTCAACGGGCGTCACCGCTCGGAAGAAGTGATTGAACCCAGGATCCCCATAAATGAACGCTCTGAAGGCCGCTTCCGAATCAACGGCGATCTCGTTCATGATTCGTGACCAGTGCTCTCGATAGCGGGATGGTTTTTCAAAGCGCCCTTCGAGCACCGCCATCAGATACAACTCGAAACTGCGTAGAGCAATTCCGGGCAGTCCGAACTTGGACTCGATGGATTCACCCTGTTCGGTGATTCGGATGCGATGCAATCGACTGCCCACAGGCAAGGATCTCAAGGCCTCGCGCACCGGACCGCCTCCGCGACCGATGCTGCCTCCACGACCATGGAAGAACACCAGATTTTTTTTCAAACGAACGGCCTCTTTTTCCAGATCTCTCTGCACTCGGTGCAGAGTCCACGCCGAGGCCAAAAGACCGCCTCTTTTCGTCGAGTCCGAATAGCCCAGCATGATCTGCTGATCTTCTTTGGCATGTTCGCGAGGAAGATGCGTCCAAAATTCTTTCATAATGGCCGGTGCGGCCCCGAGCGCTTCCGGTGTTTCGAACAAAGGCACCACCGGCAGGGTTTTCTTCAAACCAAAAGCTCGTTGCAACCAATAGGCCTCGAGCAAGTCAGAAACCCCTTCTGTCATCGAAACGATGAAACAGTTGAAACCCTCGCCGCCGCTCTGGCTCAGGTCCTGAAACAACTCCCGGAGGTCCTGACCCTCGGGACCGAGCTTGGCTTTTGCTTGAAGGGACGGCTTCTTCAAAAGGAATTTGATTTTTTCACTCTCGGTCAGCGAGGAGTATTCCCGTCCCAGGGTCTTTTTCGTCAGCTCTTGAATCACCTTCTCGTGCACATCAGAGCTTTGCCGAATGTCCAACCGGAAAAGCCCCAAGCCGAACGCCTGCAACCGGCGCAGAATGTCCGTCAGCGGACCCGCCGCAACGGCCCGCAAACCGGCCTTTTCCAATCGATCATGAAGGGCATGCAGGACCTTTCTGAGATCATCTTCTCGAACAGCCCGAGCGCTGCGACGACCATGCTCCAGATCGCGCTCTTCTTTTCGCAGACGCTCACTCCAAGTTCTCAAAAGAGTGGCCAAGGACCGAGGATCCTTCCGATCCTGATGGAAATCCAAATCGACAGCCAATTGCTCGAGGTCACGGGCAAAAAGTTTGAGAGCCATCCGTCGTGCCTCGTGGCGAATCCGTCGAGTCATCTCGGCGGTCACAAACGGATTTCCATCCCGATCTCCGCCCATCCACGATGAGAACCGGAAGGGCGACCAGTCCGCCGGCATCTTCTCGCCCAGCAGATCCTCGCAAAGTCGAGCGGCCTTGGGGACCGAGGACCAGAGTGAATCCTCGACAATCGAAAAGGTCGAAAGCGCTTCTTCGAGCGGCGTCGGCTTTCGCAGACGAACAGCATCCGAGGTCCACAGCGTCTCGACACCCCGAGCGAGTTCGAGGGCATCCTCGTTCCGCAAACCGTCGGCCACCATTCGACAGGCTCTTCGAGTCAAAGGAGGCATGGCCTCGGTCGGATGAGCGGTCAGAACCAGATCGATTTTCAATTCTTGGATGGTTTGTCGCAGTTTGCTTTTCCCGACTCGTCGACTCAGGGATTTCAGAACGCCTTCAAGACGGTCTTCCATTTTGACTTCGCCCTCATCCAGGGTCCTGAGGCGGTGGGATTGTTCGGCGGTATTCGCCAATCGCATGAATTCACAGAAGGCCTTCGAAAGAGCCGCAAGATCACGGTCCGAGGAGCGCCGAAAGAGCGCTTGCAGCTCGGTCCCCGCCCGGGCATTTCCACTTCGCGCTTTTTTTGACAGGAGCCGGGCCTTTTCGACCAAGGCCAATGCGGGCCCGCCCTCTTGATGTCGAATGTAAGTCCCGAGGACATGCCCCAGCAGACTGACTTCTTTTGAAAGACGGGGATCGATCTTTCCTGCCACTCAGAAACCTCCGGTTGAACCACAACCATGAAGGCAGAATTTCCCAAGGGCAAGTCGGCATCTCTTGAAGATTCAAAAATGTCTCGAGGGTTGACTCAAACGCCTTTCGTCATTTACAGCCGTAGGTCGTTCCCAAGTGAATGTGTTGACGGTGTTTCGCATCCGTCCAATAGATCGTCGTGGCGGCCACCGTTCCCCGGCAGCGGCTCTTGACGGCTTTTTCCCAACCAGCCATCAGCTTGAGATAGAATTTGCGTGACGCCGAGTTGGGATTCGCGACAGCCGTCGCGTAAGAATAGCTTTTTCCATCGACGATGAATTCAGCCACATCGACCGCACGCCCGGTGTTGTGCAGGCTCTTGCGCTCGGCATGGTTGCTGTCACCCATGATGCCTTTGTGAATCATTTCGACCTTTTTCCCGCCAGCAATTTTGGCCAGGTCCTTCTGCAAAATCGTCAAAAGACTGGAGTGGATCGGCCGGGAAGAGCAAGAGCGGCCCAGAATATATCGACCGATGACGCTCCCACCGCATTCGTTCCAGGTCACAAGCTTTAAGGCGTTCGAAACCCCGCTTTTCGCACGAGTGAACCTCTGAGCGGTCAACGGGAAGTAATAATTCGGCAAAACAGCATAAGAGGCCTCTGACATGTGCGAGACCAGGGATCCGTCATTCTTGATGTAACCGATATTGGGATCAGAGGGTGACAAAGACAAAATCTCGCCGCTCTCCAGATTCTGCACGTAGATCTGAACCATGTAATTCGACTTCGGAAGGATCTTTGCTTGAACGAACTCGACCTGATCAGGATTCGAAATGCCGGGGGTCTGATCAGAGCCATCGCAGCCATCTCCGAAACAAAGCGTTTCGTACTCGGCCGCCGCTCCACCGTTATGAGCGAATGAAACGGATCCAACACACAGAATCGTCGCCATGATCATCCGAACTTTCATGATTCCAAACCTCCCCAGGTTCAACCGTCGAAATTCTTACGACCGTTCTATTCACTTGATGTGCCACCCGCCGATTTCGTGCGCGAAAAGTCACCGGAAAAACACGCTTGATTCAGGGCAGTTAGCGCCTGAAAAAATCCCAGGGCCGATGACGAAATTCGTCTCACTGTAAGACGTCCATGACGTCCGTCGTAAGTTGTCATTTTTCCTGCGAGGAAAAGAATTTCCGCGAAAAACACGGACAAAGAATCGACAGAATTTCCGTCTTTCAGAGGGGATTTCTCAAGATGATTGGTTTCTCTCGAGGAAGCTTTCACGAAGACATTCGCATGATAGAGTCTGTTTATGGTGAAGGAACTATGGACTGTTTTCCCTCGCCTCATGGAGCAGAAGATCAACTCTCTGCTGGACGAGGCTGAACCGAACGCCATGAAGGCGTTTCACCTGTACAAGACCTGTCAGAGTGAAAATCTCTGGTCGGAGTCCTTCGAGAAGTTCTCCGATGTCTTGCACTCTTTTTTTTCCCATCCACGGTCGGATCGGAAAAAAAACGACCTTGATCGGCTGATGGATCGGCCGGTTCCGTCCCTTGTCTACGAAGGTTTTCACCTGACCTTTCACTCGGCCCGGGTGAACAATCGCTCCCTGCTGAACATCGCAAGCTGGGCCCATCATCTGATGCGTGTGAGCCATAAGACGACCAGCCTCGTGATTTCCGAAGACGTCCTGACGAAGGCCCTGCAAACCGTCACATCCCCCACGCCCCATGAAAAAGCGGAGCATCTGAACTTCGACGATTTTTGTCGGGCTTGGAAGAAAGTCGTCTTCAAACTTTTCGGGAGAAAGTACGACGAAGAGTTCGAAAAGCTCTTGCAGGAGTTGCACTGGCTCAATACCCAACTCAAAAAGTCCGACGAGGAGGCCGCTCGTGTGCCCGTCACGCCGGGCATCTATCTGACTCAGACGGAAATCGACTGGACGAGCGATGTCCACAAGGCGGTCAGTCTGAGCGGGCCGGCTCCGGACTTCCCCTTGTCACGGGGACCTCAGAAAATGCGCCTCATCGAGCTGGAGCGAGCCCTAAACCTGTACAAGATCGTGCAAACCAGCCGCTTCCCCGAGTTCGTCAAACACCGCGAGAACATCCGGGCGACGATCCTGGATCGCTGCGAGCGCCTGCTCAGAGAATGTGCCCGATAAAGAGTCCAAATCAAACCAGCGGGTCCCCTATCCCCAGGGAGCTCTCCCAGGCTTCAATTTGCCCGCATTTTAGGCAGAAAATCATTCTTCTTTCCCCTTGCCAGCGCCCCTGAAAATCGCTAAAAACATCGTCTACATTCGATGGGGCAGTAGTTAAGTTGGTTATAACGTCCGCCTGTCACGCGGAAGGCCGCGGGTTCGAGTCCCGTCTGCCCCGCCACTTTTCCAAAGTGGTGACCCCCAAGAACAACGAGAACGGTTTTCTGAAGTCATATCGCAGACTTCCGTTTTCTATTTGCAGGTTCGATAGCACCAAACTCACCATTTCTCGTTTTTCATCTTTAGTCATCGACTTGAAAAGCACGGGCGCCTGTTTCGCGAGGTTCACAAACCGTAAACCTTTCTCTACGTAAGGCTCTGGTTCACTCGCTAGAGATGTCATTTGGGCTTCGAGATCATTCAGTTCCTTATTCAACCTATTGTTCTGAGTTTTCCAAAAATCGAGATCGATTCGTCCTTCAAGCTTGTCCTCGTAAGTTCGATTTATCTTTTGCTGAATAGTTCTATAGCGTCCCTCCATGAGCTTTCTTTGTTTCTCGTGGTGTGCTTGTTCGTTTTGTTGTGTTTCAATTAAAGCGTCCTGTGTCCACTGTGCGATATGCTCTGGAATTTGGATCTGAGCGAGGGCATCAGTAAACCAAGCCTCAAACTTTTCCTCTCGAATATATACCTTACGGCGACAGTGCGCCTTTCCGCCGCCGGTGCAGTGGTAGTATGTGTATTTCCGACCAGATGGTTTTCTCTTCTCTTGGGCCGTGATGGCATAGCCGCACTGGCTACAGCTCATGATATTTGTGAATGCAAAGCTCCTCTCGGCCAACCGTGGTTTCTTTGCAAGACCCAGCTGAATCTGGACCCTGTTGAACAGCTCCTTACTAATTAGAGGAGTGTGCTTTCCTTCATAGTATTTACCGTTCCACTCAAAATTCCCGTGATAAATCGGATTTGAAAGAATCCGCGACATTTGGCTTTTGCTAAGCTCGGTTTTTGATCTGGCCGAGCGCAATCCCTGGTCGAACAGGGATCGCTTTAGCTTTGCCAGCGAATACTGACCCGTAGCTGCCATCTCAAACGCTTTTTGGACTAAATGAGCTTGGGGAGGATCAGGTTCGATCGTGTGTCGTTCTCGATTATTCACATAGCCGATTGGAGCACAAGATGGCCATAGCCCCTGAGATGCTTTCTGAGTCATTCCTTTTTGAACTTCCTCAGAAAGGTTATCGATATAGTTTTTCGCTAAAAGAACCTTGAGGCCATGAGTCAGCTTTTGATGTGATTTTGATGCCTTAGATAGGACCTCATTCTCTTTAGCAAGGTGAATTGAAAGGTCTGGCCAGTCAGCAGGATCTAACAAGCTGTAGTCTTTCATGTTGCGATAAAGACGGTCCGTTTTTTCAACGAGAATATGCCGAACCCCTGGATGTTCACTGAGATACTTGAGCATGGCCTTAAACTGCGTGCGCCCAGCGACTTTAGCAGATTCTGACTCCTCGAAGACTTTGGCGACATTCAAATCAAGCTTAGCGGCGTATTCATTCAGGAACTTCTTCTGGGCTGGAATTGAGAACCCCTCCCTCTCCTGCTCTTTCGATGAGACGCGTACGTAGATAACTGCTGTATCCGGTTTCATTTTTATCTGCCTCCCCCAAGAGGTCTGAGAGCTGAAAAAGTCGGAAGTTGTTGAAAGGATGCCGAACCGACTTGATCAGCCCCTTTTTATTCCAACGTCTGATTGTATCTGGATGAACCAAAAGCTCTTTCGCCAGTTCTGCGACCGTCAGCCACTTTCCTTTAATAACTGATAGATTAACGGTTCCAGTTCTACCTTCTTTAGCCATAAACTCCTCCCTAAGCAAAATCCTTCCTTCTTATAGGAAGGTCTTTCCGTATATTTTTGAGTCCGTGAAAGTAACTTTTGCCAATCACACTGGGTTGTCTTTAGGTTGCCTCATCAATACATTCCGATAAGCTCCTTTTTTGTGACAAAACTCCGATAATTACTTAATGCTGCATAAGGTTTAAGGCCCTCATGTCGTTTTTGAAGAAAGATTTGATCTGTTCTTTGAAGAGGGAAGAAGGCTGTGTGCTCCATGGGCGAACCATCACAATCTTTCCAAAATCTCGCTCAAAGTTTCGGTCTTTATTAAGTGCCTTTTTTGCAAAGTAGAAACCGTCGCGATTTAGAATGGTTTGGAATTCAGCAATTCTCTGCTTTTGTGTCTCTGTAACCTTTGAACCTAAGATCGTGACCTCAAGCCCTTCGACAGTTTCAAAGAAGTTTTGCGTCTGTATTGCTGAAGGGATAGAGGCAATTTTGAACGTCGGCAGCTTATGACCACGCATTCGAAGTTCAATTCGACTTCGATGAGCTGAGAGAGCCGCCTGCCTGGCTTTATCGTAAATCTGAATGACCTCGGCTGCCTTGCCGATGTTGATTCCGGTTCTTTCCCCAGAGTCATCGGTGAACTGGACACCCGCACGTTTGTTTTTGATGTGTAAGGATCGAATCAGGTCAGGAAATGGGCATGAGAAGTCGAGATTTAGATCCAATCTACTGATTTTTGCGCTCTCCAGGCCCGTGGGCGTCAGCAACCTGCTTAAAAAATCTCTATAAGCTCCCCATGTGCGAAACCTGTTGGGATTCGAAACGAGACGTCCGAGTGTCTGCTTATCCCAAGAGTACTTGAGCAGTACGTATTCTTCGCCCTTTGAAACCTTTAAAAATGGGGCACGCTCTTTGAGAAACGTAGTCTCAAGGCAAAAACCCAGATCTCGAGCTCGTTGAACCACCTCAGGCGCGCTCAGAGGCGCTGGAAAGAGCGCTTCGAGCTTATCTACCCCGGCACCGTGGATAGGTAAGGCGGGCACCATTGACGAAGCCTGGTCCCTTAATACCCGCCGATACACATGATCAAGTATCTGGAAGCACCGACTCAGGACTTTCGCACAATCACAAGGGCTTGATAGTTTGCATGCTATGCATGGTACTGCTACTTCCATAAAGGTACCGTAACCTTTGACCTCGCTCCCCAGGACCGCTAACCATTCCCGGCAAACTGCCTGAGGAAGCACTATCCGATGAAAACGAACAAGCGATCTGCCAACAGCCTGATGATGGGGAGCCTAATGACTCCAGAGGCTGAGATGTCCGGTCATCTTGCAAAGGAGCTCACTCTCTTAGGCGCGGATTTGAATCCAGCGCTTATCAGAAATTGTATTGATCTTGCACTGATGCGGAAAAACTATCTTCAATATCAAGATTTCGGATCCATCAGAGATCTTGAAAAGTCTCTGCGGCAGAGAATGACGACCTTGAAAGCTGTGGTTAGATTGGCAGACCGAGACAAGCACTACTTCAACCATCCCGGAGAAGAAGAATTTGTAGAAAGACACCTTTTTGTAGCGCTCTTAGAAAAGTCAGTGCTCGTAAGCGCTGCGCGCAATAGAGCTGACCTTAGAGGTTCGCTGACGTTTGGGTTTCATCTGTGGTTTCTAAAAAGTGAGCTTAAACGCCAAGGTGTCGCCAAGCCCGTAGATAGCATTGCGTACCTTCTGCAGAAGGTAGGATTCACAAAAGGCTTTCCCGGCGGCTGGCGTGCGAAATCCATTTACAACAGAATTACGACTGCGCAGAGATTGATTAGCAAGAGCAAGACTCTCGGGGCTTGTCATGAGCCGAGATTAATTGGGGACTGGCACAAGGCCGAGACGCCGGAGTTTACAAAAAAGCTGAGTGGCGGTTGCAGACGTTGCAAGTCTGCTTGGGAAAAAGTATTCCGAATCGAGAAAAATGAGAAAGCGGCTCATGAAGTTGCTGCTGCTGAACTGATCTTAGAATATCCGTCTCTAAAAAAGAGAGTTCTATCAGTAGTCAGGAACATTTCAGATATGCACTTGCTAAGTCTCCACGATCGCATACCGAAGAGACTGTTAGGCATCGTAAATTACATTAGGGATTAATTCTCCGTTGAGGCTTTGATGTCAGCTGGAGGAAAGGGACGAGCGTTCTTCCAGACCTGATTTTGAATGATAAAGTCATTATATGGGCCGTAGTATTTTAGGCCCTTGGAGTGCTCTTTGAATTGATCGTCATACCTTCTGAATTTGTATACTGTTTTTTGACCAAGCATTGTCTGGTACTCATGAGTACCTACGAACTCATAGAAAAGTTGGTTTTGAACATTGTCAAAGAATGCGCCGTCGACGAACCCTTCCTCGCTCGTCTTAAGCACGTAAATCACTTTGTCGTTTGTGTACAGGGCGCTTTCAAGGAGAAACCCCCTTGAATCTACTTGCATAACTTTGGTCGTTCTAAAAGCTTGTTTGAGGACCTTTTCACCCCCCTCATAGCCGATCCCATAACTCGAAGACGGATAGATACAAAGCTTGCTTGGGGTTATTGTAGAGGGTCGTAAAAAATCGTTCAATCCAGTCTCGGAGCAGAGAGATTTCCCACCACTCCGCTGTTTAAAAAGCTGTTTTTCTCTTTCGAAAATTTCGTCTTTCGAAATAGCCAGCCAGGACTGCGCATTGGCATCGATTCTCTTGGATGCACATGCTGACAGCAAGCTAAAGATCAAAAGCATTATACTGTATTTCATTTTTAACCCTTCTAACAGCTTCTAAGAACGATTTACGGATTACTCAATCACCTATCGGCTTATACCTTCCTAAACTTTACCTTCCCAAAGGAAGAGATGTCTCGGTTATCTCGCTCAAATATGTCCATATGGACAAAGCTAAATTTTTAAAGAGTTTAGGGCAGCATATTGCGAAGGTTCGGAAGCAGAAGGGGTATAGCCAGGACCGCTTGTATCTAGAGGGAGGGTTCTCCAGGGGAACTCTGAGTAAAATCGAAAATGGCCTGACAAGCCCAGAGGTGTTTACTTTGGCAAGAATTGCAGAAGTTTTAGATATCCCGCTCAAGAAGCTTATCGAATTTGAATAGGCTTGAGTGAAATTTCGTTTTGCTGGTTACTTAGGTCGCGTACTCTGTTTTTGTAGAATACGCTTACTCAATTTCAGCTTCTGCTCCTGGAACGCTGTCTCCATATTGCAGAACCCTATAAGTTTTGATCGAGCGCTATCGTCTCGACCTCGAACCAACTTAAAAAAAACATTCTCAAACTCCAGCAGGTCTTTTTGAAGGACCCCGCTCCAGTCTTTGATCACTTTAACATTTGAGCAGAACCCATACTGTTTTATCCATCCCTCAACCTTGCGGCTATTAGCCGCAATTGCGCTTGTGAAATTTGAGTAAGTGGCCTTCTCAATATCAGGTTGTGCTGCGAGGCTCAGGACCGTCTGAAAACTTTCCTGGATAGACCCTCGCAAGCGCTTAAATCCTTTTGTGCTTGGGCGAATATCGTTAGGGAGAATCGAACAGCCTAGGTAATCGAATCCTTTCGCAGCTTCGCCTTGGTGAGCTTTCTCAGGATTTTTAGATGGATCGTAGGCATCCAAACCGAGGTCTCTCAAAATCTCCAAAGATTTTGCAAATTTATGACGAACAGTTTTTTTATCGGGACCAATTAATAGAAAGTCATCGATGTATCGCAGGCAAAAAACATCGCTTGAGTTAAGTGCCTGATCAAATTCTTGCAAATAGATATTTCCCACCAATGGAGACAAGCAACATCCTTGTGCAACACCGATATCATGCAAGGGAAAGAGCCCATGATTCCGAATTGTGGCCATATTAGAAAGCTCTGTCTTCAGAGCTCTATCAAATAAGTCGATAAAAAGAGGTTCGTTTACGCGGTCGCTAACTGTTTGAACAACTTGTTTACGCCGAATCGCAGTGAAGAAACCCGAAATATCAGAACAGATGTAATATGGATTTTTATGCAGCCGCAGCTTCTCCTGAGCCGTTTCAACCGCACTTTGAACCCCTCTACCCTTGATTCCCCCAAAGCTTAGCTCGCCCTTAATTAGATCTTCCAAAGATTTTTGCTTTTGGAGAACATCTAAAATTGCCCGCTGCACAATTCTGTTTCTTACCGATGCCATAACTAGTGACCTGAGACCCGAAAATTGAGCCAGTTGCAATGCAAGTCGGCCTGCGCAAAACTTAGA
>JAHBUU010000090.1 GCA_019637895.1 Pseudobdellovibrionaceae bacterium | reverse complement strand
CTCGCCGCAAGTTCGGCTTGGCGCGAGCTTGCGAATGCAAGCGAGTGACAAACGCATGTCCGAAGCGCCGAGTGATCCCCTCGGCCTCAGAGCCCACCGCTCACAGCGGAACCCCTTCAGATCAGCGGGTAAGGACCAGAGAGCAACGCCTTAGTTGCAGGCCTTGCCCCAAGTGTTCGGTGTTCGATCCCCGATTCCGAAATGCAAAGCGGTGCTGCCGTAATATCCGAGGGCGCGCAGTTCGCCTTTTTTCCGCCATTGGCAGAGATTGCTGAAGGCTTTTTCCATGTCTGCCATCGAGCAGAAGCGAACATCGACGGATGTCCCATACGGATGGCGACCAGCGGCTCCGCCGACGTTTTTATTGTACGGCTCTGGGCGCCACCAGTTGTAGATCTGACAAACGCGAACGCCGAGGCCTTCGAGACGCTCGACCAAGCGAACGGCCTGAGCTGCATAGGCCCAGGTATTCTCATCGGGATGAATCAATTGATGAACTTGGTCAGGTCCGTAGGTGCAGCGAAACGACGACATGCTGCTTGGATTCGGCCGGATCAGTTGATTGCACCAAGCAGAGCCGCCGGTCACACCCGAGCAATAACGAAGGAATGCGTCTTTTTTTCGGTTCCCTTCGAGAATGGGCGCAATTTGTTGTGATGAAGCCCGCGTGCACGCAAAGGCTTCAAGGCGTTCATCCGATGGAATCAGCTCCAGATCGTCCAAAGCCCATGGACTGTGCTCATCATATTCAAAGCCTTCATGCGCTTGAGCCACCGAGAAGGCGCTCATCAGAAGGAAAGCAGTCAAACCCAAGATGCGAGAGATTCTAGGTTGCATATGACACCTCATCCTCTAAGGACTCTCATTCGGTGTCCGGGGGCTTCGTTTGAAGACCAGTTTTCAAAGCGCGAGAACAGGTCGCACCGCGACTCGACTTCGGCCTTGACCTTCTAATCATTGGAAGCTTTAGGATGGGCCATGGAAAACGCATCCGAACAAATTCAGCTACAGATCACTGGAATGAGCTGTGCCTCCTGTGTCGCCAGGGTCGAAAAGGGTCTGCAAAAATCCGAGGGCGTCCTCGAAGCCTCGGTCAATCTGGCAACCGAACAGGCCGTGGTGAAATATGCCCCTCTCAAAACCACGCCCCAACGTCTCGTCCAGGCCGTCGAAGACGCCGGATACGAAGCCAGCCTTCTTTCCGAAGACTCAAAGAGCGGAAAAGAACTGAAAGAGCAGGCTCTTCGTCACGAACTCCATAAGGTCTTGATCGGCATTGCTCTGACACTTCCTCTCGTCGTCCCGATGCTCTTGGAGCCCTTCGGGATTTCCTGGATGCCTCCGGGTTGGGTTCAACTCCTTCTGACTCTCCCCGTTCAGTTTTGGTTGGGTGCCAGATTCTATCGCGCCGCTTGGGGTGCACTGAAGGCCCGCACGGGAAATATGGATCTGCTCGTTTCCCTGGGAACCTCTGCCGCTTTCGGCCTGAGCCTTTATCATCTGCTCAAATATGGAAGCCACGCCGGCCATGGAATCAGTCCGCTTTATTTCGAGGCTTCGGCCACCGTCATTACCCTGGTTCTGCTGGGGAAATACTTTGAATCCCGGGCCAAACAGCAAACCGCTTCGGCCATTGCCGCCCTTCAGGATCTGCGGCCCGAAACCGCAAGGGTTCTTCAGGGCGGCATCGAAAAGGAAATCCCGCTTCGCAAGGTCCGAGTCGGCGATGAGGTGGTGATCAAACCCGGCGAAAAAATTCCCGTGGATGGCCTGATCCTCGAGGGCTCCAGCCATGTCGACGAGTCTCTGCTGACCGGAGAAAGCCTGCCCCTTTCAAAAAATGTCGGAGACAAAGTCACCGGAGCCTCTTTGAATAGCGACGGCGTTTTGCGGATTCGCACGACGGCGATCGGCTCCGAAAGCACCCTGGCCCGTCTGATCCGACTCGTTGAAAGTGCGCAGATGAAAAAAGCGCCGATCCAGCGCTTGGTTGATCAGGTCAGTTCCGTTTTCGTCCCCATCGTTCTTGCGATCGCTCTTCTGACTCTTTTGGCCTGGGGCCTCGGGACCGGAGACTGGGAACAAGCGCTGATGAATGGGATCGCCGTTTTGGTGATCGCTTGTCCCTGCGCGCTTGGGCTTGCCACTCCGACATCAATGATGGTGGGAACAGGCCTTGGGGCCCGAGCCGGACTCCTGATCAAAGACTCTGAAGCCCTCGAAATCGCTCATTCGGTCACGACCGTGGCTTTCGACAAAACGGGCACTCTGACTCAAGGAAAACCGAAGGTCTCGCTGCTTCATCCCGTTGACGAGTCAGAAGAGAGGCTCTTAAAAATTTCGGGCTCTCTCCAGCAAGGCAGCGAACATCCTCTGGCCAAAGCCGTCATCGAGGTCGCACACGACCGAAAGCTGTCTCTTGAGAAAGCTGGCTCCCTCAAGGCCATTCCCGGACGCGGCATCGAAGGCGTCATCGACGGAAAAACCTACATCCTTGGCAATCGAAAACTCATGGAGGAAAGAGGAGTTTCTTTAGAGTCCGTTCTCACGGTCGCCACACAGGCCGAAGACGAAGGCAGAACGGTTTCTTTCTTGGGAGAAGCCCAGCGATCCACCCCTCTGGGACTTGTCGCCTTCAGTGACGAGGTCAAGCCCTCGGCAAAAGCGACCTTGAAACGCCTGCACGAGATGAAAATTCGCTCCGTCATGATCACTGGTGATAACGCGGGAGCCGGACAGCATATCGGCAGGATCTTGGGAATCGACGAGGTTCTTGCGAACGTCCTCCCTGAACAAAAATCCAAGCGGATCGAAGAGATGAAATCACGAGGACAAATCGTCGCCATGGTCGGTGACGGCGTGAACGACGCCCCCGCTCTTGCCGCAGCCCATGTCGGCCTCGCGATGTCGACAGGAACGGACGTGGCCATGCAAGCCGCAGGAATCACACTCATGCGCGGAGAACCCCTGCTCGTTCCGGATGCCTTGGATCTGTCCCGAAGGACTTATCGCAAGATCCAGCAGAATTTATTTTGGGCCTTCATTTACAATGTGATCGGCATTCCCCTCGCTGCCCTTGGCTATCTGAATCCGATGATCGCAGGCGCCGCAATGGCCTTGAGCAGCGTGAGCGTCGTTTCAAACTCCCTTCTATTGCGCCGCTGGAAACCGGCCAGTCAAAACCACCTGGAGGTCTCATGAATATCGGCGAAGCCGCCAAAGTCTCTGGCGTCAGTGCAAAATTGATCCGACATTACGAAGCCATCGGCATCATCCCCAAAGCCAGTCGCTCCACCAGCGGCTATCGGACCTATGCCGACAGCGACGTCCACGTCCTGTCCTTCGTCAAAAGAGCCCGAGGCCTAGGCTTCTCAATGAAAGAAATCAAAAAACTCGTCAGCCTCTGGCGCAACAAATCCCGCGCCAGCTCCGAAGTCAAAGCCATGGCCCTTGCCCACATCGAACAACTCGAAATCAAGATCAAAGAACTCGAAGCCATGGCAAAAACACTTCGTCACCTAGCAAAAAACTGCCACGGAGACGGACGCCCCCACTGCCCAATTCTAGAAAATCTAGAAGGCCATTAGCGTTGTTTTGCTGGGCGATCTTAGGGCTTGGCTGTCTCAGACACTTGTCTTGTCACTCACTTGCATTCGCAAGTTCGCGCCAATCCAAAACTCGCATCCAAGCCCCCTCTCTCCCCAAAAAAGAAAAAGCGGGAAACCTCTGGTCCCTCAGAGTCGTCAAAACAGGGACGCTCTCGCTGGGGTTAAAGCACGCTCAAACACAGAAGCTTCGAAATCCAAGAAAGAATCCCTGCCCACTCCAAGTGAGTACGACTTCCAGGTTTTTCTGAGGTTGCGCGTCTGGGGTTGGGGGCCTGTTGCCCTCTCGGAGGACATCCGGGAAGCGTGACGCGTTTTTCCTTTTGGGAGCGCCGACAGGCGATCCCAAAAGGAAAATCCCGGTCATAGCTCAAGGACGAGCGGGTCCTCCGAGAGGGCAACAGGCCCCCAACCCCAGACGCGCAACCTCAGAAAAACCGGGTCAAGCCGACACACGCTGGAGGGGGCAGTTCTTACGAGGTGAGAGTCTTCCAAAGATAGGCAAACTTAAGAGCACTCTCCTGTGCCTTGACGTCTTGCCGTCCCCCACCATGGCCGCCCGTCGACTCTTCATAAAAGAAACAGTCCTTTCCCATCGACTGCATTTTGGCCGCCATTTTTCTGGCGTGGGATGGATGGACTCGGTCGTCGGTTCTTGGGGTCATGAAGAAAATCTTTGGGTATTTCTTTTTCGCATCGATGTTGTGATACGGCGAATAGCGCAGAATCACTTCTCGCATGGCGGGGTCTCTTGGATCGCCATACTCGGTCATCCACAAAGAGCCTGGGGGAATTTCTGAGTAGCGAATCATATCCAAGAGCGGGATCGTGCACAGAACGGCTTTGAACAAATCCGGGCGTTGCATCGCCACGGCGCCAACCAAAAGACCGCCGTTGCTGCCTCCATAAATCGCGAGTTTGCTGGGGCGAGTGAGCCCTTGGGCGACGAGGGCTTCAGCGACCGCGATGAAATCATCGTAGCTGCGTTGTTTGTTTTCTTTTCGAGCACACAAGCTCCATTCCGCTCCGAACTCTCCACCACCTCGAATATTGGCAACCACATAGGCCCCGCCTTTTTCAAGCCAGAGTTTTCCGAGTGCTGCCCCATAAGTCGGAGTCACCGAGATTTCAAAACCTCCGTAACCGTAGAGCAAGGTGGGCACTTCCTGCTTGAGTGGAATATCCCGGCGGCGCACTAAAAAATACGGAATCTTGGTTCCGTCTTTTCCGACGACCCAATCCTGAACCACGAAATAGTCCCCATCAAACAGGGACGGCGCGGATTTCACCAAGGTCATCCCCTGAGGGGTCCATTCCATCAATCTCGGTGGATGAAAGAAAGACTCCATTCGCAAAAAGATCCGATTCGCCTGTTCGTCCCTGAGGAGCGAAAAGATCTCGAGCCCCTCCGGAATCGGCTGCGGCGAAGACTTCCAACCACCTCGTTCATCCGGAGTTAAAAATTCCAGCCGGGATCGCACATCTTTTTTGGAATGAACAAGAAGCCCCCCACGTGTCGGCACGAAACCGTCGAAAAAAACTTCTTTCGTCGATGTCCAAACGGTCTTGAAGTCGGGCGATTCATTGCCGATGGCCTCTTTCAAAGACACCGATAAAATCGAGCCCGGAGCATGCACCCCATGAGTTCTCTCGAGATTGAAGACCACCGTCTCGCCCATCAGATGAAGCGAAGAAATTCCCGAGGGAAGATGCAGCCTCTGAGCCCCTCCTTGCGGAGTCCACAACCAAACCAGTGCTGAATCATAGTTTTGAATCCGCCAGATAAAGAGATGCTCTTGCTGTCCCTCCATCGGTGAAATCCAAAAACCGAGCTCTTCGTTTTCCGATTCAAGAAGGACTGGCTTGGCGTCCTCGCCTCTTTTCCATATGCGAATCACCCGAGCATATCCCGAGCGATTCTGTAACTCAGGCGTCTCGCCGCCGACAATGAGCGAGTCTTCCGAGGTCCATGCGTATCTCGCCTTGGAAACGGGAATCTCGAAACCGCCCATAACGAATGCTTTTTTTCCCAGGTCAAATTCGCGAACCCAGCAAGCATCCTTGCCACCTTGAGAAAGCGCCACCAGAACGCGCTCCCCTTTCGGCGAAAGAAGCGCCGACGAAAAGTTCCATTCCTGTCCCTGCTCGCGGGAAAAGAGATCTAGATCCAGCAAAACTTCCCACATCGGCATTTCCCGCGTGAACTCTTGCAACGAGCAACGGACCCAACGTCCAAGCGGGTTCTCTTCGGAAACTTGCAGGTCGTAAACGAGACCATCATGAATTGACCGACAAGGCAGTCTTCCAGAAGAACCATGAACCTTCAGAGCCTCCTCATAGAAGCTCTGAAATTCGGGATATGACTTGAGCTCGCTCAATGTGCGTGCATTCTGATCATTCACCCAAGCCAGTGACTCGGGGCTTTCCAAGTTTTCAAGCCATTGAAATTCCATGTTCTCCTCGTCTTTCGTTCCGTTGAGGTCCGAAAAGTGATGAACTCATCATTTACCCGATTGACGGCCAATCCGCATCTCCGATACAACAAAATCATTGTTAGGGAGTAGCTACCCGCCAAGCGGGTGAGGAATCGACAAACTGGGTGATGAACCCCGGTTCCTCAGCGGTGTTTCACTGTCTGCGAGACTGACTATGGTCATGGATATGGCCGTGGTGTCTCGTTAGGTCTCCTAACCTCCACGGTTCAACACGTGGAGGCTTCTTGGAAGCTCTGATCAATTCATTCTTGCTCGTTTTCGCCGGAGAGATGGGTGACAAAACCCAGTTGCTCGCGCTCATTCTCGTGGCGAGATATAAAAAACCCTGGACGATTCTCTCGGCCGTTTTCATCGCGACTCTTTTGAACCATGCCCTTGCGTCCTGGGTCGGCGACTGGCTCTCGAATCAATCCTCACCGGAAGCCTTGCGCTGGGGACTGGCACTGACCTTCTTCGTCTTTGGGATTTGGATTCTTTTCCCGGATAAAAGCGAAGACATCAAAAGCGACGGTCGTCGAGGTGCTTTCCTCACCACCCTCATCGCCTTCTTTCTGGCTGAAATGGGTGATAAAACTCAACTGGCCACAGTGGCCCTGGGAGCCCGCTATTCGGCCCCAGTGATTGTCACGATCGGCACGACTCTGGGAATGCTCGCCTCCAATGCCTTGGCCGTCTTTTTGGGAAATGCGCTGCTCAAGAGGATTCCGATGACATGGGTTCGCCTCGTGGCTTGTGGTCTGTTCATGGGCTTCGGACTTTGGCTGCTTCTCGCATAGGGACACCGCACAAAAGCCAAGCTCCAAGCCGGTTTCCGGCGTTTTTACGCAATCAATGCTGGACCTGAAAACATCCCTCTTATTAAACTCCGACCCATGAAATTTCATGTGTTGAGAAGCTTGATCATTCCGTGGTTCGTTTTTTTCGTCTTGTCCATCGCAGGCCTCGTGTCGGTTGGCATCATCTTCAGGATGGAGCCTCAGTTTCATGAGCCCTCGCTCATCGCCATGGCCGTCGGGATCGTGATCTGCCTGTTCTTCAATATCGCGACTCTCAGCAAAGCGGGCATCTGGATCGCTTACTCGCTTCCCTTGTCGTTGCGAAACACCTCGCGACCCTGGATCGTACGCGCTCTGCTCGTGATCTCTGTCGCCGTTTTGTTTTATCTGGTCAGCCACGCCTCCTGGATGCCGATGATCTGGCAAGGAGCCGTGGTCCCCGCTATTTTCACCTTCGCTCTGTTCGTGGCTTTGTGGCATGTGCTGGGTCCGCTCCTGCGCTGGTGCTCGACACTGCCCTTCAGCCGTACGATTTTGTTCGTCCTGAGCTTGCCCCTGTTTGCAACGGTGCCGGTGACCGCACTCTTCCTGGGTGAAACCATTTTCGATGCTTATCAGGCAAGCCAACCCAACTTTTTGATGGCCGTGCGTCCTCAGCCTTTGCCACCGACCGAAATCGCAGCCGGTGCAGCAACGACTCCGAACGCAACCTCAAGCACGACGGCCGAGAGCCCTGCGGAAAAGCGAGCACTGAGCCTGAAAGAAGTGGCCGAGAAAGGCCAGCCTTGCCCGGATGAGTCCCGCAATATCCAACGCGCACTCGATCCCTCTGTTTCCGAAGAAATCGCTTATTGGGCCATTCGCGCACTCTCTTGTGCCGAAATGAAGTCCGTGGTCGCTCTGCCAAAACTCGTCAAGCTGATGCAATCCCACCCGAGCAACAAGGTCAGAACCGCCGCCATTTCCGCGATGCCTCAGTACGGAAACGAAAGCGTGAAGCAGGTCACCTATCTGTTGTACCGCCGACTGAGCACAGATGAGCCCACCGAAGTCATCGAAGCCGCTGCTTCGGTTTTTGCCAGACTTCCCGAAGATGACCGCAAGAGCGCCATCACGCGATTGACCAGCTTGCTGAAGGATCTCCGAACCAGCGAGACGGCAGCTCGCCTCTTGACGCAAAAATTCAAACGTCCAGAGCTTGTCACCGAATTCGTCTCTGAAAACCTGAATGTCGCTTCTCCAGCTCATGATCAGGCAATCAGCATGATCTGCCTCCTTCCAAAAGAAGGCAAAGTAGCGGCAGAAGCCCATCTCTCTGAAATCGTCGCGGCGGTGAAGACCGGAGACGAAAACGACCACGCCATGAAGGCTCTGGACTGCATGGGAGCAACGGGCCTGCAGGCCATTCGCCAAGAAGTGGTTCAGCCGACCCGTCTGGATCGCACGATTGCCGCACGCGCCTTGGCGACGATGGACACGAAAAATAACATCGAAGTTCTTGGAACTGTCGCCGATTGCGCCCGGGACAAAAACGACACCATTCGCAAGTGGTGTGGTCAAAGTTTGGGACAGATCGGTGCCCCCGCACTGCCAGAGATCATCGAACTCCTCAAGTCCGGCGATCACTCTCTCAAGGCCACGGGCCGCAATGCACTTGAACACTTTGGCGATTTGAGTGCGAAAGAGGCCCTTAAAAAGATCCGCGCCGACAATTCGGGCTGGCTTGCCAACCAACGCAAGATTCAGATCGCACGCGCCATCGATACCGCCTTGATGAAACTTGAGCAGGAAGAACAGGCCCATTCCGAACCGGAAACGGCTCCCAGCCAGCAATAGTCCCTCATCAGCAATCAGGAGTCTTCATGGTCTCTCAACTCATCGACCTCATTCTGCACATCGATCAACATCTGGCCGAGTGGATCGTCCTTTTCGGCCCTTGGCTGTACTTGCTGGTCTTCCTGATCATTTTTGCGGAAACCGGATTGGTCGTGACTCCGTTCCTGCCAGGAGACTCTTTGCTTTTTGCGCTCGGAGCCCTGACGGCCATCGAAGGCGGATTGAATCTGTGGATTCTGCTGCTGACCCTGACGGTGGCGGGAATCATCGGAGACACGGTGAACTATCATGCCGGGAAATATCTGGGGACACGTGTCTTCAAGCCTGAGAATCGCATCCTGAAAAAGAGCTACCTCGACTACACGACCTCATTCTATGAGCGCTGGGGATCGTTCACGATCGTGGTCGCTCGCTTCGCCCCTTTTGCTCGGACCTTCGCTCCTTTCGTTGCCGGAGCGGCGGCCATGCACTACAAACGCTTCCTCACCTACAACGTCTTCGGTGCGGTTCTGTGGGTGTTCACTTTCGTTTTGGCCGGACACTTTTTCGGGAACTTGCCCGTCGTGCAGCGGAATTTCCACCTGGTGATTTTGGGTGTCGTCCTTGTTTCTTTGCTGCCGACGCTGTTTCCTTGGATTCAGAGCCGTCTGCGGAAAAGTCCGCCGACAGCTTAAGCAAATCCTCGAGGGCCTGTTTCCACAAGGCCCTCAGAGGTTCTCGCCATCTTCCATCCACCAAATGATTGTGCGAGAGCGCAAGAACGGATTTACGTCCTTTGCGTTTGATCAGGTACAACTGAAGGACCGATTTTTTCGACATTTCGCCATCCTGCCAGGTCAGGCGAACCCGCTCTTCTGACTTCATGGTGCGGATCTGTCCAAAAATGCCATCATCCCGTTCAAAAAAATTCCCCGCGACGAATTCGATTTCAGACATGGGCCTCAACCACACCGCAAGCCCTTGTGCAGAGGTAATCATCTGCCACAAGGTCCGACGATCCACGGGAAACGTCCGACTGATCGAAACCGAAAATTCGCCTTTGAGGTTTCGTCCCTCGATCCTCTTGCCGATCGCGATCTCGTAGCCTGTGGTGACGATCTGCTGCCACCATGGTCCCAGCCGGTGACGGTCTCGCAAATGAATCGCCGTCGTCTGATGAGACCACTCTGAAGCCCCCGCGCGATTCAGGATCGCAATCCACTGGTCCCAGTTTTTTCCGGTGTGTTTTTTCAAAGAATCAGCGCCGACCCGATTCAGGGTCTCATACCGAGGCTTCATTTCACCAAAGCCTGTTCCTTCATCCGAGAAAGCAACTCGTCCTTTTGAGCCCAGCGTGACCGAATCCACTCTTGGACTTCTTTCCAATCGGCATCCTCACCTTCGGCCTTTGTTCGCGCCAGGTGAGAAGGAATTGGAACCATGTCGACATGAACAAGGACTTCGCCGACGCCGCCACTCAACAGGCTCAAGAAACTCCGCGGACCTTTCGGGTAAAAGATGGTGACGTCCACCAAAGAATGAAACTGCGATCCCATCGCGCTCAAGACCGCCGCCACGCCACCCGACTTCGGAGGCAAAAGGTTTTTATAAGGCGAAGCCAAGGCATCTCGTTTTTCAGGGGTGAAGCGAGTTCCCTCCAGAAAATTCAGAATCGAGATGTTCAGGCCACGGAATTTTTCGCAGGCCTCTTGGGTCGTCTTCAGGTCGGCGCCTTTTTTCCGAGGGTCTTTGGCAATCTCTTCTTTGGTGTATCTTTTCATGAAGGGGAAATCCAAGGCCCACCAGGCAATGCCCATCAAAGGAACCCAAAAAAGTTCGCTCTTGATGAAAAATCGCAAGAAAGGAATTCGTCGATTCAAGGCATTTTGCAACACCATGATGTCCACCCACGATTGATGATTGGACCAGACCAAATACGACGTTTCGAGATTCTGAGGAACATCGCCTTCAAGACGTAGACACAAAAGCCCCAACAGAGACAGGAAATAAGAATTCACTCCGATCCACGCCTGCCCCAGCACCACCACTTGTTTGGTTGCAAAAGCGCGGATTGCCTGAAGAGGAACGAGCGCCTTCAACAGAGCAAAGGGGAAAATGGCGACGAAACAGACGATTGTATTCACACACAAAAAGAAAAGAGAGAGTGCTCCGACAAGAACCTTTTGAGCTTTTCGAATCACACTTCCCCCAGATGGACCATGGAACTTTTGCACACTCTTCAGGTAAACCGGTTCAAAGAAACCATCCCTCGTATGGGACCTCAACACGAGATCTCACTTTGCTCAATAACGCGGCGCCACAGCGTTGCCAAACATTGTCACCAAGGCTATCACGCCCCCTGGCCAAAGCCGTGGAGGTCCCTATGAAATTGAAAGCTCTCATTCTGAGTTCCGTATTCCTGATCGCTGCTCCTGCCTTCGCACAATTCGATGTCGAAGACATGGAAACCCAAAACGCGATGGACGAACTGAATCCCTTCGATCCAAACATCGAGCGCATCCTCGATCTCTATGACGAAGAATACGAAGCTGCGACCGGAGAAGCCGCTCACATCGACACCGGCATTGATCTGTTCAACAACGCTTCCAAAGGTTGCTACCGCATGACTTGCGCGGTTTACGCCAACGTCATCAAGTCCGAACAAAAAATGTATCTTTATGTGAACGGTTCCCTGCAGGGCGTATATGCGACCTCCACCGGAACAAAAGGTCACGGGACTCCAAACTTCGACACCCGCCCGAACGGTCGCATCTATGACCGCTACACTTCGACTCGCTATCCAGGTGGCGACTTCGACGGACTCGGAAACATGCCTTTCGCTGTCTTCATCCGCGGCGGATTCGCGATCCACGGCACAGGCCGCGGCAACTGGTCGAAACTCGGCCGCCCCGCTTCCCACGGCTGCATCCGCATCCACCCCGACAACGCAAAAGTCTTCAACCGCCTGGTCCGTTCCCACGGCATCAGCAACACCTGGATCACAGTTCAGTAAGCTAATTTTTCTTTGTTAGTCTCTCGAAAAGCCACAACTCCGAAAGGACTGTGGCTTTTTTTATTTCTATTTTCATTAGCCGCCCCCATCACAGAAAAACGTCAAATTTCCCTTTCCGTTTTGGGGCCATGGGGTGAGGCCGG
>JAHBUU010000009.1 GCA_019637895.1 Pseudobdellovibrionaceae bacterium | reverse complement strand
GGGAAGAGAGCCTTTGAGTGGAAAGGTATCGGCTTGCGTTTTAAACCAACGTCACGACGGGAATCCTCGCGGTAGAGCCCATGGATGGGCGTGCCCCTCAAATCCCTCTCACTGCCTCAGCCCCTGCCACGCTCCCAAACCCAAACTTAAAAAAAGAGTCCAGAGACGGAAAAAGAAAAACCCACACTCTCGCGAATGTGGGTCTCATAACGAACGTCAAAAAATTCAAAAGAAGGCGAAGCTTACTTCACCATGGATTTGAATTCAGAACCTGCGCGGAACTTCGGAGTGAAAGCTGCTGGGATTTTGATGGCTTTACCGGTTTGTGGGTTGCGGCCAGTGCGGGCTTTGCGTTTTGCTTTTGTGAAAGTTCCGAAACCAACGAGTTTAACGTCGTCGCCTTTTTTAACGGACTTTTTGATGTTCTCGATTGCAGCGTCGAGGATCATCTCTGCTTGTGCTTTGGAGACTTTAGTTTCAGTAGCGACTTTCTCGATCAATTGAGCCTTGTTCATTGTCGAATCCTTTCAATGATGTCGATTGTTTAGGTTTAGCCCTATTTCCAAGCGACCGAAATGAAAAAACAAAACGGGTCCTCCGTCAATCGGAATTTTCAGATTCCCAGGACTCAACGTCATCAAGGGCGGGTGTTTGGTTCTCGGCGGGGACCCGGTAGTCCTCGTTGGCCCACTGCCCGAGATCAAGCAGTTTGCAGCGTTCCGAGCAGAAGGGGCGAGCTGAGTTTTCAGAGGAGAAAAGCGCCGGTTGCCCGCATTGCGGGCAACGGACCATTCGTTTTTTTGCAAGGGGTTCGGATCCGTCCATTTGGAAGGATCCTATGTCGGCTTATTACCAGAGTCCACAGCTTGGAGTGTTGCAGCGAACCATCTTTCCTTGGGCGAAAACACCGCCCGCTTTGCCATTGTAGGCCAGGTAGTAGTCGAAAGACTGATTTTTCAGGCTGCCATTCAAAACGATGAGCTGAATGAGCTTGTTCTGAGAGATGGTTCCGGTTGCGCCGTAACCGCGCATTTCAAAGCCCTGGTTCTCGTTCGTAATGGAGTGGCTGACGTTCAAAGGCAGGACGTTGCTGTGATACCACTGATTCTGATACTGGTTCGGCGTCATGTAGCAACCACCAAAGAAGAACGAAGTCAGGGCACAAGTTCCGGCCTGTTGCCAGGATGGAGTGGAAATCCAGTAGTTCGTTCCGCCGTAGTTATAATTCGGATAGGCTTCCAGAGTCACACGCGCTCCCGAAGCTTCGGCATGAGTGGCTTGAATCGAAACCATGAAATTCGTGAAGCTCATGCAGCTGGCGGATCCACCATTATAATAGCCTTGGTCGCAAATTCCGAAGCCTTCACGCAGAAGTTGGTTGAAGACGTTGCGATTGGTGATGCTCAAGGCCCCTGCGGTCGAATAGGCAGAGCCATAAGAGCTGGTTGTGGTTTTCGATTGAAAGGCCACCGCTCCCGTATTCACGGGTTGTCCGTTGCTGGTCACGCAGTATCCCATATAGAAAGTGGTTCCTGCCGGGCAATCCAGATTCGAGCTTCCGTTGTCGGAGCTGTTCTTCTTGTTGCTACAGGCCACTGTCGCGATCAAGGCATAAGCGGCGATCATGGTCAGCATTGCGTATTTCATAAACCTCTCCTGAAAAACGGAGTTCTACACGCAAGACGCTATTTCATGACCTGTGCCAGGAGAGGCTTGGTCTCAGGACCGCTTGAGCGGGAGCTGAGTGTGGAAGCTCTGTTGAACACTTTTTAGATGCCGCCGTTTTCCGTCACTGGGCGGGTTTCGCGGAGGTTTCGCTGCGATGCGAAGAAATTCGTCTCAAAACGAGACAGGTTATAATGAGGGCGCAAACGGAGAGCCACTGTGAAATGGACAGATACAAGACAGGTCCCCGGAAGTCGTCGCGCAGAAATTCGATGAAAAACCGACCGATGCTATGAAGGCCGATCCAGGTTAGAAAAAGCGCTCCGGCCGGTCGAAGCCATCGCGGGCGATTCTTGGCCGGAATCTTTTCGAGACCCAGTAGGATTGCCAGGACGCCCAGTTCCCAGATGACGGAATAAAGCTGGGTCGGATGCCTTAGAAAGGAAAGTCCTTTTTCATCTGGAAAAGGAAAGGCCCACGGAAGAAGGCAAACCTTTCCGTAACAGCAGCCAGCAAAAAAACAGCCGATTCGCCCAAGCCCGGTCCCCAGGGAAGCCAACGGAGCCACGAAGTCGAACCACCGACCGAGCTGAGGACCTTCCTGGCGGAAACGCAGAAAGAGAACACCAGCACCGAGCCCCGCTGCCAGTCCGCCAAAATAGACATAACCACCCGACATCAAGTGAAAGATCGCCTCGGGATTTTCCAGATAAAATTGCGGAGCCTCCCAAACGACGTGCAGAAGTCGTCCCCCGATGAGGCCCGAAATCAGAATCGTGAGAACGAGGTCCAAAGCCACTCGGGGGGATAGATCTAAATGCGAGGCTCGAGACTTTGCCCAAGCCAGCAGAAGGGCGGCATTCAGACTTTGGACGAGGAGAAAGGCGGGAAACGAGAGATCTCCGATCTGAATCCAAGGCCACATGAGCTCGTTCCTTTCTGCGGGAGTTCGTGGGCCTCGGCCTGACACGTTCCTTCGCGGTCATAAACAGCATACGGAATTCTTGGACGTTGGACCATTTTTTTAAGCGTCGTCACGTCCATCAAAGACGAGGCTGGTCAAAGTCATTTGGCGAAGTCAGTATTTGAACTGGAAAGGCGGCTATGAAGTTGCATCCTGTTGATATTGCGAAAGAGCTCAAGGCCTATTCTTTCTTTCAGGCCTTTCCCGACGATCTGCTTTTGCAGATCGCAACCATCGTTGAAACCGCCCGGTTTTCCAAGGGTTCGACCGTTCTTAAAGAAGGGGATCCGAACAGCAGTCTTTACTTCATTCGCACGGGACATGCCGAGGTCCTTCTGGCGGGCGAAGTTGTGGCGCTTTTGCAAAACAAGGGTGAGGTCATCGGAGAGATGAGTGTTGTGACCGGACGTCCGGTTTCCACGACGATTCGGGCCGCCGAGGATCTGGATTGCTTCCACATTCGAACCGAAAACTTCGCTCATGTGCCAAGCTCCGAGAAAGAACACTTCCTGCATCTGTTGTATCGAATCTACTCGACGATCCTTGCGGATCGTTTGATCAAGACGAACGAAAAAGCCCGTCTCTTCGAGATCGCGAACCGGGAACTTCATCAGGCACAAATGGCCTTGGACAAAGCCGGTCCCAAGAACGTTCTCTTGGTCGAACTCGACAAAAAGCAGTTGGCTTTGGCAAAGATGGCTCTTGGCAGCACGGGCGTTCAGCTCGATACCTCCAACGATCCCGAAGAGGCCAAGCGCCAGCTGAATGAGAAGGCCTATGATGCCGTCGTCGCCGATGAAACTTGCCTGGGTCTTCTCGAGCATGCTCGTGAACAGAAATATCCAGGTCGTCTCGTCATGATGATGACGAAAGACGTTTCTCAGAATCTGGCTCAAATGCAGCAAATGGGTTTCATCGACTATATGATGACGAGAGAGCCCGAGGATCGGCACTTCACCATCCGGACCATTCTGACGACGCTCACCAAGGTTTTAGGCAAGGATCTGTTCGGCCTTGAAAAGTACCTGACCTGGGGTGTGGATATCCAATCGAAGATCGTGAAGGCCAGCACGGACCGCGAGGGTCTTCGCGAGGAGATGGCCGCCTATTTCAAAAAAATGGGCGTGCGTACGACAATTTTGGATCGGGTGAATACGGTTTCTGAAGAGCTATTGATGAATGCAATCTACGATGCGCCAACGGATTCGCAGGGGCGATCGCTTTACAATCATCTTTCACGTCGAACCGAAATCGTTCTTGAAAGTCATCTGCAGTCGACCTTGCGATATGCCAGTGATGGCGTGTTTCTGGCAGTCTCGGTGACGGATCCATTCGGTTCCCTGACCAAAGACATCATCCTGAAATACCTGGATCGTTGTTATCAGGGGCGTGAAGAATTGCCTGAACATGCGGGCAAGGGCGGGGCCGGACGCGGTTTGCATCAAATCGTCGAGAATTCGGATCTCACCGTGTTCAACGTTAAAAAAGGCATCAAGACAGAGGTCATCTGCCTTTTCTACGTGGAAGGCCATCGTCGAGAGACTCAGCCTTCCTTCCACTATTTCTTTGCTTGAGCAAAGCGAACGTTCAGTTCGCTTTGATTTGATACTTCACCTGAACTTTGGCGTTCGCAGGAAGCGGTTTCGAGAAAACGATCCGATGTCCTTGCAGTTTCCAGGTCGCATCGGTTTTCGGAGTCACGACGACTTCGACTTTCGCGGTGGCCGGGACATGCCTGATTTCGATGAAGGACATCTTCTCACGGACCGCTTCGCTGATCTCTTTCAGGCCGGGGCCGAAGTCGGCATCGCACAGGCTGATGCTCTTCCCTTCGGTCAGCGCAAAGAAGTGATTCAAAAGGGTCGCGTATTTGGCGCCGCCGTTCAGCAGTCCTTTGTTGTTGGCATCCAAGCAGGCCTTGTCGCCGGGCTTGATGGTGATCCCAAAGGCAACGAGTCCCTTCATCAATCCGCCCAGATGGCGGGCAAAGTGACCGGTGGCTTCTGAAGGTTGAGTCGCGGTGTTATCGCCGTACTCATTTTCATCGGCGTCCGTGATGATCAGGGGAACCAACCAAGCATCTTTGCGGAAGAAGCCTTGGGTGTTCTTGGTGCCGCGTTGATTGATCGCCGCCATCATTGCCGCCATGGGCTCGGGGCGACGGCTCATGCAGAAGGGCTGGATTTCGCAGCGATCTGCTCCTTCGTTCTTTCCACGGCCAACCGTGTATTGGAAGTAATAATCGGCCTGCTCTTTGGGGCCCAGAACCGTTCTCTTTTTAACGATATCGCGTTCAAAGACCATGAATTTTCCGTTCAAGTGTCCCGAACGGAACCATTCACCATCTCGGGCGCCAGCATTGGTGACAGCGACTTTCCAGTCGACGTCTTTCAGGTGCTCAGTCAGCTTTCCAAGACGGGGCGCGAGCTTGTTGAGGTCGTTGTCCATCGAGGGTGTGGTATCCAGAATCACGAGGATGTCGGCTTTTCCTGGGCCAGGAGCCGTGAAGCTTTCGCTGACATCTCTGTAGACCGGTTTCACCGGACAAGAAGCGACAGGGGCGCCGACGCTGGCCACGCGGGTCTGGCCGTTGTCTTGATAGGCGTTGCTTCTGCAAACTTGTTGTTTTTCGAGAGTGGTCTGACAACGAACGAAGGATCCATCCCAGCAGGCGCTTGGGCACTGGGCTGTGCCAGAACCTCCGGCGATCCAGCGAGTTTGTCCTTCGATACAGACGACTGGTTGCGGGGTTGGAGGAACGGGAGGAACCGGTTTCACCGGGCAAGCGCCAATAGGATTGCCAATGAACGTGATTCGGGTCCGGCCCGTGTCTTGGATCTGGTTGTCCGCGCAGATCATTTCTTTTTCCTGGCGAGCTTCGCACTGCAGGTAGGAACCGTCCCAGCAAGGTTCGTCGCAACGAACTTGTGTTTCGACTCCGCCGGCCCAGGTGATCTCGCCGTCCACGCACAAAGGACGTTCCGGTTGGGGAACGACGGCTGACGGTTGGTTCACCGGATCGACAGGTGTGAAGTGCACCGAGTTGCAGGCCGTCAACCAGACCAAAGTCATGAGAAGAAGTGTGAAGCGCATACAAAAGACTCCCGTTCAAAAAAACTTTTGATGTCAAAAGAAGGGAAAAGCGAAGCCCGTGCCAACGGAAAAAATCGTCGTCGCGAACTGAGGCGGAAGCCGCGCAAAAAAATGGAATGTTTTTTGTTTACAGAGTGTCAGCGTCTTTTTTGTGGTCAGTTTGTAACAACATTTTTTGTGGACAAAGGTCCTGAATGTCGTCGCTTGCGAGAGAGAAAAAGCGTGATGACCCGGGATGAAGGTCCGGAAAAAACCCGAAAATCAGGGACTTCAGAGGGGCGCGGTCGTTGCAGAGTGCCCCGAACTGCCTGAGTTTTAATCAGGACTTTTGTTCGGCGGCTTCCCGTGGGGCTGGCTTTTCGAAGAACATCAGGATCAAGAGCAGGATCACTCCGCCGACGATCGCCGCATCCGCGATGTTGAAGGCGGGCCAGCTCCAGCGTCCTCCGAGATGAAAGTCCAGGAAGTCGATGACGTAACGGAAGCGCAGGCGATCGATGTAGTTGCCGATGGCGCCTCCGAAGATGCTCGAGAGCGCCACGATCTGTTTCGTGTCCTTGTCGTTCACCCCTCTGAGGATCAAGAGAATGATCAGCAGGGCGAGGGGTGGCATGGTCAGAAAGAAAATCTCACGGAACGAAGGGTGGCTTTCGGCCAAAAAACCAAAGGCAGCCCCGAAGTTTCTGACATAGGTCAAATTGAAGAAGCCCGAGATCACGGGGACGGATTCGCCGAGGCGGAACTGGGTGTGGATGTACAGCTTGACCAGTTGATCGATGGCGACCAGGAGGCCGGTAATCACCATCAAAAAAAGATACTTCTTTTTCACGCACGGGCTCCTTTGGACGAATCAGGTCGGTTCAGTCCAAAACCCTATCAATGTTTAAGCGCTAATTCCAGTGTACGAGAGATGATATTCGCGAAAAGCAGGACGATTTCGCCAGCTTATGACTTAAGGAGCGATTTTGCTTTGGCCGATCCGATCTGAATCAGCATTCGCAGGGCTTCCGCATCCGAGGAGAGGTTGAAATCTCGGCGCACTTCGCGCACGAGCTCGAGGGAGCGTCCATCCAGGCCAAGTCCCTGGTGTTCAGCGGCTGGTGCGGCTGAAGCTGGGGAGGCAAAGGTGCTCGGCATCGAGGGGGGCGTTGCCGAGGGGACAGCAGGTGCCGTTGGCGGCATCGGCATCACGCTCTCATCCTCGCGGAGGGTCGATTGAGCGGCGGCAAAGCTTTGGAAAAAGGCTGCCGAGGGAGCATCGACGCTTGGCGGCGGTGTCGGGGCTTTGGCCCGAGGCACTGGTTCGGTGACCGTTTTTTGTGGAACCAACGGCGCATCGAGTTCCCCCATGATGCCCGCCAGATTTTTGAGCTCTGTCTTGAAGTTCTGAATCGAGGGCCGTTCCAGAGACTGGTCGCCGTCCCGAGAGGCCTTGAGATACAGGCTGACGAGGATATCCGGAGTGATGGCCATCTCACGGATCGACGGCGCTTGCGATTGGAGCCAGTGATAGGCTCGCAGCAGCGTCTCTTTCGTATAGGCCTGAGGCGGGAGTGGATTCATCGTCATGGGGATTTGAAACTTAAGAGCAGCCCTTTCGTGGAGTCAATGGCTGAGAGCCGAAGACCTTCGAGTTACATGGAGTTGAAGCGCGGCGGAACGAAAAAAAAGACCTTGCGTTTGCCGGGTTCTCAAAAAGCCCCGGCAAAACGTTTAGTCGGAATAATCTTTGGCGATGATGCCGTACTTTTCGATCTTCCGAAGAAGGGTCTTTTTCGGGATGTTCGCATGAAGGGCTGTTTGGTTGATTCGGCCTTTGAAGGTCCTCAGGGCTTTGACGATGAACTCGCGCTCGAAGGCTTCCTTCTGAGCGTTGAAGTCCAAGGAGCCCGCGAGGGACGGATCCAGCGAACCTTCCTCGGTCAGCTCTTCGTCATCATCGCCGGAAAGATCGAGGTCATCGCGACCGCCTTCGAAGCCCACGGGCTCGACAGCTCTTTCCATTTGCTCGGAGGTTCCCTGGTCCGGAAGCTCCAGCAGATTCACTCCGCAGGCTTCGAGCAGGGATTCCGGCAAGGACGCCAAAGTGATGACGTTTCCGGATTCGAGAACGAAGGAGTGCTCGATGACGTTTTCGAGTTCACGGATATTGCCCGGCCACGAGTACTTTTTAAGCACGTTCAGGGCATCGGCGGAAACACCGGTCACACGACGGCGGTGGGTTTCGTTGAACTTGCGAATGAAGATGTGGATCATGCGCTCGATGTCGTCTTTGCGTTCCGCGAGACTGGGCAAAAAGATCGGAACGACATTCAGGCGATAGAATAGATCCTCGCGGAAGCTACCGTTCTTGATCATCTCTTCGAGAGGGCGATTGGTCGCGGCGATGATGCGCACGTTGGACTGGATTTCCCGGTTCGAGCCCACCGGAGTGAACAGCTTTTCCTGGAGGACGCGCAAAATTTTGACCTGCATGAGGGCCGGCATGTCGCCGACTTCGTCGAGGAACAAGGTTCCGCCTTCGGCGTACTGGAATTTTCCGATCTTGCGATCATGGGCGCCGGTGAAAGAGCCTTTTTCGTGTCCAAAGAGTTCGGACTCGAACAGGTTTTCAGGAATGGCCGAGCAGTTGATCGCGACGAACTTGCCGTCTTTGCGTGACGAGTTGAAGTGGATGGCCTTTGCGACCAGTTCTTTCCCGGTTCCCGAGGCACCGCGGATCAGGACCGGTGTTTCCACTTTGGCCAGCTTGTGGATGATGTTGAAGACCTTCATCATCTGTGTGGTGTTGCCGATGATTTTGCGTCCGGCTTCGACCATAACCGGAGCTGATGCTGCGATATTTGAAATCAAGGTGTGAGCTTGCAGGGCGCGATCAAGCAGAGCGAGCAGGTCTTCGGCGGTGACGGGCTTCGAGAGGTAATTGAAGGCGCCGTCTTTCACTGCTTGAACGGCATCACCCAAAGACGCATGTGCGGTCAGCATGATCACGATCACGCCGGGGTCGATTTCTTTGATCTGTTGCAGGGTTTCGAGTCCGTTCATTCTCGGCATGTCGACATCGAGAATAACTACGTTGGGGCGAGGGTCGGCAGCTTTGAATTTTTCAAGGGCGTTGATGCCGTCGAAAGCCTCTTCGACTTCGAAGCGACCCGTGGACGTCAGAACCGATTTGACGGAAAGTCGAAGCCCTTGGTCGTCGTCAACGACGAGTACTTTCAACATGCCCGGAACCCCCTGTGGATAGAGGGAGTTTTACCGTAAACGTGGTTCCCTGACCATACGAAGATTCTACAGAAACTGTTCCGTCGTGGAGTTCGGTGAAATACCGAGCCAGATAGAGCCCCAAACCCGATCCTTTGACCGTAGAGACCTTGGCCTGACGACTGCGAAAGAATTTCATGAACAGATTCGGCAGTTCTTCCGGAGGGATGCCGGGTCCTTGATCGGCGATTTGGACGACCACGAAATCGCCTTGTTCCTCGCTCGAGACCAGAATTTTGGTGTCTTCGGGGCTGTACTTGACGGCATTTTCGATGAGGTTCGAAAAGACCTGACGAATCAATTCGGGGTCGATGGAAATCGGGAAAAGGGGTTCGAGTTCCGTCTTGATCTGGATGCGTTTGAGCTTGGCCAAAAACTCGTTCTGTTTGATGGCGGAATCGATCAGGTCATTCACATCCTTCGAGGCGCGTCGTAGTTGGATGTGCTGGGATTCGATGCTTCCGTATTGAAGGATGGCATTGATGAATTTCAACAGATCCGAGCTGGACGAGCGGACCGTATCGAGAGCTTCCCGTTGGTCGGTCGAGAGCGGTGTCGAATCCCGTTCGATCACGTCGGTCATGCCCTGGATGCGGGCGATCGGCGTTTTCAGGTCGTGGGACATCATCGAGATGAAATTGGTTTTGAGCTCTTCCACCTGCTGAAGAAGTTTGTGCTTTTGGTAGATTTCCCAGCGGTATCTGTTTTCGATGATCAGGCGGTAAGGGATCAGAAAGTAGTAGCAAAGGAAAACGGCCAACAGGGGGTGAGCCATATTCATCCACAGCCCACCCAGCCAGAAGGCAAAGAAGCTGAGGACCGAGAATCCGGTCATCGTTCCCAGCAGGATCAACAGTCCTTGGGCCGGTTTGACGGCGAACACCACATAGACCGTCAGAATCGAGATCGCCGCCGCCCACAAGGCATCGAACCACAGCGGGGACTTGAGGGGCGAATCGTTGCGCAAAAGGGTGTCGATGATATTGGCGTGAACTTCGGCCGAGGTCATCCCGATCGAATCCCGCGAGTAGGGCGTGCGGGCATAATCCCGCTCGGCGACCTGGGTGTCCTCGCCGATGATGACGATTTTGTCCCTGAAGGTCTCGAGATCCATCCGCTTTTCCATGACGGCGGCAAAGGGCGAGGCCGGATAGCTGCCGGGCGGGCGGAAGTTGATATAGGCTTGATCCGTTCCCAGAAAATCGAACTGACCCCGGATGGGATCGGCATTCCCCAGATTGGGCCGAAACAGTCGAGCGAGGCTGACATCCGAGATCACCTGATCCTGGTAGCGGATCAGGAATCGACGGGTCACGCTGTCCTTCGCGAAATTCGAGCTGTCGCTACTCTTGGGTCCGGACTGCAAACGCAGGTTTTGAAAGGGCGGCGGCATTTTCAGGGGCTCTTCGCCCTTCATTTCAAGCTGATCGGTCAAGAAAATCAGTTGAGGGATTCGTTCGGCCGTCTGAAGGAACCGGGCCTGCTCGGCGCCGTCTCCTCGGAGCGACAGAATGCTCATGTCATAGACGATGGCTTTCGGTTCGACCGAGGCCAGTCTTTGCAGGAACAGATCGTGTTCGGCGAACCCAGGGGCGCCCTTGAGGGCTTCGATGGTCTTGAGGTTGATGAGAACCGTCTCGATGTGCCCGCTGGCGGCCGGAGCCGGGCGGAGTCTCATGCGGGCGTCGTAAAGGATCGACTCCAGATAATCGAGACGGATCTGAAAGATGAGAAAGGCAAGGATCAGGGCCACGAGCACTCGAGCCGCCGATAGGACAATCACATTCCATTTCCCATTGGCATTTCGAAGCGCGAAGAAGGATCTCATCGAATCGGCATGCAGCCTTGGCCCGGAGGATACAGAACTCCGTTTTTGCCAGGTTTAGGCTGGTCTTGTTTCTTCTTAGAAACGAGCTTGATGTGTTTCGAGTCTTTCATTGTTGTGCTCCCGCTGTTGCGGCTCGGCTTCGTCCATAATAGGCCAAAACCTGAGCCATGAGAAATCGTGTTCTTTCACAAAAATCAATCTTTTTCTGGGCGGTCATGCCGCCGGTAGAGCCATGAACGAAGGAGCAGCCTCCTCCGCACAGAAATCGGGCCCAGCAGCTTTCGCAGCCGTTCATTTCGATCTGGCTCTTTTGGTACTTTTCGAGCTGCTCGTAGTCCAATTCGCTGTTTTCACCGAGTCGGTTGCCTTTTTGGCCGACGGTCCATGGGCAGGTCCAGAGCCGATTGCGTGAGTCGACAACCATGAAGCTCTTTCCCATTCCGCAGTGGTTCAAACGGCGTTTCTGCTCGTCGAGCCTGTCAAAGATTTCGCGGACGTTCAGAATCCGCAGCAGCTCACTCTCGCCACCTTTTTCCCAAGCCCGGCTCAAAGCCTTTTCCATGGACAGATTGAACGCCAGGGTCGAGGCCGCGTCGTGATGGTTCACCGAGTAAGTGAATTCCATGTAGTCGACAGGGATCGACGAAAACAGCTCCCAGGCCTTTTCAACCTCGAGATTGTTTTCATTGAAGACCGCATGGACACCGACGCTGGCAAGATCGCTCCGGTGGGCGAGCAGGTCGATCAAACCCTGAAAGGCGGTTTCAAAACTGCCTTCGTTGCTGCGAGTGCGGCGTTGTCGGTCATTGACCTCGCGAGGGCCGTCCAGGCTGACAGTGACGTGGGCATTCATCGCTCTCAGGATGTTGATCGCCCGCTCATCGATCAGGGTTCCATTGGTCGTGATCTTGAAGCTCGGGACGATGCCTTTGACTTCGGTGACGGCAAAGACGTACTCGGCAATGGCTTGAATCGCCAAAGGGTAAAGCAAGGGCTCACCACCCAGGAAAGCGATATGGAAACGCTCGCCTGCCGGGATCTGATCCATGAAGAACTTCAATTGTGGAAGGGTCTTTTCGATGGAGATGCGGGTCACGGGATCACCGTATGTGCCGTCTCCGCCCGCCGCGCAGTAAGTGCAATGCAAATTACAGATCTGGGTGACGTTCAAGGTCAGGCTGCGAACCCCGAACTGATTCGAGTCTTCGGTGACCTCGGCTGAGTTCGCATTGTTCCAGGCTTCCAAATCCTGTGCGGCCTCCGAGGTCAGGACTCCTTCTTTCGTGGAAAAATCAGAAACGGCGGTCGGAACGAGGGCTTTCCAGGCCTCATCCGAGATCTCGGCGACTTGCAGATTGCGGGCGTGAAAAGCCAGGGGAGCTTCTGTCCCGTGGGCCCGAATCGCTAGAATGTCTTTGTGCCGTCTGAGTTCCATGTTTATCCCGAATACCGGTGCGTTTTGACTCCTGATCGAATGAAAGCAAGAAATAAACCAATCTCCAGCTCGGAAACGCGGCTCTTCCTGCATTAAATTTGATCTGAAGGCGATTCTTCGGGCGAAATGCACCATCCGGGCAGAGCGTTTTGTGAAGTTCACAGGGTCGCTCAAAAAGGTGACAGCCTCGAGAATGATGAAAATCAGGATCTCGAGAAAAGCTCGACTGAAGCTGGGGGAATGCAAAATTCGATTGAACAGCATCAAGCATCATTCGATCCTAGTGGGACATGGCCAATTCGGATCTCATCGTCAAGTTTTGGGGAACTCGTGGTTCCATCCCCTCCAGCATGCAGCCGGGAGAATGGTCTCGGCATTTCGAAGCTTTGATCAAAGGCTTTTTTGCCTCGGGGCACAAGGATCCGTCCGAAGTCGCCGCCTATCTCGGCAAGATGGAAACACCTTTGGTTGGCGGCTACGGATCATCAACAACTTGTGTTGAGGTGCGGAGCCCGAGATCGCAACTGATCATCGATGGGGGAAGCGGAATCCGTTTGCTGAGCGAGCGGATCATGAGTGGTGCTGTTGCCGGTGGCAAGGGTCCATTCCATATCTACATGACCCATTACCACTGGGATCATGTGATCGGCCTGCCGTTTTTCACGCCGCATTTTCTGCCGGGCGTTCAGGTTCATTATTACGCCGTTCATCCCGAACTGGAGTCCTTGATCCGAGGCATTTTCAAAAAGCCCTACTTTCCGGTTCCTTTCGAAAGCCTGCCCGCCAATATCAAGTTCCACGTGCTGGAGCCGCGCAAGCCTTTCCAGATCGAGGACATGACGCTGACGCCTTATAAGCTGGATCATCCGGATCCTTGCTGGGGTCTGCGTGTCGAGAGCGGCAAGGCCTCTTACGCTCATTGTGTGGATACCGAGGGGACTCGGGTGTCTCGTGAGGACATGGGCGAAGACCTGCCTTTGTATCAAAACGCCGATCTGATGTACTTCGATGCACAGTACACTTTCCCTGAGCTGGCAGACAAAGCGAACTGGGGCCACAGTGCTGCGCAGATCGGACTCGACATCGCCATTCGCGAAGAGGTCAAACAGGTTTTGTTCGCGCACCATGACCCGGGCGCCTCGGTGCAGACCATCGAGGAAATCCGGGCTCAAACACGCGAATACTATAACTGGAGAATCCAAAGCGCGAAGGATTCGGGCAGTGGGGCGTCGGCGGTCGCATGGGATTTCGCTCACGAGGGCATGGAAATCCATCTCTAAAAAAAGATTCAGGGCTCGGTGCCTTCGGCGAAAATCAGTTCGGCCGTGTCGGGATCCCGCTCGCGCAAGGCATTCAGCGCCTCGAGATCGTCTCTGTCCAGATTCACTTTGACCGTGCCCTCGGCCCACGGGAAATCATCCGGTGGGAATCGGGTCGCGATCGTTTTCATGAACTCGGTCCAGATCGGAACGGAACCCGAAGCTCCCGTCAGGCGAGTGGTGGAACCGTCGTCATAACCGACCCAAACGACCGTCGAGACATGGGGAGTGAAACCCATGAACCAGGTATCGCGATTGTTGTTGGTGGTTCCCGTTTTGCCGGCGGCCGGATGGGTGAATCCGGATAGCAAAGCGCCGCGGCCACTGCCCGAGATCAGAACCTGTTTCATCATCCCCACGAGGACCGAGGTCTTGATGGGATCGAGTGTTTCCTCGAGAGACTGACCGTGCTCGTAGATCAGTTCGCCTCCGGCTCCTTCGACCCGGCGGATGAAAGAGATTCGGGGTTTCCGACCAAGGTTTGCAAAGGTCATCGAGGCGGTCAGCACTTCTTTCGGTGCGATTTCAAAAGCTCCCAGCGTCAAGGACGGGAGTGCTTTGATCGGTGAGTCGATCCCTGCCTGGCGGGCGGTTTCGATGACGGACTCAAGACCCACTTCCATTCCAAGTGAAACGGTGGCGGCATTGAGAGAGTTTTTCAGAGCGAAAAACATCGGAACATTGCCGAAGTATTTCTTTTCGTAGTTTTCGGGACTCCAGTTTTGTCCTTCGTATCGAACGTTGAATTTCTCATCGGGCAAAAGCGAGATCGGAGTGAAGACAGTGCCGTCTTTCCGCTCTTTGCCGATGGCTGAAAGGAAAACGAAGGGCTTCATGATCGATCCGACCTGGCGGCGGCTGTCCACAGCGCGGTTGAACTGGGTCATGCGGAAGTTTCGTCCGCCGACGGTGGCGCGAACGAGCCCGGTCGCGGGATTTCCAGAAAGCAACATGCCCTCCAGATTCATGCCTTTGGCTTTGCGGCCCTTGATGTAAGGATTCGATTGCTCGAGGCGACCGATATGTCCCTGCACGGCTTCTTGAGCCGCCTGTTGAGCTTCGAGATCCATGCTGGTGTAGATTCGTGCGCCTTCGAGCGGCCAGTTGTTGGCCTGCATCTGTTTGCGAACGGCGTCGATGAAGTACGGAGCGGTTTCGACAGCCAGAGCGCGGCCCGGCTTTTGTGGCAGCGCCGTGGTTTTGGCCTGAGTGCTGTCTTCGGCGGCGATCATGCGAAGTTCCTGCATTTTCGCAAGAACGAGATCGCGTCTTTGTGTTGCCTGCTCGGGATTTCTCCAAGGGTTGTAACGACCAGGGTTGTTGATGATCGCCGCCATCAGGGCGCAATCGCCAAGGGACAGATCACTGACAGGTCGGTTGAAATAATACCGGCTCGCGGATCCATAACCGTGGACTCGGAAAGAGCCGTTTTGCCCCAGATAGATTTCGTTCAGATAGGTTTCAAGGATTTCGTCCTTGGTGAATCTTGTCTCGAGCATGACGGACATGATGATTTCGCGGCCTTTGCGGATAAAACTTTTTTCCGACGTCAGGAAATAGTTTTTCACCAACTGCTGGGTGATGGTGCTGCCACCCTGGGCTTTTCGTCCTTCGGAAAGATTTCGCAAGACCGCTCGCAGAATGCCGGTGACCGAGAAGCCGCCGTGCTCGAGGAATTTTTGATCCTCGATCGCGATCACGGCGTTCAGGCAGGCGGGGGGGATTTCACCAAGGGGAATTCGTTCCTGCATCAAAGGGTCGGTTCCCAGGTACTGAGCGAAACGCAGAGGCTCAAGTCGCAGCTCGGGAACTTCGCGAGCGGGGGTTCCTTGGGCCAAATTCAGGATCATGCCGGATCCATCATAGACGATCCAAGAGATCTGCTGAGGAACGGCATCCGTGCTGACGTCTTTGCGAACAAAGACGAAACAGCCTGTCATCGGCTCGGGCAAAGGGCCTCCGGCGCGAAGTTCGCACTCTTCACGATTGCCGGAAAAGTAATCACCTGGCAGCAGAACTTGGTCGGCTTGGCGCTGCCGATAGAGGAGACCTTCGAAACGAGCTTGTACTTTTTGGGCGTCCAAAAGACTGCGCGGCAGGAAAACGGGGCCCTCGGCAAAGTACTCTGTCGGTTGCAGAAAACGCTTCTCGCGGAGGGTGTCGTCCATCCTTTTTCCCAGAGAGAAAAAGGCACCGGCGACACTGATGATGAGGAGCGTCGTGATGATTGTAAAGACTGCTAAAATGATCTTTAATCGGGGGCGAAGAACATCCACTAGTCGCTTCATGTCTTCAACATAGAGCAGAGAGGCTCGGCCGGACAATGAAATTGACGCCAAATCAAATGCAGGCTCTGGCAAAAAAAGTTCTAGACCATTGGAAGCAAAACAATCTGGTTCAATTCAAAGCCGACGAAAAAGACGTCTCTGAAAAAATCGTGGCGATCATCCGAGCGGAAATCCAAAAGGAAGTCGATCTCGAGAAAGACGTTCATGCGATGCTCGATCAGCTTGAGCGTTCCCACGGTGGACAATTCGAGCGTCACAAAATGTATCCAATTTTGAAAAACAAAATGGCGAAGGAAAGGAAACTCATTCTGTGATTCTTTCTGAAGACCGCCAAACCCATTGGGCCCACTTGATCACCGACGGTGTTTACGATGACGATCTGGTCGACTTTTCGGATGACGATCAAGCTCTTCGGGCGGCCAAGCGAGCCGTCGTTGAGTTCGTCAAAGAAGATCAAGACCTCGATTCCAAAGCGCGGGCGAAAGTTGCCTCGTTGAAACGGGGAGTGGTCGAAGGAAGCCCTGAATGGGACATTCTGTATCGCAAATACTACGAAGAAGAACGAGGACGTCGTGGCCAAGGCTAAAAAGAAATCGGCACCGAAAGTGAAAAGCAAAAAAGCTTCGGCAAAAAAAGCAGCTCCGAAAAAGGTGGCTGCTCAAAAAAAGTCGTCCAAAAGCGCCCCTAAAAAAGCCGTGAAGACGTCTGCTCCCAAGAAGGCTTCTTCTGCCAAAAAGCCGGTGTTGAAGGCAAAACGCCCTTTGGGACGAGCTCCCAGCAAAAAGACGACTTCGGTTGTTTCGGCTCAGGTCTCTCTCAAGGATTTGAGCAACTTCGTGACCCCATTGGATGATCGGATCATCGTGCGCCTGACGGCTGCGGACCGTAAAACTCCGGGTGGGTTGTTCATTCCGGACACTGTGGCCGATGTTTCGGGGAATCTCGAGGGGCTCGTGATGGCGGTCGGCCGCGGGCATCGCGGCCCGAAAGGTCGTATCCGTCCCATGGATGTCGTGGCCGGCGACCGCGTTTTGTTCTCTGAGTATTCCGGTTCTAAAATTCGTTTGAAAGATGAAGACTTCGTCATTCTCCGTGAAGGGGATGTGGCCGGAGTTCTTTCCTGATCCCCGAGAAAGGTTTGATCATGACACGTAAACTGATGATGTTCGGTCTTTTGCTCTTCTCAAGCGCCGCTTCGGCGATGAGTCTCGATTGGACCGGCACCTATCGCGCCGAATGGCTTCACCTGGATCGTCCTTCTTTGGCGACTCCCTCCGAACGCAAGTCCTATGGATTGCACTATCTGTCTCTGAGCCCGAAAATCGTGGCTTCGGACGGAATCAATATCATCGGGAAGTTCGACGTCCTTGGAAACAACGATCCTGCTTATGTCGATTCTCAGACCGGAATGCTCTTCGGTGGCAATGAGCCCAATCCGGGCGACGATTCCGCCAACAACACCATGGGGCAGTCGAAGTCATTCACGCCTTTCCGTGTGAGTCAGCTCTATCTGACGATCAATCAAGAGTATGGCTCCTTGCTGGTCGGCCGCGCGCCGTTCGAGTTCGGTTTGGGGATGCTCTACAGTGCGGGGAACGGGCCTTTTGATCATTGGCTGACGACTTCGGATTTCGTGGCTTATAAATTCATCGTTGGAAATTTGTCTTTCACTCCGATGTTGGGGCGGACTCATGTCATGGATTGGGGACCGGGAAATCCGGGGATGACCCAAGACGAGATCATTCAGATCCAGTACGACAGCAAAGACACGGGATCCATGATCGGCGCGATGATGGCTCGTCGCAAAGGTTCCGAGAGTTCGAACGATGTCACGGACACTGCGATCGGTGGCGTGGGCCCGGCGACCGGCGGATACTCGATGACCACCACAGGGTTCACCTTTGGTCGGACATGGGAAAGCTTCAAATTCAAAATGGAAGCCCAGTTCCTGAAGGGTTCTTATGGAATCCGCACAGCGACTGGTGAAAACATCGAGAACAGCTCTTACGGTGTGGCGCTTGAAATGGACTTCCCTCGTCCCCAGTCGAAATGGGAAGGCGGGATGAAGCTGGGTGTGGCGTCCGGAGACGACTCGGGCACGACTTCGCAAGAAGGCTTTTTCTTCCATCGTAACTATGATGTGGCCATGCTTCTCTTCAACCACCGGTTGGGGCAGCGGGACTTCTTCAGGACGAATGAGCTTGTGAAGGATTCCACTCATACTTTGTCGGATTCCCTGGATGACGAGACAATCAGCAACGTCGCTTACTTGGCTCCGCAACTTCGTTATGCCTGGAGTCCTCGCCTTTCCGTGAAGAACACTCTGATCTACGCACAACTCATGGCGAACTCCACTGGGACTGCGAATGCGAAAAAGGACCTCGGTCTGGAGTGGGATATCTCGGTGGACTATCAAGCCCGCGAGAATGTACGATGGGAAAACAGGGTCGGTTTGTTGTTCCCTGGTGGAGCATTCAAAGACGGCGCTTCGGATTTGACGAACGGATTTACTTACGGATTTGAAACAAGAGCAGCCATCACCTTTTGATCGCATTTTGACAGCAACTTGTACGGCAGCTTGAACACAGTTTGATCGCACCTTGATTGGTGGTGAGCAGGGCCCGGGGGCCGCAAGGCCCCCGGGTATTTTTTTTCTTCCCTCCCACTTCAGAAGCGTTTTTCGGGATGTGTCCGTTCCTGAGGACCCGCTCGTCCTTGAGCTATGACCGGGATTTTCCTTTTGGGATCGCCTGTCGGCGCTCCCAAAAGGAAAAACGCGTCACGCTTCCCGGATGTCCTCAGGAACGGACACATCCCGAAAAACGCTTCTGAAGTGGGAGGGAAGAAACATTGCTTTTGGGAAGAGGCTTTTAAAATAGGACCGGAGCCTTCTTGGCTCCGGGAGGAAGAAACTGGGGACTTTTTTTTGATTATTGGCGGAGGACGCCTTGGTCGGCTGGGCGTGGGACACCGATGAAGGTGTTGTTTGCTCCGCCGGTTCCGATGGTGCCCATTCCGTTACCCATTGGCAGTTTTTGGCCTTGGCCTGGAACTGTTGGGGTTTGGTTTGGATCAAGGATGCCTGGGATGTTCAGGTCGGTTGTGACCGGAGTCGCGATCGCGATGGCCGCGGCGGATTGATAGTCCGTCATGAGTTGCGAGGCGAAGTTTTGGTCGACCAACTTAGCTGCATAGGCTTCTTGGAGTCCTTGATACTGTTGTTGTCCCAAGCCGTTGACCAGGAAGGTCTCGAGAGCCTTCATGCTGCTGTTCGAGTTGGTGTTCAACTTGAACGCTTGCTCGGTCAACTGGTTCTGAAGATTGCGGTACTGGTTGGCTTGTTGTTGCAAAGCCATCTTTTGCTGCCAGTCCTGAGTTTGATTGGCTTGTTGCATGGCTTGGTCGGCAAGCTGACCGTATTGTTTCGCTTGGTCGCTCTTGTTTTTCGCTTCGGCAGCCGTGTTCTTCGCATCCATCGAGTATTTGTTCACGACTTGGACGGCGACGTCTTTGGCGGCTTTGCGGATGTCATTGTATTCGCGAGGGATCTCGGCCTGGATCTTTCTCAGGAGTTCCGCACCGCGAACCGAAGCTTCACCGAAGACGGATCCGCCCAGAGCGATCGAGGAGATCTCTTGGGAAGTCAGAGCCGCAACCAGCTCGGGTTTGATGGTGTCGTTAAAGAAATCGAGAGCGAGATCTTTGTCGATCTTCTTCCGCTTGTCTTTCAGGGCTTTGACGAATTCCTTCGTCAAGCAAGAGGCTTTGGCCTGACCTTCTTCTTTACGATCGCAGGTCGTGGCAATGCGGTCGAGGATCGCTTGATCTTTCTCGAGCTTCGCGTCCTGTTCGGATTCCTCGTCGGCCGGAGATTCTTTGGCTGGACGGATCGGATTTCCGGACGTTGCGTACTTTGCACGCAGGGCCTTTTCAAGGTCGCGAGCTTCGCTTTCAAATGGAACGTTCAGAATTTGAGTCGCCATGCAGTCTTGAGACTCGCAAGAGCGTCCTTCAAATTCATAAGGAACGAGGGCGATCGTTTTATTGTCGCCGCTTTTGACGAACTGAACTTCCACTTCGGTGGAACCGTTCGCTGAAACGATGGTTTGAACTTTGGTTTCACCTTCGGAGGCGAGTTCCAAAGTTTGCATTCCCGACTTCAAAGGAGCCGAGAGGTTAAAGCCAAGGACCGCCAGCAGAGTTGCTGTGAGGGCCCACTTTTTCTGGGTCTGGGTCAGGTTTACGTTTTTCATTTTCTTCCTCCAATTCATCAAGGGAGTCGTTCCCTGCACGGATGAAAGAGCGAAGCCCGCGCCAAATTCCAGTTTTGTTGGCATGGGGCTAAATGGTCGAAATCAAATGTGATTTTTGAGAATGTGGTTTCGTTTCAGCCTGAGACCGGTGTGAAACTTTTAGAGAATCAAAATGAGATTCTGCAAACAGCGAATGATTTCGCGTGTTTCCTGCGCTAAGAGTGGCTTTTCCCCAAAAAGGCGAAACGACGAAAATGGCGCGCTTGGTATTCCCCTCAACGAAGATCCCCGACGGAGTTTCCGTCTCGGAATGGTCCGATTGGACCTGGCAGCTTCGTCGTTCGCTGAAAACCCAAGCGGACTTTGAACGGTTCTTCGACCTTTCCATGGGGGAGCAATCGGCGTTTTCCGAAGGCAAAGAGCTTTTCAACGTCCGAACGACACCCTATTACGCCACTTTGGCAACTCAGCACTCTCGGTCTTCCGACGATCCTTTGCGCCGGATCCTGATGCCGCAGGAAATGGAACTGCACTCAGGGACTCAGCAGATGCTTGATCCTTTGGGAGAACGTAGGAACCAAACCAGTTCGCGAGTGATCCACAGGTATTCCGATCGTGTGCTCTTTTTGGTGACGGATATCTGCAGCGTTTACTGCCGGTTCTGCACCCGAAAGCATTTCACCGGGCAAGATCAGGCCTTCATCCGAAAAGATGAATACGAAAAAGCCTTGTCCTATATCTCCTCACATTCAGGAATCCGAGAAGTCATTCTGTCGGGCGGAGATCCTCTCACGTTGTCCGATACCCACCTGGAAAAAGTGATCACGGATCTGCGACGGATCGATCATGTCGAGATCATCCGAGTGGGAACTCGCATGCCGGTGGTGGCGCCGATGCGAGTGACGGATTCTTTGGTTCGAATCCTGCGACAGGGAGCTCCTGTCTTTTTGATGTCACATTTCAACCATCCTCGAGAGTTGACCGCAGAGGCGGCCGAAGCTCTGACGAAGCTGGTGGATGGCGGTGTCCCGGTGATGAATCAGATGGTTCTTTTGAACGGCGTGAATAACCATCCGGCGATCGTGCAAGCGCTTTCGCGGCGTCTTTTGTATCTGCGGGTGAAGCCTTACTACATGTTCCAGTGCGATCCTTCCATTGGAACCGATCACTTGAGAACCTCCATTGATGATTCCCTAGAAATTCAGCGCGAGCTGTGGGGGCATCTCTCGGGGCTGGCGATGCCGACCTACGCGGTCGATATTCCAGATGGCGGAGGGAAAACGGTTCTCACTCCGAATTTTGAAACGGCTCGCACAGAATCCGGTCGTCGCTATCGCGGATGGGATGGTGTCGAGGCCGATTACGTGAATCCGGTCGGCGCCAAGGTCTCTCCGGCCGATGCTTTTCTTTACGAAGAAGAGTGGGCGTCGTTGAAAAATGCGAAACAGAATCCAGCGCCTTCTACAGGCGCTCCAGACGTGCATATTTAACGACGAATTTTTTAATAGTCTGATCGGTGAAAAGCACGCTGACTTTCAACTGATCGCCACTGCCTTCGGTCGAGTAGATCGAGCCTACGCCAAAGGTCGGATGTCGAACCTTCATGCCCTTGCGGAAGCCGTCTCCATGCGATGATTCTTCCTCATAGTCAGGGAATGCTTGTGAATCGTCATCCATGCCTTTTGCGGATCGGCGCGAGCTGACGCCCGCCTCGGCGCGGGGGGACATTCCATTCGAACCGTAAGCTCCGGAAGCATAGCGATTGAAAAATGCGCCGCCTTGAACAGAGGTGCGAAAGTCGACGATCTCTTTTGGAATCTCTTTGATGAAGCGAGAAGGCGAGTTCGACTGTTCTTGTCCCCAGACACGGCGGACTTTGGCATGGGTCAGGAACAGCTTTTGTCGGGCGCGAGTCATACCGACATAAGCGAGACGACGCTCTTCCTCGAGATCATCTTCGGATTCGGCATCGAAGCCGCCCCTTGAGCTTGGGAACAAGTTTTCTTCGACACCGACGATAAAGACCACCGGATACTCGAGGCCCTTTGAAATATGCAGAGTCATGAGCGTGACCGAGTTGACCTGCTCATCGATGGAGTCTTGGTCGGAAACCAAGGCCATCTCTTCGAGGAATCCTTGCAGACCGGCTTCTTCGCCACGTTCTTTGGTGAACTGTTCGATGGCGTTGTCGAACTCTTCCAAGTTCTTCATGCGGGCTTCGGCTTCGGGGTTGTCCTCGGCCTTGAGTGCTTTCAGGTACTCGGTCTTGTCCAAAACGATGTGATAGAATTCCTGCAAGGGGAACTGCTTGGCAGAAACCTGCAGATCGAACATCAGATCTAAAAATCGTCGGATCTTGCTGCAGGTGCCAGAGTTGAAAGCCCGCTCATTCACCGCGATGTCGGCGGCCTCGAAGAAAGTCAGCCGTCGCTCATTTGCGATATTTTCAATTTTCTCGAGGGTGGTCTTGCCGATCCCGCGAGTTGGAACATTGATGATGCGCTTGAAGGCCATGTCGTCAGCGGGATTCACGGCGAGCTTCATGAACGACAGGACGTCCTTGATCTCCATCCGCTCGTAGAACCGGACACCGCCCACGATTTTATAAGGGATCCCGTTCGTGCGGAAGGCTTCCTCGATCACGCGGGATTGAGCGTTCGTCCGATAAAAGACGGCGAAGTCGTTCCAAGACCCTTCGCCCGAGTTCATGATCTCTTCGATGGTTTTGGCGACGAAGCGAGCTTCGTCGTATTCACTGCGCTCTTCTTGAACGCGGATCATGTCTCCGGACAGATTCGAGGTGAACAGAGTCTTGTCTTTGCGCTGGTTGTTGTTGCGAATGACCGAGGTTGCGGCCTTCACGATGTTCGCGCTTGAGCGGTAGTTCTCTTCGAGTTTGACCACTTTCGCTTCTTGGAAATCTTTTTCGAAGTCGAGGATGTTTTTGATATCGGCCCCGCGCCAACTGTAGATCGATTGGTCTTCGTCACCAACCACGCACAGATTGCGATGGGTTTTTGCCAAGGCCTGAACGAGCAAATACTGGATGCGATTCGTATCTTGATACTCGTCCACCATGATGTAGCGGAATTTTTCCTGATATTCTTTCAGCACGTCTGGGTACATGCGGAACAGATCCCAGGTTTTCATCAACAGATCGTCGAAATCAAGAGCGTTGGCGCGCTTCATGTCTTCTTCGTAGCGTTTGTAGACTTCGAGCGATTTCGAATCCATCAGTGGGCGGCCGTAGGCTTTTTCCACCTCTTGAGGGGAAAGTCCTGCCATCTTCGCGCTGCCGATACGGCTTTGGAAGTTCTTGGCCGGAAAGATCTTTTCGTTGATGTTGAGCGCGTTCATGACTTTCTTGATCTGCGCCAACTGGTCGCTGGAGTCGTAGATCGTAAAGAAAGGCTTGTAGTCGAGAAGTTCGATTCTTTGTCTCAAGAGTCGGACGCAAAAACTGTGAAAGGTGCTGATCCACAACTGCGAGTGGACGGGCACACCAAGTTCGTGCAGCAGATTGTAAATCCGATGTTCCATTTCACGAGCGGCTTTGTTCGTGAACGTCACGCACAGCACTTCTTCAGGTGCCGCGAATCCGCCAGCGATCAGGTGAGCCATTCGGTGGGTCAAAACTCGGGTTTTTCCAGAGCCCGCACCAGCCAGGATGAGCAGAGGACCTTCGTGATGAAGGACGGCCTCTTTTTGGGGGGGATTCAGCGCTTTTGTAAGGGATTCGATAAGGTCTGCCAAAATACGTCCATCGTTAAGGGATCATTCAGTTTTTTCCAATCAGAATCGATCTATTCGACCTGAGGCGGCATAGGCTCTGCAAAATGAAGCCTTGGAGGACTCTTCATGTCTCTGGGCCGCCTTTCTTTTTACCTTTTGGGAGCCACGTTGCTGGTGCTGGCGGCCTGTGCCGAACGGCCCACAGGTTCCCAGGTTTCGGGCTCGGTCACGGTCCGAATTCCGTGGAAGGATGAACAGGGCGGAGTCACTCTGCAAACTGTCGTTCTGACGGGGCTCGAGAATCTTCAGGAAATGAAGGGCGCCTATGCCCAGTTCGTCTATGCGCCGAAAATTCTGGATGATGGGATCGAAGGTGCGACACCACATGCGCAATTCGCAAAGACCTCGGCGGGTGTTTACGTTCCGACCGACGAAACCTCGCAGCAGATGGCTGTGATTTACGCTCACATGGAACACCTGGCGAAACTCGATGAAGCCGCTGGTGTGAAAAGCGTCCTGAGCTGGCCTCGGAAAATCGGTATCTCGGCGCGGATTCGGGGACGGGACGGACAGTTGTGGACGGACAACTCGTTTTACGACGGAGCTTCGGATGCGATCTTGATGGTGCCCAATAAAAAGGGTCAGTGGCCTCTAGCGACGAATCCGGGAGTGATCGCTCATGAACATTTCCACGCGTTGTTCTTTCATCTGGTGCAAGGACCCTTGCTCGAAGAAAAAGTCCTGAGTCGGACTTTGCGTTCAAGTGCTCATGACGAGGGCAAGGTTTTGGATAATTTCGACCTGGCCTCTGATCAGAAAAAGGAACAGAAGGCTCCGCGCCGTTCTGATCTTGCCTTTGACGAGGCCACCTACAACACAGCCGTGATCAAAATGATCAACGAAGGCTTGGCGGATGTTTGGGGTTGGATCTACAGCGGTCAGCCGGATTTTATCGAGAAGTCTTTGCCTCGGTACAAAACTTTCCGCAGTCTGCGTGCCGAAGGTGTGGGACACCGTCTGACCGAGCCCAGTCAAATTGCCACGATCGTCACGGACTGTCTGTACGGCGGCCAACCCGATGCTTGTGTGAACGATCTGGCTTACGGACCTGGCGCGACTCTTTCCAGAGCCGTGCGTTCGGTCTTCTTGGGTGATTTGCAAGACACCGGGGACTCGGCTCGCCTCGTGCGAGAGCGTCTGGCCGGACGCTTGATGAAGGCGCTTCCACTGGTTGCGGAAAAGGTCAGAACCTCCACGGCGGAATCCCGCATGGATTTGCACAAGGTCCTTCAGGCGATCATGGAGGCCGAAGAAACTTCGTCCGAAGAAAAAGCCGCGGCCGCTCAATGGCTTGTGGAAAAACCGGTGGAAGAGCCAACGAAAGAGGAGGCGCCATGAGACTCTGGCTCGGTGCCCTCATGACCTTTTTGTTGCTGTCGGTTTCGGCCTTCGCGGCGCCTGCACCGGTTTCCTCGTCGCGTTCCGAGGTGCAAACCTCTTTCGAGTTTTATCCTCTGAATTATCAGGCCCGCTTTGAGCGCACCGAGACCCAAGATTATCAGTCACGTCAGGCCTTGAATTTGGCCGTGGGTGGATCGCGAGGCGTCTGGGGTTTGCTGTTTGAATACTCTCGGTTCAACTCGGTTTCAGGGACGGATTACTCGTCGCTCGTGAGAAACCACGAAGAGACTTTGTTGTGGCTTCGTCGAGAGGTGACACCGCTTCGTTCGATGTTTTTCTCTTTCGCTGCAGGTGCGGGTTTTTCCCGGGAAACCGTGGAAACGCGCTTCGGTGATGACTCTGTGACGGATCAAGGGCGGGCAGAGACTCTGGGTGCTGTTTCCGTCGGGACCGGTTTCGAGATGAAAAAAACCCTCCGGCTTTCACTGGAGGGTCGTTTGTTCTATGGCTCTTCGGAGCCAAATCCTCAGCCTGATCTGGTGATCAGAACGGGATTTCGTTTCTAATTCGTGATCTTTTGAATGATCGCGGTGCCCACTTTATTTTTATCCATGAAATCCAAGCGGTAAGTTTTGGCTTCGTCTTCGGTCGCGAAGAGACCGACACTCACGCGATACCAGGTCTTCCCTTTGACGTTCGCAGGAACGTAGAAGGCGCTGTAGCCTTTGGTTTTCAGTTCTTCAGCGCGGTTCTTGGCGTCGGTTTCAGTGGGGAACGAGGCGATCTGAACGGTGAACTTGCCGACCGAGTACTGAGCGACGTCTTTTGGAATGCTCGAAGGCAGGCGGGATTCCTGATGAGCCTTTTGAGCGATCGAGGGAACGGCGGCTTTTCCGGCGACAATGTTCTGAGCCGGAGTTGAAGCGGCCACTTCTTGTTTTGCTTTTGCCGGAGCGGTCGTGGCGGCAGCAGCGGGAGTCACAGCTTTGTTTTCGGCGGCTGGGGACTTGGCTTCGTGGTGAGCGGTGGTCGCTGCGGCCGCAGGGGCTTTCGCTTCATGATGAGCGTTGGCGGCAACAGTTTCTGTCGCAGTTTCTTCCTCCGCGAATTCTTCCGCGAGCTTAGAGATCTCGTCGTCGCTCATCGTGCTTTCATGAGAGGTCTCACCATGCTCAGTCGAAGCGGTCGAGCGGGACTGGCTTTGGGCATCCGGCTCGAGAGCGGCCCGGCGATGTTGGTTATCGCTGTAGTTCTTGCCGACGAAGGTTCCGATCGAGAACGACAAGAGTGAGATGAAAAAGACCAGAACCAGTTTGACGAGAACGTCGGATTTTCCAGCAGCCATGATTTGCTTCCTTCTGAAGTCCTTGCTTAAAACGCAAGGAAAGCTGTTATCAAGCCATTCCTTCGGCTTTCTCTTTATGTTAACGTCGGCCCTTTGGATCGGTCAATTGGCCGTCCTCGGGAGAAAGGCTCTTTTCATGAAAAACGCTGTGTTTCCAGACGATTGGAGAGGGGTCCTGAAAACCGCGACCAAAGCCTGTCGTGAGGGGCGTCGCATCCTATTGGACCATTTCGGGCGCCTCGAACAGGTCGAAAAAAAGGAAAAGGCCGGTCTGGTCAGCGAAGCCGACCGTCTTTCCGAACAGGCCATCACTCGGTTTTTGAAGGATCATTTCCCCATGGCCGAGATTCTCGGCGAAGAAGCCTTCGCTGCGGGAAGCACCGTGCGCGAGGGGCGGGCGGGTCCACAGGGGCGTTGGATCCTGGATCCTTTGGATGGCACGACCAATTATATTCACCGTTTTCCGATTTTCTGCATCAGCCTCGGGCTCGAGGTGGATGGAGAATTGAAACTCGCCGTGATCGATATGCCGATGCTGAATGAAACCTATACCGCGATTCGCGGAGAAGGAGCCTTCGTCAACGGCAAGCCTTTGCGAGTGAGTGAAACGGCGGACCTGAATGAAAGTTTGCTCGCCACGGGGTTTTTCCCCGAAGACAAAGCCGCCCTCGAAGAACAGGTGGGGCTTTTCGCTGGCATCGTGGGCGAGGTCAGGGGTGTTCGCCGAGCAGGAGCCGCCGCCTATGATCTCTGCCAGGTGGCCCGAGGCGTTTTTGACGGCTTCTGGGAAAAAAACCTAAAACCTTGGGACGTGGCTGCGGGGCAACTTCTTGTCGAAGAGGCCGGCGGAGTGGTTCTTGATTACGAGGGGCGACCGCACACGCCCTATAGTCATTCTTTGATTGCGGGAAACAAAAAAATCGCCCCTCAGATTCTGGAGCGCTTTCGCTCTATACACGTTTAGAGCTTCTTCCGTTCGTCGAACTTTTGGACAGCCTTTGAAATGACTGCTTTTGGCCTTTCCCTTCTCTGGCAAGGCCGACAAGCATGTTAAAAATCAGGGTCTCTCGGAGGAGGATTCTGATGTTCAGAGAGGGTCGACGGCTTTTGGGTTTGATGAGCTTGGCGATGGCGGGACTCACGGGATGCGTGGGTGGCACGTCGGAGCAGGCTTTTCAAAACTCGGATCTTTCGGAAAAACAAGGGATCATCGGCGGGGAAATCGTCGAAGCTGGAACCTTGATTTCACGACAGACTGTTTTGTTCTTCCGTATTTATCCCGTTCCTGAAAAAGAAAATGCCATCACCGTTGAACGTTGCACCGGAACTCTGGTTGCCCCTCGTATTGTCCTGACCGCGGCTCACTGCGTGCCCTATGTCCCTGACTCCAAGACCGTCGTTTATTTCGATGCGAAGCCACGTCTTGATTTTTCCAACTTCCCGTCAGGATCCTACGCCAATGTCGTTCGTTTCGTCGTTCATCCTGCGGGTTTTCTTGAAGATGCCGTGACCCGTGTGGATTTGGCTTTCATGCTTTTGGATCGGGATGCCCCTTTGGATGCCATCTTTGCCCGCTTTCCTGGAGAGGCGGTTGATCCTCTCGCTCAAGAGCCGGCCGTTGTTGCTGGGTATGGACGTACGAATGGCGGAGTCGGATCGAACCAAGATCCGATTCTTTTGCGCTCTGCGGATCTGAACTTCTTGATCGACAAGAATCTCGAAAGCGTCAAGACCCGTTTTATGGGCTCGTTGATCCGTCCCTCCCAAGTCGAGATCGATCGAATGAAATCGATGCTGACAAATGTTTTGGATATCAAAAAAGGCGCTCCTTATGTGTGGATGGATCAGATGCAAGGGAAGGGGGCCTGTCTCGGTGATTCCGGGGGACCCGTCTTCGTCAAACGAGGCGAGCGTCTTTTGCAAGTCGGAGTCACGAGCTTCTCTTTGCAAGAGAATCCTTTGAACACCTGTCGGTTGACTCTGGCGGCGACGAACTTGTCGTCCCACCAAGAGTGGGTCGATGGCGCTTTTAATAAAATCAACGGCAGTCAGGACGAAACCCTTTTCGTCGAAAAATAGTTTAGAGAAAGGTCTTTTGTGAAAAAGCAGAAAGTACTTATTTCGGCGGGGTTGATCTTGACCTCATTTCTCGCGGCTTGTGAAAGCACCGAGCCTGCAGTTCAGATCGACAACGAAGTCGCCTGTACGGACGGAAGCTTCCACGATGCGGACTTCAGCCCCATCGTGGGCGGAAAGCGCGTCGTCGAAGGTTCTTGGGTTGCTCGTAAAACCGTTTTTCTTTTGTCGACGGCCGGTGATGGCAGTGCTTGCACCGCGACTCTGATCGACCAAGATGTCATCTTGACGGCGGCTCATTGCGTGGACACCGCATTGAAAGAACCCGAGAAGCTGATTGCTGTCTTCAGTGCGCGCCCGCAGTGCGATGCGGACAACAAGTCCATCGTCTCCAAGATGGTTCAGGCAAAAGAGATTCGGATGCACGAAGGTTACGACGCCGAAGGATCTTCCTTGGGTGGCGCTGATCTGGCGTTGGTCAAATTGGCCAAACCCGCCCCTGCAACCGCTGAAATCGTTGAGTTGAAGGACTCGGATACTCCTTGGACTTCTTATGACCGCGTTTTGATCGCCGGTTATGGACGGACTCTTGGTGGCTCTGCTGAAGAGACAAAACCTCTTTCTTTGCGTGCGGTCGTTCGTCAGCCCTTGATCGGTGAGTCTTTGAAAACCGTTCGAGAAGGCGTGCGAAACCATGTCTTGAAAGAGATGTCCGATTCCTTTGCGACCATGTGGCTCGATTGGATCTTTGAATCGGGGACCGATTCCGAAAAGGTCTGGTTGGATCAAACCGACCGACGTGGCGCTTGCAGTGGAGACTCTGGTGGTCCTGCTTTTGTTTTTGAAAACGGAAAAATCAAACAGCTCGGAGTGGCTTCCAGCGTGCTGACGGGAGCGAATCCCGAAGACACTTGCTTGATTGCTTCGAGCTATACCAACGTCCTGAAATACAAGACCTGGATCTCTGAAAATTATCAGACTTTGACCGGTCGGGATGCTTCCCGCCTGTTCTCGAAATAATCGCTTCGTCGTCAAAATCCTGACCTCGACCATCGGGTTTTCACCACAATCGGTGAAGACCCGAATCCTCAGAAACATTAAACGCGGCAAAGAAGGCCATGACCCGACCGAAGTCCTGTTGGCATTGCGGTTGCTCTCTTTCTGAAAGAGACCGGACTCCTCGTTGAGGGCCCGCCGGTAATTGTTGTCTTCATCAAGGAGGATGAAGGTGGCCGAAGAAAAAGCCGCTGCGCAGGAAGCCGCCCCGAGCCCCGCCCCAGGGGGCCAAAAACCCATTCTTTTCATCGCTCTTGCGGTCATCAATATGGTGGTCGTCGTTGCTGTGGGCTGGATGCTTTATCAGGGCCGCAAAAAAGAAGCCGAAAAACCGACCATGGACCAGGTGATCCAAGGCGAAGCGGAGACGCTTCATCATGAGGCCTCCCAGGAGAAAGCTTTCGTGGGACAAGTCATCCCTCTTGAGAGCTTTTTGGTTAACCTAGCAGGGTCGAAAGGCCGTCAACTCCAGAAGGTGAATATGGAGTTCGAACTGCAGGGCGATAAAACCGCGGAAGAGATCGAAAAGCGCAAGGCTCAGATCCGCGACATCATCATCATCACGCTCTCGGCGAAAACTTATGATGAAGTCTCGACTCGCGAAGGGAAGGATGCCCTTCGCAACGAGATCAAGGACACGGTGAATAACTTCCTGACCACCGGGAAGATCAAAAACGTGTTCTTCACGGAATTCATCACTAACTAAGAAGGAAAGACCCGAATGAATCAGGTCCTCTCCCAAAACGAAGTTGATGCGCTCCTGGCGGCGGTTTCCGATGGAGACGTGTCCAGTCCGGATACAAGTCAAAATATAGGCTCGACGAAAATGGGCGACGACATGAAAGTGGTCGCCTACGATCTGACGAGCCAAGACCGGATCATCCGGGGTCGTTTGCCTCAGCTCGAGGTCATTTACGAGAAGTTCATGCGGTCCTTCCGGGTTTCCCTGTCGGGAGCTCTTCGTAAGATCGCCTCGATCACGCTGACCAGCACAGAGTTCCTGAAATTCGGGGAGTTCATCAATACCTTGCCTCTTCCGACCTGCATGAGCGTTCTGCGTTTCGGAAACCTGCGTGGTTCGGCCCTGATGGTTATCGAGTCCAAACTGGCTTATGCCTTGGTTGATAGCTTCTTTGGAGGAGCCGACCGTCCCTATACCAAAATCGACGGGAAGGACTTCACGCCGATCGAGCTTTCCATCGTTCGGAAAGTCGTGGAGCTGGCGATCAACGATCTCGAGCAGGCTTGGGCCAGCGTCGAAAAAATCGGTTGTTCCTTTGTGCGGACCGAGGTGAATCCTCAGTTCGTGGGGATCGTTCCTCCGACTGACGTGGTGATCGCATCGACCTTCGACGTCGAGCTTGAAAATGCGACAGGCACGATCTCGATGGTCATCCCTTATTCCACCATCGAGCCGATCAAACAAAAACTGCAAACGGGTTTCCAGGTGGAATCCGATCAGACGGATAAAAAGCTCTGGACGGCCATCATCAAAGAACAGCTGATGGACACTTCCGTCGAGATCAAAGTGAATCTCGGTGAGACCGAAATTCAACTGAAAGATCTGATGGAGCTGAAAATTGGGGATGTGATTCCCCTCACTCAGGACGCCACCGGCGAACTGAACGTCCAAATCGAAAATGTACCTAAGTTTAAAGGATATTACGGAAACCATCACGGGACAGTGGCCGTTCAAGTCACTCGTCACATCGAGAAGTAAGGGGGAATCATGTCTGAAGATTCATTGGAGAATCTCGCGGACAAGTTGGCGGAAGAAGCGGCTGCGATGACGGCTGCCATGGACGGAGAGGAAAGTTCCAGCTCCGGTGGCGGCGGTTCGGGCGCATCTTTCGGCGGAGGCGGTGGAGCACCGGGCGGTAAGGACCGCAATCTTCAGCTGATTCTCGACATCCCTCTGCGGGTCACTGTCGAGTTGGGGCGCACGAAGATGCCGGTCAGCGAACTGCTGAACTTGACTCAGGGAAGTGTGATCGAGCTCAGCAAGCTCGCGGGCGAGCCCATGGAAGTTCTCGTGAACGACAAGCTCATCGCACGCGGTGAGGCGGTTGTCGTGAACGAAAAGTTCGGGATTCGTCTGACGGACATCATCTCGACCAGCGAACGTATCGAGCAATTGGGGTAATTCGAATGAAGCGGCTGATTTTCTTTGTCTGTGTCCTGTTTGCCTCGAGCTTTGCTCTGGCGAATGAATCTCAATCCGGTCTTCCGGCGGAGGCCCGCGAGGTTCTTGCGGAGACATCGAGCGAGCTGACCGCTTCTACGACGGGAGCTCATACGGTTTCGACAGAGACTTTGCCGGAAGAGAAAGCGGCTGCAACCCTTCTTGAATCCGAGATTCCGCTGAATCTGGATGCCAAGAAGCATGCTGCCAGCAGCGACGGTTCCCTCTTCCGCGTCTTGGGTGGTCTCTTTGTTTTGGCTTTGATGGCAGGAGGAGCCTATTACCTCGTCCGCCGTCACTCCAAACCCGGTCAGCGTCAGAATGCTCCTCAAATCAAGGTTCTGACTCAGCACTGGCTCGGCCCCAAAAAGAGTCTGGCGATCATTCGTGTTTCTGGCGAGTCGATCCTGATCGGTGTGACCGATCACAATATTTCGATGTTGAAATCGCTCTCTTTGTTGGACGACGAGATTCCCGTGGAAACTCCCGAGAAGTTTGGTCAGGCCTTGGACAACGAAGACAAAATCGCGGCTTCCTTTCAAACGGAAGACGGTGAGGACTTCATGATGAGCGGTTTGTCTCAGGTGAAAGAAAGTGTCTCTCGACGTCTGAAAGGGATGAGGTCGTTCCAGTGAGAAAGAACTCTTGGTTCCTTCTGGCTCTCTTGCCGTTGGCGATCTTGTTCTTGGGGGCCCCGGCCTTCGCGCAGGTCACCTATCCGACGGTGAACCTCGGTTTCAAGACCACGGACAATCCGACGGAAGTGGTCAGTGCGTTGAAACTTGTTCTGACATTGACGGTTCTGACGCTTGCTCCGGCGATCCTGATCATGATGACCGGTTTTACCCGGATCATCATCGTTCTGTCTTTCCTTCGTCAGGCGATGGGTGTTCAGCAAATGCCTCCGAACCAGTTGCTGGTCGGTTTGGCCTTGTTCCTGACCTTTTTCGTAATGGGTCCCGCCTTTGATGAGATGAATAAAAATTCCATTCAGCCCTACATGTCCGGAAAAATCTCTCAGGATGTGGCTTTGGAGCAGGGGCTCGCCCCGTTGAGACGATTCATGTTCAGTCAGACTCGCGAGGCGGACCTGGCTCTGTTCGTCAAATTGTCCCGCGTGGAAAGACCAAAAACCCGTGCCGACGTTCCGACGATGGTTTTGGTTCCTGCCTTTGTCATCTCCGAGCTGAAGACCGCTTTCCAAATCGGATTTATCATCTTCTTGCCATTCCTGGTGATCGATATCGTCGCGGCCAGCGTCTTGATGGCGATGGGGATGATGATGCTTCCTCCAATCGTGATTTCGTTGCCTTTCAAAATCATGTTGTTCGTTCTCGTTGATGGCTGGGGGCTTTTGATCGGTTCCATGGTCAAGAGCTTCGGGTGAGGTGAGAGATGGCTGAAGAAGTGATCATCAAGCTTGGACAGGATGCACTGAGGACGACCGCGATGCTCGCGGCACCTCTGCTTTTGAGCACTCTGGTTGTGGGTCTTGCCGTCAGTATCTTTCAGGCGATCACCCAGATCAACGAGGCGACTTTGACCTTCATTCCGAAAATGATCGTCATCGCCATCGTCCTGATTCTGGCGGGACCTTGGATGATGGATATCATGACCAATTACACGATCAATTTGTTCGAAAACATTTCGGTTATCGTGAGGGAATAGACGTGAACGTTTACCAGTTGTCGGAAACCCAAATCCTGATCTTTGCGCTGGTTCTCCTGCGCATGATCGGTTTTGTCTTTTCGGCGGCCATCTTCAGTATGCCTTCGGTCAGTGCCCCGCTGAAGGTGCTTTTCTGTCTGATTCTGGCGATGACGGTTTACCCTTTCGTGAAAGTCGGCCCCGAGGTCACGGCCGGTTTCGGCGACAACTTGATCCTTTTGGCGGGCCGAGAGATCATCATCGGTTTGATCCTCGGTTTTCTGACCCGACTTTTCTTTTTTGCAGTTTCGATGACCGGAGAAGTGATTTCGATCTCTTTGGGGTTGAGCTCGGCTCAGCTTTATAACCCGATGATGGCCTCTCAGGGTGGGGTGATCGAGCAGTTCCACGTGATCATCGGGTCGATGTTCTTTCTGCTTTTGAACGGTCACCACATTTTGATCTCTGCTTTGGTTCAGAGTTTTGATTTGATCGCGGTCGGCATTTTGTCCCTAAAGACGGGGCCCTTGGTTGAGCTGGCCACCTTCGGTCAGGACCTTTTGATTCTGACCTTGAAAATGAGCGCTCCGGTTCTGGTTTCGATTCTGATCGCAAACTTGGCGATGGGGATTTTGGGTCGCGCGATTCCTCAGATCAACGTTTTGGTCACCAGCTTTCCAGTCACGATCATGCTGGGTTTGATCGTCATGTTCGTAGGAATTCCTCTTTTTGTATTTGAAATGAACGGGTTGGTCGACATCACGGCAACGAAACTGATGCAGGTGTTGAAGACTCTCTGAACCTTTGAAGTTCCAAGGAAGGAACGACAGTGGCAGAAGATCAGGGCGAGAAAACAGAACAGGCCACGGACGCGAAGCGGGAAGAGTTCCGCCGTCAGGGCCAGGTCGCGCACACGAAAGAACTTGCGGGCGCTTTGCTGTTTTTTGCGGCGGCTGGCGCCGTCTGGGTTCTGGGCCGGTTCTTTTTTTCCAACATGAGCGAGCTTTTCACCCGTACTTTCGGCCCCGAGATGGTGGTTACCATTCGTGGCGGTGAGCCTTTGGAGCTTCTCCAGTTTGCGGCGGCGAAAGCGGGTTTGTTAATTCTGCCGGTGGCGGCGGGAACGGCGATCATCGGTGCGGTCAGTTCACTGGCTCAAATCGGATTCTTGCAAGTCGAAGATGCTCTCACGCCGGACTTGAAACGGATCGATCCTTTGGGCGGTCTGAAGCGGATATTCAGTCTGCGCGGAGCGGTCGAAGGATTGAAATCCATCCTGAAATTGGGAGCGGTGGCCCTGGTTTTGATCCTTCTTCTGAAGAGCGAAGCTGCGAAAATCCCTTATTTGATTTCCTCTTCTCCTCTTGAGATCGCCGAGTATATCGGAAACGTGACCGTTCGCCTGCTCTTCGGTGTCGGCATGATCATGTTGGTTTTGTCGGGTGCGGACTATTTCTTTCAGCGCTGGGACCTCGAGCGCAAAATGATGATGTCCAAACAGGAAGTTAAAGAAGAGCACAAGCAGCGGGAAGGGGATCCCAAAATCAAGGGCAAGATCCGAGCCGCTCAGCGCGAGATCGCCCGTCGCCGAATGATGGATGCGATTCCCAAAGCAGACGTCGTGATCACGAATCCGACGCATATCGCGGTGGTGCTCAAATACTCTGATGATCTGCCGGCTCCTCAACTCGTTGCAAAAGGTGCTGATCTGGTGGCCGAGAAGATCAAAGAGATCGCTCGCGCCAACAATATCCCGATCATCGAGAACAAGCCTCTGGCCCGAACGATCTTTAAGACATTGAAACTTGGACAAGTGATCCCACGGGAGCTGTTCGTTGCTGTTGCCGAAGTGCTCAGTTACGTCTACCGCCTCCGTCGTAAGAAGGTGAGGTCGTGATGGAACAACTATTCCAGTTCCTGAAGCGATTTGAGAAGTATACGAAAAACACCGATCTGATGATTGCCTTCGGGTTGATGGGGATCCTGTCGGTTATGATCGTGCCTCTTCCGGCTTTCATGCTGGACATGGCCCTGACCTTGTCTTTGGCGATCAGTCTTTTGATTCTTTTGGTTTCGATTTACGCCAAAGGGATTCTGGAATTCACGTCTTTCCCATCCTTGCTCTTGATGACGACTTTGTTCCGTTTGTCCTTGAACGTCGCGACCACGCGACTGATCTTGACTCACGGTCATGAAGGAACAAGCGCCGCCGGTGCCGTCATCCATGCCTTCGGCGACTTCGTCGTTGGAAGTAACTATGTCATCGGGTTCATCATCTTTTTGATCCTGAACGTCATCAACTTCATCGTCATCACCAAGGGTTCCGGTCGAGTGGCGGAAGTCGCGGCTCGGTTCACCTTGGATGCGATGCCTGGTAAGCAGATGTCCATCGATGCGGATCTGAATGCCGGTTTGATCAACGAGCAAGAAGCTCGTCGCCGCCGGAAAGAAATCGAGCAGGAAGCTGACTTCTACGGATCCATGGATGGTGCGTCCAAGTTTGTTCGTGGTGACGCCATTGCCGGAATCATCATTACTTTGATCAACATCATCGGTGGTCTTTTGATCGGGATCCTTCAGAAGGACCTGGACCTGATGACGGCGGCCAAGAACTACACAATGCTGACGATTGGTGATGGTCTCTTGTCCCAGATTCCGGCTCTGATCATCTCCACGGCAGCCGGTATCATCGTGACTCGATCATCCGGTGCCGACGGCAATATGGGGAATGAAGTGACCAATCAGCTTTTCGCAAGCCCTCGGGCTGTGAATATTGCGGGTGGTGTCTTGATCATCTTGGGCTGTATCCCGGGTCTTCCGGCGATGCCGTTTTTCCTGATGGGCGGTTCCCTGATCGGACTCGCATGGATTCTCAAGCGCTACAAAAATGAGGCCGAAGAGACCGAGCGCAAAAAAGCCGAAGCCGCTTTGATGAGCCCCAAAAAAGAAAATGTCGAAGGCATGCTGCCTTTGGATCTGGTCGAACT
>JAHBUU010000089.1 GCA_019637895.1 Pseudobdellovibrionaceae bacterium | reverse complement strand
TTGGGGCCAAGATCGAGTTGTTCAAGATCCCGGTCTTCGGATTTGCGATGAGACGGATCGGGATTCTTCCCATCGATCGTCGAAATCGCGAAGGTGTTTTCCGCGTCTACCGTGAAGCTCAGATCCGCATGCAGCAGGGGGAGCGTTTCGCCCTTGCGCCCGAAGGCACCCGTCAGGACGAAGAACGCCTGGGGCCGTTCAAGTCGGGACCTTTCGTGTTCGCCATCAATACCGGTGCGCCCGTCGTTCCGGTGGTCATTCGAAATGCGTCGCAGATTCTGCCCAAGCATTCCTTGTTCCCAAATATGGGCACCTGGAAACGTCGGATCCGGCTCAGCGTCTTACCCGCCGTTTCGACGCAGTCCATGAAGTTGGATGATCGGCCGATCCTGCAGGAAAAAGTCCGCACAGAAATGTTGCCGTTTTTTTCCTGATCGAAGCTATTCGCAACGCAGTTTCTTCGAAGGATCGAGCTTTTGAAGGGCTCTTTCCATGTGATGAATTTCAGCCGCTGTCGGTGGTGTTTTCAAAAGAACCGATTTCACCCGATCGTAAAACCCGTGAGCCGCTTCGTCCGTCCCAAAAGATCGAGGATCTTGTTGGATGTTCTGTTTGGTCAGCAGCACCCAATTCCGAAGCCCGTCTTTTTCGATCTCGGCAATGAGTTGGTCCATGGCTTCGAGGTCTTTTTTCTGGCCGACATTGCCGGAAATGGAGGCCCAGAAGCCATATTTTCGATTTTTGAGCTCTTCACGGTATTCCCGCAGGCTCGCCAACAATTCGGGCTGTCGCGAGGCGATCTGCTCCAGGGAAACGGTTTCCGGGAAGGGGGTGCATTTGCCGTCGTTGCAGACCGAGAACTCCACTTGGTCCCAGGCCTTGATGGTGCGAACCTCGAGCGAGCTTCGGTGGTAACCGTCATAGGCTGCGATGAAGCGGTGATGCCCATCCTGATCGAGAGGTTGGGACTGCGCGGTCAGTGAAAAGAAAAACCAGAGGGTCGATTTCAGGATCAGTACCATGCGGATTCATCCAATCGAGAACGCAGAGAAAGGGATCGGCTGCCGGTGTCCAGTTGAATTTCAACCTCGGACGAAGGCAGGATCTCGAGCTTTTTCAGGGTCAAACGTTTTGGGACTTGGTTCAGCTTTCTTTCGACGGTGCGAGCAAGCTCGTCCCAGCGGATCGAGTTTTCAAAATTGTTTCCCTGGTCAGAACTGCGATAAGTGCCGACCAGCCAAGTGCCCTTGGGGTGGATGGCCACGGGCAGGTCTTGGTCGCCGAAGATCGAAATTTTTCTCCAGACGCGGCCATCATCGGTTTTCCAGATTCCTTGCGAAGAGGCGAGTCCTCGGATCTGCTTTTTGTCTTCGATGGCGTAAGAAAAGATCTCTCGTTTCAAGAGTTGCTCGGTGGTCAGGGTTTCCGTCTGAGGGGCCTGTGCCGAAAGCATGAAAAGGTCTTTCTTCCACCAGACTTCACCATGATCATTGAGTCGGCTGACTCCCCAGAGCGTCAGATTGATGTTTGAAATCTCGGCACGGGCGCGCAGGGGAATCGGTGAACCAGTCTCGTTCCGAGAGACGATCAAACGATTTTCAGTGGGGGCGAATCCCAGAATGTCCGAGAGGGGAACTTTCCGTTGATCGACAGAGTGAAGGAAGGCCCCTTCGCGATGAGACGAGAGAAACCATCCCTTGCCTCGTTCCCATGCCCAAGCCGCAAAGTCGGCGCGTCCGGCCAGATGTTGCAGATCCACATAGCCGGTCTGGTTCCCATGTTGAACTCGCATCCAACCCGAGGGTTCATAACTCAGGGCTTGCAAGCGTGTGCCGCGCAGAATGGTCGTCAAGACAGCGGCCTGATGGGAGGGGGATTTTCGCAAGAACGTTTCGATCACCGGCAGATAGAGTCCATGATCGTCGTTTTTGGCCTCGATTCGGTTCCACAGAACCCAACCGCTGCCTTTCGCATGTTGCACCTTCATCCAATTTCGCGAGCGCTCCAGGATCTTGACGTCATCACCCAAAGACAGGGTCGCCGTGTTTTTGGCGTCGCTGCGGGGTTCACTCAGGAGAACGGTGTTTTCCTTCAGTCGGGCCGTGCGGATGCAGAAGAGGTCGATGATGCCTTCGTCGAAAGCCAAGCGGCTTTCCTTGCCGTTCCATTTGACTTGGAAAAACAGCTCCTGCTCCTGGCGGACGAGGGCTTTTTCAAGGGCGGCTTTCCCGGTCTGACCCGAAGGAAACAAGGCCTCCGGAGAACGATAGAACGAGGTTGCCGCAACCCAGGAAGGGGCGGCAAAAAGGGTCTGGGGAGCGCCCAGTGCCAGAGACGTCAAAATCCATTTCAAGCATCTCATCAGATTGAAATTGTCTCAGTGCGGAAGGGGCTCTTTCAAGACCAGTTCTTTTGACGAGTCGAGGCAGCTAGGTTACAAAAATTCGTTTCTATTCAATCTGAATAACGCGAGGTATTAATGGGGATTCAAAAAGTAGGAGTTGTGGGCGCCGGACAGATGGGAAATGGGATTGCGCAGGTCTGCGCTGAAAAGGGCTTGGATGTCGTTCTTGTCGATATCGCAGAGGCCTCCCTGCAAAAAGCTTTGGCAACGATTTCGAACTCTTGTGATCGTCTCATCAAGAAAAACACGATGACCGAAGAGCAAAAGAAAACCATCCTCTCCAAGATCAAAACCAGCACCAAGATGGAAGACCTCTCGGATCGTGATCTGGTCGTGGAAGCCGCCACTGAAAACGTCGACCTGAAGCTGAAGATCTTCAAGGAGCTCGACCGCGTCGTGAACCCGAACGCCATCCTGTGCTCGAACACGTCTTCGATCTCGATCACCAAGATCGCGGGCGCGACTCAGCGTCCTCAGAAAGTCGCGGGCATGCACTTCATGAACCCGGTGCCGTTGATGAAGCTGGTTGAGGGGATTCGCGGTCTTCAGACCTCTGACGAGACCTTTGCTCTTGTTCGTGGTTTGACGGAAAAATTGGATAAGGTCTTCGTCGAATCGGTCAAGGATATGCCGGGTTTCATCGTGAACCGCATCCTCATGCCAATGATCAACGAAGCGGTCTACACCCTGCACGAAGGAATCGCGTCGGTCGATTCGATCGATCAGGCGATGAAACTGGGAACCAATCAGCCGATGGGGCCTCTGACCTTGGCGGATTTCATCGGGCTCGATACATGCCTGGCGATCATGAACGTTCTGCATGAAGGGCTCGGTGATTCGAAGTATCGCCCATGTCCACTTCTGGTGAAGTACGTCGAGGCGGGATGGCTGGGGCGTAAAACCGGCCGTGGATTCTACACTTACGAGGGAAAATAGAGATGTCCGATTACAAAACACTTTCGCTGAAACATGAACCCAACGGCGTCTGGTGGTTGACCATCCAGCGTCCCGAGTCCTTGAACGCCTTGAATGCCGAGGTCCTGACAGAGATGTCCGAGGCCCTGCGCATGATCGGTGAACTCCCTTACGAGAGTGCTCGCGCCCTGGTGATCACCGGAGCGGGTGACAAGGCTTTCGTGGCCGGTGCCGATATCAAAGAACTGTCCGATCTGGGCGAGGACGAGGCGGTGGCCTTTGCGGAGCGCGGTCAGTCCGTGTTCCAAGAGCTGGCCTTGTTGAAAGTTCCCGTGATCGCCGCCGTCAACGGCTTTGCTTTGGGCGGAGGTTGCGAGTTGGCATTGGCTTGTGACTTCATTGTGGCCAGTGAAAAGGCCAAGTTCGGTCTGCCGGAAGTGACATTGGGACTGATCCCCGGCTTTGGCGGAACCGTTCGTTTGGCTCGTGCGGTGGGAATCCGTCGCGCACGTGAGCTGACTTTCACAGGGGACATGATCTCGGCTGACGAGGCTTTCCGCATCGGCTTGGTGAACAAGGTGGCTCCGGCGTCGGAAATCACCAGCTTGGTTCAGTCCATTCTGGAAAAGATTCTTCAGCGCGCTCCGGTCGCGGTGGCGGCTTCGAAAAAGAGCATCAATCGCGCATGGGATATGGAAATCGAAGAAGCTCATCGCTTCGAAGCTCAAAACTTCGGCGAACTCTTCGCGACGGAAGACGTCCGAGAGGGAACTCGCGCCTTCATCGAAAAACGCAAGCCCGCTTTCAAAGGCCAATAAAGAATATGCCAAAACATCCAGTTCGTATCGTCACAGCGGCCAGCCTCTTCGACGGTCACGATGCCACGATCAACATCATCCGCCGAATCCTTCAGGATCAGGGGGCGGAGGTCATCCATCTCGGTCACAACCGCTCGGTCAGCGATGTGGTGAAGGCCGTTCTTCAAGAAGGCGCACAAGGCGTCTGTGTCAGCTCTTATCAGGGCGGGCACATGGAGTACTTCAAGTACATGAAGGATCTCCTGCGCGAAAACGGGGCGGGCTATGTGACGGTCTGGGGCGGTGGCGGTGGCGTCATCATCCATGACGAGAAAAAAGAACTGGAAAATTACGGGATCGCTCAGATCTTTCACCCGGACGACGGTCGTCGTCTTGGTCTCGAAGGCATGATTCGTTTGATCGTCGAAGGCTCAGACTTCGATCCGGTCAAACTCGCCGCCGATGTGACGGTCTCGAAAGGGGCCTCCGTAAAAAAACCTCTGCAGGGCATGGATCTGAAAAATCCGTTCGAAAAAGATCCAGTCCCGTCGCAAAAGTTGGGGCTCGCCTTGAGTGCCATCGAAAATGGTCAGTCTGAAAAGTCTCCGGAAAAATGGGGACTGCAAGGATTCCTACGCAAAGGGAAAACACCTCCGATTCTGGGTATCACCGGGACGGGCGGTGCCGGGAAGTCCAGCTTGATCGATGAACTGGCGCAGCGGTTCCTGAATGCCTATCCGGATAAAAAAATCGCCATCGTCTGTGTCGATCCTTCGAAACGGAAAACCGGCGGTTCCTTGCTGGGGGATCGGATTCGCATGAACTCGCTGTCGCGGGATCGCATTTTCATGCGCTCGCTGGCTTCGCGCGGATCTGGCAAAGAGATCGCTCAGGCCTTGCCGGATGTTTTGAATTTCGTGAAGCAACTTGATTTCGATCTGATCATCGCGGAAACGTCGGGCATCGGTCAGGGCAATATGGCCATCACCGAGGTCTCGGATCTGTCGATGTACGTGATGACTTCGGATTTCGGGGCCCAGTCGCAGTTGGAAAAAATCGACATGATCGATTTCGCCGATCTGATCGCGGTCAACAAGGCTGATCGCCGTGGAGCCGCCGATGCTTTGCGGGATGTGTCCAAACAGTACAAACGCTCGCGAAAACTCTTTCATGATGACGGCGAGGTCCCGGTCTTTTTGACTCAGGCCAGCCAGTTCAACGATGGCGGAGTGAATAAGCTTTTCTTCAAGCTCTCTGAACTTTTGGAGGCCAAGGTCGGCGGGTTCGAAGTGGCCCCGAGCCTTCGTGAAAAAATGCTCTCGGCCGAAGAGAACACCATCATCCCGCCGGATCGCCAAGGTTATCTGGCCGAGATCGTGTCCACCGTCCGTCGTTACAAAGAGCGCACCGAAAAGCTGTCCGACAAAGCCTCGAAGATCGGCGCTTTGCATGCCTTGAAATCCGAGGATGTCATTGCCGTCGATCTGGTTTCAAAAAAAGAAAAAGAACTCAGTCAGGATTTTACCAAGGATGAATTGGATCAGATCCACGGTTGGGATGAGCTGAAAAAGCGCTACAGCGGTGACGACCTGGTTTTCCATGTTCGTGACAAGGAAATCCGTCAGCCATTGGTCCGCACCTCTTTGAGCGGAACCAAAATCCGCCGAGTGGTTCTGCCGCGCTTCCGTGACTGGGGAGACCGCTTCCGCTGGTTGCGCCTGGAAAACGTGCCTGGTGAGTTTCCTTTCACGGCGGGCGTGTTTCCGTTGAAACGGGCGGACGAAGATCCCAAGCGGATGTTTGCGGGCGAAGGGACCCCTGAAAGAACGAACAAACGCTTTCATTATCTCTGCAAGGGCGAAACGGCCCATCGCTTGTCCACGGCGTTTGATAGCGTGACCCTGTACGGCCAAGATCCCGATCCACGACCAGATATTTTCGGGAAAGTCGGCGAATCGGGCGTCAGCATCTGCACCCTTGATGACATGAAAAAGCTCTATGCGGGCTTTGATCTGTGTGCGCCGAGCACCTCGGTGTCCATGACGATCAACGGTCCGGCCCCGATGATCCTGGCCTTCTTTTTCAATACGGCCATTGATCAACAGGTCGAGAAAAAAGAAAAAGAACTGGGTCGCAAACTCGATCAGAAGGAATGGTCGGAGCTGGCTGAGTGGACCCTGCAACAAGTCCGAGGGACTGTGCAGGCCGATATCCTGAAAGAGGATCAGGGTCAGAACACCTGTATTTTCTCGATCAACTTCGCTCTGAAGATGATGGGCGATATTCAGGAATACTTTGTTCGCAAGAAGGTCCGGAATTTCTATTCCGTTTCGATCTCGGGTTATCATATCGCCGAAGCTGGCGCGAACCCGATCAGTCAGTTGGCCTTTACGCTGTCGAACGGATTTACTTTCGTCGAGTATTATCTCGCGCGCGGAATGAAAATCGACGATTTCGCCCCGAACCTGAGTTTCTTCTTTTCGAATGGTCTTGATCCCGAGTATTCGGTGTTGGGACGGGTGGCGAGACGGATCTGGGCGGTGGCGATGCGTGACCTGTACAAAGGGAACGATCGTTCGCAGAAGCTCAAGTATCATATCCAGACCAGCGGTCGGTCTTTGCACGCGCAGGAAATCGATTTCAACGATATCCGAACGACGCTTCAGGCCCTGTTGGCTTTGTATGACAACTGCAATAGCTTGCACACCAACGCCTACGACGAAGCGATCACGACCCCGACCGAGGAATCCGTTCGTCGGGCGATGGCGATTCAGATGATCATCAACCGCGAGTTCGGCATGATGAAGAACGAAAATCCGAATCAGGGAAGCTTCTTTATCGAGGAACTCACGGACTTGGTCGAAGAGGCCGTTCTTTCCGAGTTCCAGCGTCTGAGCGAGCGTGGCGGCGTTCTGGGTGCGATGGAAACTCAGTATCAGCGTTCGAAGATCCAGGAAGAAAGCCTGTCCTACGAAACGCTCAAACACACCGGCGAACTGCCGATCATCGGCGTGAACACCTTTATCGATCCAAAGACCTTGGCCGATGGCTATGTTCCGCCAAAAATTGAATTGGCTCGTGCCTCTTACGAGGAAAAAAGTCAGCAGCTCGACAACGTGCGCGCCTATCAGAAGGGCCATGCGAGCGAGGGCGATCAAGCACTCACTCATCTCAAGGAAACCGCTCTTCATGGCGGCAATATCTTTGAGGCGTTGATGCGGGCCGCTCGTTATTGCAGTTTGTATCAAATGAGTCAGGCCCTCTATGAAGTGGGCGGACAATACCGGAGGAATTTATGAAATCCTTGTTTTTCGCGATGGTTACATTCTTGGGTGCCACTGTTTTCGCTCATGGTGGAAACATGGAGGTCGCTCTTGGTCCACAGTTCGAGCAGCGGTCGGGTTGGCTGACGAAAGACCGCAGTGGGGTTTCCTCGCTTTTGTCTTTCCATTTGCTGTCGGGGCAAAGCGAATCCGGAGCGGTTTCTTTCTTTGATCTGCAAATGGGCTTTGGGTCCTTTGAGGGTGTAGATCGGGGCGGATATCCCTTTGCGGCGGGTGAGACGATCCATCAACAGACGTTCGCTCTTGTTCCGAACATCGGTTTTGGCAGCCTCGGTGGCGGTCATTTCTTTGCCGGGGTTGGTCCGCAATTGATCTCTTTGCGTCAGTCTTCGCCATCGGACAGCGCTCAAAGTTTCGGGACCATGATTTGGCAGGCAGGTTACCGATTGCCGTTCGGTGAAGCCTGGTCGGGAAATCTCAAGATCAACTATTCGGATTACTCGTCAGAAGTCGCCAACCAGAAGAGCTTCTTTGCGACCTTCGGCACCAGCCTTCAGCTGGGCTATCGTTTTTAATTCAAATCTGTTCGCGAGCGGATCTGGGAGTCAATCCCCAGACCGCCGCTTCGGTTAAAATCTCCACTGCAAGCCGATGGCGCCACCGGAAGGTGTCGGCATCAGGTAGAGCGATGTCGTTGGCGTTTGTTGCTCTTTGAGCTGTCGGTAGCGTTGATTGTGTTTGGGTGGAGCGAACCACAAGTCGAAGATTTCCCAAATTCGAAATCCGGTAAAGGCCAGAGCGCCCGCCACCATCAAGCCTGATTTGCATTTTCCCCAGCGCTTGGCTCCGCTTTCGCTGTCATCCATGCAGTTGCTGGCGCCAGCGGCGGCAATGGCCAAAGAGCCGAGTTCTCCGACGGTAAAGATCCAACCCTTGTCGTGATACCGACCCTGGATCGCGTGTCCCACGCCAAAACCCAGTGGATAGGTCCCCAGGATCCCACCGGTGATATAGCGAGCGGTGCTGATTTCGCCTCTTTCCAGAATTCGCTGATCTTCGGGATCCAGTGGTGGCGCTGGTGGGGTCATGGTTTTGAGGTCTTCAGCCGTGGGGGTGTAGCCCTTTGGTTGAGCAAACGCGAGGGAGCTCATGAGCAAGGAACTGAAAAGCAGCGATTTCATTGTTCTCCCTTTTGATGTGAGTTTGTCCCCAGTCTGATTCTCGAAGGATCGAGCCCAAAACTCAAGAGATGCGTGTCTCGACACGGTAGAGCGCTTGAGCAATCCGGTCGGCAATGCGAACGCCATCACAGGCGGCGCTGGTGATCCCACCCGCGTATCCTGCGCCTTCTCCGGCTGGATAGAGGCCCGGGTGAGAAGTGCTCTCTAGGGTCTCCTCGTCGCGTGTGACGCGAATCGGGCAGCTGGTGCGGGACTCGACGCCATAAAACTGTGCTTCAGGGCTGATGAAGCCCTTCATGTTGCGATCGAATCGCTCAAGGCCTTCCAGCAAGCGCTGTCGAATGAAGGAAGGGAGAATCTGGTCCAATCGCACGGACAGCGCGCCTGACGGACTGGAACCGGTTCTGAGCGCACCTGTTCGGCCCGCAATGAAATCCGGCAGAGATTGCGCGGGAAGTTCCCGGGTTCCACCCGCATCCAGAATCGAAACATAAGATTTCTGTTCCAATTCCCGGCGCATTTTCATACCGCCAAAGAGGTCGGAGCCGAAATTTTTTTCGTGATCGACGCTGACCACGATGGCGGCGTTGGCGAAAGGGGAATTTCGCTTATAGTTGCTCATGCCATTGCAGACAATACCGTCGGATTCGGTTCCGCTCGACAGAACGTAGCCACCGGGACACATGCAGAAGCTGTAAACACCAAGGCCGGTTTTGTGATCGTGGTCGGCCAAGCGGTAATTGGCGCTTCCCAGTTTTGGATGTTCGCCGTATTCGCGGTATTGAATGCGGTTGATTTGCGACTGAGGGTGTTCGATCCGAAGTCCCATGGCGAAGGATTTTCCCTCAAGATCCACGCCGAGATCCCGCAGATGGAATAAGATGTCCTCGGCGGAATGTCCCGTTGCCAGAATCACGGCCGGTGATTTGAAGACCTCGCCGGTTTTGATTTTCACGCCGGTGACGGATTTGCCTTCAACGACAAGTTCCGTGACTTGGCTGTTGAAACGGATTTCGCAGCCGTTGGCTTTCAGGTATTCGCGCATGAAAGGAATCACGCGCCGGATCCGGTCCGAACCGACGTGAGGGTTCGACAGCCATTTGATTTCTTCGGGCGCGCCGAACTGAACCAAACGGTCGAGCACATAGGGAATATGCGGCGACTTGATTCGCGTGATTAGCTTTCCATCGGAGTAAAGACCCGCACCGCCCTCGCCGAAGCAGACGTTGTTATCCGGATCGAGTTTTCCGTAACGCCAGTACTGGTTGATGCCTTTGATTCTTTCGGCGGATTCCGAGCCTCTTTCGAGGAGCAGGCAGGGAATGCCTCTTTCGACGAAACGAAGGGCGGCGAAAAGTCCCGCAGGTCCGCTGCCGACGACGATGGGTCGCTCTTGTGGGGGCGAGGACACTTTTTCCAGAACGATTTTTTCCGTCTGAAGAGTTTCACCGGCTTCGGCGACTTCGACGGTCATGACGAAATGAGGACGAGTGCGCTGACGGGCATCGACGCTTTGGCGAAGCAGGCGATAGCCGTTGTTGCCCGGAACCATCCAGGCCAGGCGCTCGGTCAAGTCTTCGTCGATATCGACTTTGAGATCGTTCAGAATTTTGGACATGAAGGGTCCGCTTATAGCACAGTCCGGCGACGGGTGACAGAGGGCCTCTTCCGAGAGAGGCTCATCCGATGTGGAAATTGTTAAAATTTCTCCCGAGAAATCTAATCAGTCGTTGGGTGGGTCGCCTTGTTCATTGGAAAGGTCCTGCCTTTTGGAATCACATCACGATCGCGGTGTTTGCCGCCATTTATCGTATTCACCTCTCTGAGGCCGAGAAATCCCCCTGGGATTACCCCTCCCTTGGGGAATTCTTCGTCCGCCGTCTCAAGCCCGGTGTGAGGCCTTTGGCCGCGACCGCCGCCGTTCATTGTGCGGACAGCGAGATCCTGATTTCGGGCCGAATCGAGAACGGAACCTGCCTTCAGGCCAAGGGAAAAAAATACTCGGTGCGGGACTTTCTTGTCGATGCCGAATGGATCGGAAAATTCGAGGACGGCCTATTTATCACTTACTATCTGTGCCCGACGGACTATCACCGGGTGCATTCCCCGGTGGATGGATACATCCGCAAGGTCACTTATGTTCCTGGGGATCTGTGGCCCGTTCACAAAGAGGCCGTTTCAGAAATGGAAGGACTGTATCTGGTAAACGAACGGGTGGTCGTCGAGATCGCCACTGATCTGGGTGCTGTCGCCGTGGTGTTTGTCGGAGCAATGAATGTGGGCTCGATCGAACTGTCCTTCGACTCCATCGTCAAAGGGAATGATGGACAGCCTTTCCTTGAAAAGGTTTACGAAGTTCCGCGTGAAATCAAAAAAGGCGAAGAGCTGGGGATGTTCCGAATGGGGTCCACGGTTGTGACTTTGTTCTCTCCGGAATTCCGTCGCCGTCATGAGGACGGCATGACCGCTGTTGGGCAAGTGAAAGTGAATTCCGCCCTGACTCGCTCTTAGAGTCCATCGAAAAGGCCTCCGTCCGTCTTTGTGGAAGACGGGGAGGTCCAGTCTCTTTTTGAAGCGAAAAAACACCTACTTTCTCTGCGAGCCCGGTCTTATTATAGAGGGAGGGGGTTCGTTTGACGAAGTGGATCTTTGGTTCCTTTCCCAAGGATTTTTTGTTCCTGGTTTTCCCCGGACTGGCGACGCTGTTGCTGGTGATGTTCATGCCTTCCCAAGAGGGATTTTTCCCCGAGATCCTGGCCTTTTTCGCTTTGGCTTTTTGCGATAGCGGTCACGTGTACACCACGTTCTGGCGAACGTATGCGATCGCCAAAGAAAGAAAATCGACCGTCTTGTATTTCACCGTTCCCGTTTTGATTTTTTTGGTTGTCGGAACCTGGGTGTTTCTGGGTGTCCCGGGCCTCTGGACGGTGGTGATTTGGCTCACGGTTTTCCACAATTACCGACAGTTTCACGGAATCCTCAGATGGGAGCAAAAGGTCAATAAGGACCGGGACATTTGGGAGGGCCGCTTCTTGATGTTCCTGTGCGCCTGGCCCTTTCTGCTCTATCACCTCCGCGATGTGAACGTTCATTTCTATTCGGCCGATGCGATGCTCATGATGCCCTGGCCAGAAGCTTTGCCATGGGGACTGGGATTGTATTTCGTCGTGGTGACCGCATGGTTGCTTCGCACACTTCGAAAAGTATGGGCAGGAACCTTCCGCTGGCCGGTGGTGCTGGCGGTTCTCACCCCAGGTCTGTTCTATGGAGTCGCCTTTCTGCTCGGAACGAATTTGGCCCAGATCCTTTTCCCGTTGGTCGTCTCACATGCCGTGGCCTACTTTGGATTGATGAGTCTCAGTCTGGAAAGACTGGAAGTCCCCTTCAGAAAAGGTTTCGCCGTTTGGCTGGGAGTGATTCTGGTTACGGCTTTGATTTTTGGTTGGGGAGAATCATCTTACGAGGAATGGATGCTTGGCGAT
>JAHBUU010000088.1 GCA_019637895.1 Pseudobdellovibrionaceae bacterium | reverse complement strand
TATATGGATCAGATCGACGTTCGCGGAATCTGGATCGACAAGCTGGTGGCGGCAGAAGCTCTCTTTGCCCGTCGCACCGGGAACTCCAGCTTCGACCGTGTCGAGGACAACTATCTCGATGTGGCGGACCTGTCCGAGGAAATCAGTGACGGTCTGATCTCGATTCTGTTCAACAACGTTCAGTCGGACATCACGTTCACGGACAAAGACGGTGGTGAGTTCACGGTTCCAGGGGCTCCTCATAAAATGTTCAGCACGCCGGATAGCTTTAAGTCCGAGAACCCGACCCATTGGATCGAGAGACCTTTGGATTCCGGTTTGGCGAATCGTCTCGGCCTGACTCGGGAGATCAGTTTCCAAGAAGCTCTTCTGAAGATCGTGAATAACACGATGAGTGGTTCGAAGAGCCATTGGGCAGAGGATCGCGACTTTATGGATCGTTTCACGATCCTGAAGACCACCAAGGCTCAACAGCTCGACAGCAATGGTGTCGCGGGCTTCAAGGATATTGGGACGATGCGGGTCGTTGCTTTGTCTGAAAACGCCTTGGCTCGAAATGCCATCTCGGTTTCGACTGTGGGCGAGATGCTGAGCAAACTGACCAAAGAGCAGTTGGGCGAACTGGTTGCCGAACGCAAGACCGGCAGCGGAGCGAATCCAGCCGTGGCTTTGTTGGATGGATCTGCGGCCAAGCCGAGCGAGACGGCTGCCAGCAAGTACGCCGCTTTCGCTTCGATCCCGACCCAGTACATCGAGCTCTATCAAAAAGGAGCTTTGCTGGATGCGAATATGTTGAACTACTTGCTGACGATCTTGCCGGATTCCAAATAGACCCGGCTTCAAGGTCTGAAAACTGAGTTCGTTTCAAGGCGAGCCGGTGAAGAAAAGCTCTTCTTCACCGGCTCTTGCTTTTTAAACCTGGCCTTCGTTCGAGTTCACGGAATCTTCCCAGAATCCGAATTCTCCTCATGCTACCTTGACGGTGACGGAATCGTTTCCATCTTGTTGGAAAGGAGGTCCCACCATGACAAGACCTACTGGCTTTATTCCGGTCCTACCTTTGAGAAACACCATCCTTTATCCAGGGATCAAACAGGCTTTGCGAGTCGGCCGCGAGAAAAGCGTCAAGGCTTTGCAGAAGTCTTATGAGTTGAATAATTGGATCGTGGTGGCGGCCCAGAAAGACCCCGCTTCAAAGGCGGAATCCACCGATGAGCTTTATCAAATCGGTGTTCTTTGTAAAATTGAATCCGTTCGCGGAAATCCCGACAACGGTTACACTCTCGTCGTCAAAGGCGTCGATCGTATTCGCATGGTTGAAACCCGCGTCGAGCAAGGTCACTTCGAGGCGATCGTCGAAAATGAACCGGATGTGGCTGATCCCGACGAGGGGACTTCGAAGGTTCTCTTGACCAGTCTGAAAGATCTTTCGATTGAAACCTTGAGACTGGTTCCTGCGGACACCCGCGAGATGGAAGAACTGGTGAAAGGCATCGACGATCTGGGCATCCTCGTCTACACAGCGGCGGCTCATGCCGAATTCGATCATGCAGAAAAACAAAAACTGCTGGAAACGCTCTCGTTGCGAGAGCGGGGAATGTTGCTTCTGACTCTCTTGCAGTCGGCGAAAGACAATCTCCAGGTGCAGGCGGATATTCGCGCCAAGCTGAGTTCAAAATTCGGTCAAACCCATCGCGAGCAGATCCTGCGAGAACAACTCAAGGCGATCAAAGAAGAGCTCGGGGAGGGCGAAGAAACCGGCATGGCGTCCGACTACGAGAAAAAAATCAAGGCCGCGGGAATGCCCGAGGAGGCCTTGAAACTGGCCGAAACTCAGATGAAGCGTTTGCAGGATATCAACCCGGCTTCTCCTGAGCATCAAGTGGTTCGAAATCACTTGGATTTGTTGGTGAGTTTGCCTTGGTCGAAGACATCCGAAACCAAGGACATCGATTTGGATGAGGCCCGCCGGATCTTGGACGAAGATCACTATGGCCTTGAAAAGATCAAAAAAAGAATCCTTCAGCACTTGGCGGTGATGAAGGTGAAGAACAATCAAAGTGGATCCATTCTGTTGTTCGTCGGTCCTCCGGGCGTCGGGAAAACCTCGCTCGCGGCCAGCATCGCAAAAGCGCTGGGGCGCCAGTATGTGCGCGTGAGCGTAGGCGGGATCAGAGATGACGCAGAAATCCGCGGACACCGAAGAACCTATGTCGGCGCGCTGCCAGGACGGGTGATCTCGGGCTTGAAAAAAGCCGGGGAGAACAATCCCGTCTTCGTGCTCGACGAGTTGGATAAACTGGGTCGAGGTTTCTCAGGAGATCCCGCAGCGGCTTTGCTCGAAGTCTTGGACCCTGAACAAAACAAAGCCTTCAACGATCTGTACCTCGACACCGGCTTTGATTTGTCGAAAGTCTTTTTCGTCGGAACGGCCAATAGCCTCGAAGGCATTCCCGGCCCTTTGTTGGATCGGATGGAAGTGATCGATGTCAGCGGTTATACCTCGGCCGAAAAGTTCCATATTGCGAAACGCCACTTGTGGCCGAAGCAGTTGGAACATCATGGCCTGAAGCCCGAGCAACTGCAGATCGCCGACGAAGCCTTGGTGAAACTCATCTCGGGTTATACCCGAGAAGCGGGTGTTCGTGATCTGCAACGAAAACTCGCCGAAGTCATCCGGGCCTCGACGGAAAAGGTTTTGAATGTGACAGATCAGGGGCCCGTGGTAGTCGATCTGGTCATGCTCGAAGAAGTTCTCGGTCCCGATCGATTCTTCTCGGAAGTGGCCGAGCACAGCGCCGAGTACGGTGTGGTGACGGGTCTGGCCTGGACGCCGGTGGGCGGGGACATCCTGTTCATCGAAGCCGCGCTGATGCCGGGCACCGGTCAGCTTTTGACCACGGGACAGTTGGGCGACGTGATGAAAGAGTCCGCACGGATCGCCCTCAGCTTGCTGAAATCCCGTCTGCCGAGCATGGCCCGACAGACCGAGTTTTCAAAACAGGATCTGCACGTTCACGTGCCAGCGGGAGCGATCCCGAAAGACGGCCCGAGTGCGGGTGTGACCATGTTGACAGCCCTGGCCTCTCTGGTGGCCAAGCGCCGTGTGGATCCACGACTTGGGATGACTGGCGAAATCACACTTCGAGGAGCGGTGATGCCGGTCGGTGGGATCAAAGAAAAAGTGCTGGCGGCCCATCGGGCAGGCGTCACGGTTTTGATTCTGCCGAAACGAAACGAAAAGGATTTGCGAGACGTGCCGGATGATATCCGTGCTCAGCTCCGGTTCCATTTCGTTGAGAACGTGAATGAGGTTCTGAAGATCGCCCTTGGATTGGAGACTCCGATGATGAGGGACGAGGACTATACGACTTCGGAGCCTCCTTTGATTCCTCCGCCTCTGGATGCTTAGTTGACCCGGTTTCCCAAGAGTTTGCGCCTTGGGGCCGGGGTCCCCTTCCCCTCTCGGAGGACCCGCTCGTCCTTGAGCTATGACCGGGATTTTCCTTTGAGGAGCGCCTGTCGGCGTTCCTCAAAGGAAAAACGCGTCACGCTTCCCGGATGTCCTCCGAGAGGGGAAGGGGACCCCGGCCCCAGAGCGCAAACTCTTGGGAAAGCCTGGAGGACTTGCTTGATTGGTGTTGGATAGTCTTTGGTTGGTCCATTTTCGGGTTTTGCTCTGTCTTTCTTTATATGACTTTCTCGTTGCGGGTGGGCTTTGTTTCGGCTTTGCTGGAGGGGTTAAGGATTGTTTGGCTCGACAACGAGCGCGTCACTTCCGGGGGGTCTTTATGAAGGGCAGTTTGCTGATTGCGGTGGGGATTGTTGTTGCTGGTTTTTTGATGAGTCGGGCGATTGTGACGTTCAAGGAAATGGATCGTGCGGTTGAGGTTCGGGGGCTTGCGGAAAGAGTGGTGGATGCTGATCAGGCGGTGTGGACGATTCGTTACTCGGCTTCTTCGGAGCAACTGACGGATGTGAATGCCAAAATTTTAGCTCTGCAGAATCAGGTCATCGACTTTGTGAAGCAGCAGGGTTTTACGGACGCTGAAATCCAAAAAGATGTGGTCAATATGACTGACAAAACGACTCAGGAGTATGGGGATTCGAAAGGCCCTCGCTTTGTTGCCCGAGGGGGCGTGATGGTTGGGACCAAAAGAGTTCAAGAGGTCACGGCGGCTTCGCAAAAAACCGATGAGCTGTTGAAAAAAGGCATCGTTTTGTCTTCGAGCAACGTCAGTTACTATTTCACGGATCTGAATTCGATCAAACCGGCGATGTTGCAGGAAGCGACCAAGAGCGCTCGTGAGGCCGCTCAGGTCTTTGCTCAGCATGCGGATGCGAAGGTCGGTGGGATCAAGCGGGCCACTCAGGGTTTGTTCAGTATCAACTCTCCTCTGGAGGATTACGACAATTCGACTTCGATCAAAAAGAAGGTCCGTGTTGTCACCCAGGTGGTTTTTTACCTCGAATAAAGTTTCATCGCGGCGATTGGTTTTCAAAACGCTCCCGAGAGATCGACGGTATTGACGTCGTTCGCCTTATATGTTGCATATGATATCCAACATATAATCCCGGACGTTCAAAGTCCCTTCGAGGAGGAAACATGGGTGACGAAACCCTGGAAACAATGGCCCTTCAGCGCAAGATCCGGATTCACGAACCCTTTGCCGAGTTCCTTCATGGGCAAACGGCGATCAACGATTTTGAAATCTCTTTGCTCGATTGCTATCGTTTGTCGGGCCATGCCTGCCACGCGATCACCGGGGCGTTTCTGGTGACCGAAGCGGCCGTTCAACGTCTGTTTCCGAATGGCACTTGCGAGCGTGGCGATCTGACGGTCGAGTTCGGTTCAAATCTTGAGGAGGCCGCGACCGGTCCTCGGTCGAATGTGGTGAGCTATCTGACCGGCGCTTGGGCCGAGTCGGGTTTCCCGGGATTGGGTGGTCAGTTCCAGCGCAAAAATCTGGTGTCTTACGGTCATGCGGACCTGCCTCGAAATGGCGTGCGTTTTCGCCGCCGCTCCACCGGCGAGAGTGCGGTGGTGCAATACGATCCGGGTACCGTCACCAGCGAGCTGGGTCCAAAGCCCGAGTTTCCAGAAAGCTGGCGTTTTGAAATCCGTGCGATTTTAAAAAATCCAACCAAGGCGATTCGCGTTTCGTAAGGTGTGGCCGAAAAAGAAAAAGCCGATCGTCCTCGAAAGAAGCGATCGGCTTTTCTTGTTTTGACTGAGACCTTGATTGCACGGCTTGCGCACTCAAGGTCTGGCGTCTTAGGCCATGGCTTTTTTGTAAAGCTCTTCGGCCTTGTCCCAGTTCACGATGTTCCAGAAAGCCGCCACATAATCAGGGCGTTTGTTCTGATACTTCAGATAGTAGGCATGTTCCCAAACGTCGAGGCCCAACACGGGTTGGCCTTTTTCGACATCGGCCAGATCCATCAAAGGATTGTCCTGGTTCGGAGTCGAAGTGACTTTCAGTTTTTTGTTGCCGTCGACGACGAGCCAAGCCCAGCCAGAGCCGAAGCGAGTGGCGGCCGCTTGCGCGAACAGCTTTTTGAACTCTTCGTAAGAACCAAAGCTGCTTTCGATGGCTTTGCCGAGATCGCCCTTCGGAGCGCCTCCGCCTTTCGGCGACAGGATCTGCCAGAACAAGCTGTGGTTATAGTGACCACCGCCGTTGTTCCGAACAGCCATCGGGAACTTCGAGATGGTCTTCATGATGTCTTCGATTTTGCCGTTGGCTTCGGGCTTGCCTTCGAGCGCGGCGTTCAGGTTCGTGACATAGGCGTTGTGGTGACGGCCGTGATGGATTTCCATCGTCATTTTGTCGAAATGGGGTTCGAGAGCGTCCACACCGTAGGGAAGATCGGGGAGAGTGAATGGCATAAAAGTACCTCCTAAATACTGAATGAAGATGCCGTTTCAGAGCCTAATCCCGTCAGGCTTCAAATGGTAGGATGCGGCGCATCCGAAATCAGTGGACGAGGAGCGTCCGAGGCAGTAATTTCCGCGGATGCTCGTGACTCCAGCGATTCAAAAAGAAATTCAAAGACGCCGCACCTTTGCGATCATCTCTCACCCGGATGCGGGGAAAACCACGCTCACGGAAAAGCTCCTGTATCACGGTGGAGTTATCCACGAAACCGGTGAAGTTAAAGGGAAATCCGGCAGCAAGGCCGTCACCTCTGACTGGATGGAACTCGAGCGTCAAAAAGGGATTTCGATCACCTCCTCGGTGATGACTTTCGATTACCACGACCTTCGAGTAAATTTGTTGGACACCCCTGGTCACAAAGACTTCTCCGAGGACACCTACCGGGTCCTGATGGCCGTCGATTCGGCCTGCATGTTGATCGACGTGGCAAAAGGGGTCGAGGAACGAACCAAGAAACTCTACGAAGTTTGCCGCTATCGGAAAATTCCGATCTTCACCTTCATCAACAAGCTCGACCGCGAGGGGAAAGATCCCCTGGCTCTGATCGACGAGGTTGAAAAAACCCTGGGCATGCAGTGCTACCCGGTGACCTGGCCTTTGGGAATCGGAAACCGCTTTCGCGGGATCTATAATCGCATCACCAAAGAGATCATGCTCTACGATCAACGCCGCGAGGACGTCGGTGATGTGACGGTGATTCCTTTCGATCCAGAAACCCAGATGCATCTTCTCGAAGACTATTTGGACACTCATTCCGCTCAGCAGGTAAAGGACGAACTCGAATTGATCGAGGGTGCCTTGCCACCTTTTGACCTGGCGGCCTTCCTGTCCGGCGAAATTTCTCCGGTCACGTTCGGATCGGCGAAACAAAACTTTGGTGTCGATATTTTCCTGAACTTCTTCTCGAAGTACGCACCGGGTCCCCAGCCTCGGGAAACCCGCGATGATAAATCCGTGGATCCTTTGTCGGCGACCTTTACCGGTTTCGTTTTCAAAATTCAGGCGAACATGGACCGTCGTCACCGCGACCGGATCGCTTTCATGCGCATTTGCTCGGGCAAATTCGAGCGGGGAATGAAGGTTCAGCATGCTCGGTTGGGACGTGAACTGCGCTTGGCCTATTCCAACCAGTTTGTGGCAGCGGACCGTGAAACGGTCGACGAGGCCTATGCGGGCGACATCGTCGGCGTGAACGACACGGGCAACTTTGCCATCGGCGACTGCGTGGCGTCCCACGGCACGGTCCTCTTCGAGGAAATCCCGAAATTCGCGCCCGAACTTTTCGCAAAACTCTCGGTCCGAGACGCTCTGAAGCGGATCAAGATGCAAGAGGCGGTGAAACACATCGCCGAAGAAGGCGCGATCCAAATCATCATCGATCCCCTCATTGGGTCGCAGGATCCGATCCTAGGAGCGGTGGGGGAACTCCAGTTCGAAGTTCTTGTGCACCGTCTTCGTGATGAATACGGCTTGGAGGTGACTTTGAACCGTCTTCCTTACAGCGTTGCCCGTTGGCCTCGCACCAAGGATGGAAAGTCCGTGAGCGAGCTCAAAGGCAGCTTTCAGATGTTCCGTGACTCCAACGATCAGCCGGTTTTGCTGCTGAATCAGGAGTGGGATTTGAACTGGGCGAAACGGGAAAACCCCGAGGTAGAGTTCCATACCTCGATCACGCGGGCACGATGAGATGACAGGACACCCGATTCCTTTGCAGATCCAGAATCTTCGCAAGTCCTACGGCTCTTTCCAAGCCGTCAATGATCTGTCGTTCGTGGTGAATCCCGGCGAGGTCTTTGGTCTGCTTGGTCCGAACGGTGCCGGCAAGACCACGACGATCTCCATCATCACCACTTTGGAAAAAAGAACCTCGGGTGAGGTCAAGGTCTTCGGCCACGATGTGACCGCAGAATCCCGCCAAGCCAAATGCAAATTCGGCGTCGTCCACCAAGAGGTGATCAATTCCGGATTTTTTGATCTCGAAGAACTTTTGCAGTTCCAGTCCGGTTACTACGGGATTCGCAACAACACCAAACGCATCCACGAATTGTTGGGACGTCTGGGGCTTTTCGAACATCGTCATAAAAAAGTGAAGCAGCTTTCGGGCGGTATGAAACGGCGCTTGATGATCGCGAAAGCCCTGGTTCATTCTCCGCGCCTCTTGCTGTTGGACGAGCCGACAGCCGGGGTCGACCTGACCCTGCGTGAGAATCTGTGGACCTTCGTGCAAGAGCTCCGCTCCGAAGGCATCGCCGTCCTTTTGACCACTCACTACCTGGAAGAGGCCGAGCTGCTGTGCGACCGGGTGGGTATTCTGAATCACGGAAAACTCGAAGCCTGCGGGCCGACCTCAAAAATCATCAATCAGTTCGCTCAGAAAAAAATCATCGTTGAAACCAGATCGGCCGGACGCAAGGAAATCATGGCGAAAACGGACGAGGTCTTGGGCGATATCCTGGTCGCTTCGGGAATCGACCCCAAGGATCTTTTGGACGTTCACGTCGAAGAAGGTCGCCTGGAAGACGCTTTCCGCAAGCTGATCTCCGCCCCGATGGAGGCAAAACCATGACGGGATTTCTGACTCTTCTCGAAAAAGAGATCCGACGTTTCATGAAAGTGCTGGTGCAAACGGTGGTGACTCCGTTCATCAGTTCGTTTTTGTACCTGTTGGTCTTTGGGGTGTCTCTGGGGGCCTCGGTCCCTGGCAAAGACGGCGTTTCTTATCTGGCCTTCCTGATTCCGGGTTTGGTGATGATGGCGCTGATGAACAATGCGTTTCAGAACTCGTCGTCGTCGATCGTCTCGTCCAAATTCTCGGGCGACATCGAGGATCTCCGAGTGGTGCCTCTGTCGGAAAACGAGATCATCTGGGCTTTTGCATTGGGGGGTCTTGTCCGCGGATTCATCGTGGGCTTTGTGACCTTCATGGTGGGGCAGGTTTTCCATTACCTGCAGGTGGGCACCTGGCTGGGGGTGGTTCATCCCTTTGCACTGCTGTATTTTGTCGTTGCCGGTGGTTTGCTGTTCGGTTTGCTGGGGATCTTCGTGGCTTTTTGGGCCGGGAGCTTCGAGCACCTATCGGCCTTTTCCAGTTTCGTTTTATTGCCGCTGACCTATTTGGGTGGCGTCTTTCTTTCGATCGATCACCTGTCGCCCTTTTGGCAGGGGGTTTCGAAGCTGAATCCTCTTTTGTATCTGATCAACGGGCTTCGCTACGGCATGCTGGGTGTCAGCGACGTGGGGCTCGTTGAATCGATGACGATTTCGTTCGTGGGACTGGTGGTCTTTTACCTGATGGCGCGTGTGAGTCTGCGCCGTGGCTCTTTCCAAAGGTGGTGAGCGATGTTCGACAGTCTGTCTGATAAAATTTTGGCGAGTGTCAAAAAAATCCGGGGTCAAAACAAGATCTCGGAATCCAATATCGAAGAAGCGATCAAAGAGATCCGTCTGAGCCTGCTCGAGGCCGACGTGAACTTCAAGGTCGTCAAATCCTTCATCGACAAAGTGAAGGTGAAAGCCCTGGGGCAAGATGTTCTGACGAACGTGAATCCCGGCCAGATGTTCATCAAAGTCGTCCATGACGAGTTGGTGACGACCCTGGGTGGCGGTGCTGTTGAGATCAACGTCCGTGAAAATCCCAGTGTGATTTTCTTGGTCGGTCTGCAAGGGGCGGGGAAAACAACCACCGCTGCCAAGCTGGCTTTGTACATCCGACAAAAGCTGGGAAAAAAACCGGGCCTGGTTCCGGCGGATATCTATCGCCCGGCCGCGATCGACCAGTTACAAACCCTCGGAAAACAAAACAACCTGCCGGTCTATCCCAGCCAGGCCTCGATGAAACCGGAAGAGATCGTCGAAAAGGCGAAAGCCTGGGCCCGCGACAATATGGTCGAAGTGGTCATCGTCGATACGGCCGGTCGTCTGCAAGTCGATGACGAGCTGATGGCCGAACTTGAACGCATCAAAAACATCTGGACGCCGCAAGAAGTGCTGTTGGTGGCCGATGCCATGCTCGGACAACAATCCGTGAATGTGGCCGAGGGTTTCAATGGCCGTCTGGGTTTGACGGGCCTTGTGCTGACGAAGGTGGACGGGGATGCTCGCGGTGGGGCGGCCCTGTCGATCCGCGAAGTGACCGGCGTTCCGATCAAGTTCCTCGGTATCGGTGAAAAGGTCGCCGCCCTCGAAGTTTTCCATCCGGATCGTCTGGCCAAGCGAATCCTGGATATGGGTGACGTTCTGAGCCTGGTCGAAAAGGCGCAGGAAGTGATCGATGAAAAGTCGGCCCGCGAGTCGGCAAAAAAGATCATGAACAAGAGCTTCGGGCTCGATGACTTCCTGACCCAGATCCAGAGCCTCAAAAAAATGGGTGGTTTCGAAGCCATGCTGAAATTTTTGCCAGGTATGGGCGAGGTCTCGAAGCAGCTTAAAAAGATGAGCCCACCGGATGACGAGATCAAAAAGATCGAGGCCATCATCCGCTCGATGACCCTTCAGGAGCGCCGAAATCACAAGATTTTGAACGCTTCGCGGCGCCAACGGATCGCCAATGGCTCCGGAACCCAGGTTCAGGACATCAATAAACTGATCCGCCAGTTCGAAGAGTCCCAAAAAATGATGAATGGATTGATGAAGATGGGAATGGGTAAGGGGGGGCTTGGGGGCCTCAAGCTGCCTTTTTAGGCGCTTTGTCATTATCCCTTGAATTTTGGCGTGAGAGCCTGTAACTCTTCATGTCTTTAGACGCTATAGCTGCGTTCTGCACTAGGATGGAAGGAAATATCTCATGGCAGTTGTGATTCGACTTGCTCGAACTGGTTCTAAGCACTCTCCTCGCTACCGTGTCACGGTTGCGGATTCTCGCCGTTATGTAACTGGTAAATTCTTGGAAATTATCGGCTACTACAACCCACTCGCGAGCGGGAAAGACAAGAAGGTCGAGCTGGATTTGACCAAAGTTGATTCCTGGATCAAAAAAGGCGCTCAGCCTACAGATCGCGTGAAACACGTGATCAAATTGGCTCAGCAGTCTGCCCAGTAATTCAAGGTCTCGAAATTCACTCGCTTTTTTTGAAGGATGTGTTCAAATGGACACATTCCCCAAAAAGTGCGATGAAATTGGGGGGAGGATCTAAATGGATAGCCTGAAAGAGCTCGTAGAATTCATGGCAAAGTCCCTGGTGGACAAGCCTGAAAATGTAGAAGTGGATGAAATCCCGGGTCAGCAGACCATTCTCCTTGCCTTGAAAGTCGACAAAGACGATCTCGGAAAAGTGATCGGTAAGCAGGGAAAAACAGCGGCGGCGATGAGAACCATCATCCGTGCAGCTGGAACAAAGCTGAACAAGCGTTACCATCTCGACATCGTCGAGTAAAAAACGCGAACAAAAGAAAACCATCATGGAAGGGGGTTCGAAAGAACTCCCTTTTTTTATTTCTCGAAGGATACGAAATGCGACTTGTTGGAAAGATCAAAGAAGCTCACGGTTTGCGCGGAGAACTTTATGTTCTGATTTTCTCTGGAGATCTGTCGTGGCTGCCACGCTTGAAAGAGTTCGGCTTAGGTGAATGTCCGTCTCCGGGCGAAGAACCCTCTGAGGATGCGGTTCAACAAACGATGACCTGTCAGAAGGTGAAGCCGTTTAAGAACGGCATCATCCTGAAAGCCGCAGAGCTTGGCGACCGCACCGCCGCCGAAAAAGTCGAGAAGCTTGGCTTTTATGTGCCTGACGACTTCTTCGTTTCCGAAGACGGCGAGGGCATCTATCTCGACGAGATCGAGGGCTTCAAGATCAAAGATGCGAACGACAAAACACTGGGAACGATCACGGACTTCTCGAGCAACGGCGCTCAGGACCTGTTGGTGGTTTCAAGTCCCGACGGTTCGAAAACCTTCGAAGTTCCCTTCGTCGACGATTTCTTGCTGAAGATCGACTTCAAATCCCAGATCGTCAAAATGGATCTTCCCGAAGGCTTGATCGATTTGGACGACAACGCCCCCGCCGATGACGGTGATGAGGACGAAGAGGACTCCGAGTGAAGTTCCAAGTCCTGACGCTTTTTCCTGAACTGATCGAGGCGGGGATTTCGTCGGGCGTTCTTTCGCAAGGATTGAAAAAATCCTTGCTCAGCGTGAGCTGTTTCCAGCTCCGCGATGTCACCACGGATCTGCATCGCAGTGTCGATGACCGTCCCTTCGGTGGCGGCGACGGCATGATTCTGATGCCTGACATTCTGGAAGCGGCCCTCG
>JAHBUU010000087.1 GCA_019637895.1 Pseudobdellovibrionaceae bacterium | reverse complement strand
GCGACGCGGTCCTTGGAAGGCCTCGCTCGTGGACCTGTGGTCGACGGCGGGGATCGAGCTTGCAAAGACGCGCACGAAAAGTCCCGAGGCCCTGAGAAAGACGTTGCAGGCACTGTTGGCCGAGTCGGATTTGTTGAACAAAGAAAAGCAAGCGACCGCCTTGGCCCTGCTGGGTGAAAGCTATCAGAAATCGGATCCTGCCCAGACGCTCTTTTTGTGGAAGCAGGCCGAGGCGCTTTTCACTGTTCCCGAGCTGGCCGCGAAGATGGAACAATTGGAAGCCGCACAAAGCTCCAAGGTGAAGCCCGCGCCGACCGAGGCCTTGAAGTTCGAGGAATTGGTGGTGGATGGCGCTGAGTCCGAGACGGACGCACAGATCACCAAACTTTTGTCAGAAAACAAACGAGTCAATGCCGCGGAAAAAATGGTTGAACTCCTGAACCGTTTTCCGAACGGGCAGTGGGCTCGTCGCGACCGTGATCGTTTGCCTCAGATGCTTTATGCGGCCGTGGATCGTGGTGACGAATCGGAAGCTCAGAAACTTCGGAACGTCATGCTGGATGCGGATCCCTCGCGTTTGCAGGACTGGATCCCAGGTCTTCATCGCCGGGGCGAAGACAAAGGTGTCGTGATCTTTGCCGAGAAAGCATTGCAGACGCAGTCGTCTTCTCCGGCGGCGGCGGCGATTCTGTGGTCGGCGGGTCGTTCCGCTCACTTCATCGGTGAAACGGAAAAGGCAAAACGTTTCTACGATCGCTTGATCCAGTTCCATGCTCAGACGGACGAGGCCTCGGAGGCCATGTTCCGACTGGGCCTTTTGCAATTGCGTGAAGGGCTGTTCGCCACCGCAGCCAAGACCTTCGAAAAACTCATCGTCAAAAACGTCCCTCGCTGGGATCTGAACGCCCGCTATTGGAGAATCCGCGGCCTCGAGAAAGTCGATGTTCCGCGTGCAGAACTTGAAAAGGCCGAGCTGCTGCGTTTGTACCCCTTCACTTATTACGGTCTTCGCCTCAGAGGCGAAATGAATCAGGGACAGGTCGAGTTTCCGAAGAACGATCGCTCGCCGATGGAAACCTTGAACCCCATCACTTGGTTGGTCGGTGAACAAAGAAAGACCTGGAAACGTTTTCTGAAACTCAGCGAAGAAGGCTGGCTCCTCGAAGCTCAAGCTGAGCTGTCGGAAATTCCGACGCCTCGGGATCCTTGGAGCCTGTTGCAGTGGGCGAAGACTTTGGCCAAAACGGGACAGCATCCGGCGAGCATTCTGCTGTCGGCCCGTGCGATCGACCAAGAGGAAAGCCTCCGTCATCCGCGCTATCTGGATTTTGCTTTTCCGAAAACCTACTCACGTTTCATCGAGAGCGAATCCAAAAAGAATCAGATCGAACCTGTTCTTGTAAGATCCCTGATCCGGCAGGAAAGCGCTTTTGGACTGAAAGCCGTTTCGACCTCGAATGCCCTGGGGTTGATGCAGTTGATTCCCCCGACAGCGAAAGAAGTGGCTCAGGAACTCAAGCTGAGCGTGACCATTCCGGATGATCTGTTCCGTCCCGAGATCAACGTGCCGATGGGGTCTTACTACATTGCGAAGATGCTGCGTCAGTACAACGGACAAGTTCCTCTGGCCCTTGCGGCTTATAACGCAGGACCAACACGGATGAACCGCTGGATCCGAGCGCGTCCCGAAACGGATCAACTGCGGGCGAAAACTTTCGACAGTTGGACCGACGAGATCTGGTACGACGAGCTTCCCTGGAGCGAAACGAGCTTTTATGTGAAGGCGATTCTGAGAAATGTCCTGATGGATCGCCTGACCGCCGAAGGTCGAGTCGCCGTTTCTCCTGGGTTTTGGTCGGATTTGCATCTGGAAACCGCGAGAATTGCGCCTGAAGCGGCAAAGCAGCGTTGAGAATTCCAAAGCTCTTTGTTAGCCTGATCGAAGTCTCGGAGGTTTCATGCGATTCATTCTTCTTCTGACTTTGGTCGGTAGCGCGGGCTTGTTGGGCTGTGCTCATCGCGCACCCCAGAATCCCGATGCTGTACAAGAAGCCTCCGCGGTGAAGGACCTCAGATCCTTTCACTTGTCCGATCCGGAAAGACCGCAAGCCGCTGATCCCGAGCTGAATGCGATTCCCACCGAAGTGAACCCGATGGTCGAAAAATGGGTGAACTACTTCCAGGGGCGGGGACGTCGTCACATGGAACGTTACCTTGCTCGGTCCACACGCTACGAAAAACTGATGAAGAAAGTCCTCGCAGAAAACGGTTTGCCTGAGGATCTTTTCTATATTGCTTTGATCGAATCCGGCTTTAGTTCGGCCGCGACCAGCCACGCTTCCGCCGTGGGCTACTGGCAGTTCATTCGTGGCACGGGGAAACGTTACGGTCTCGAGATCAGCCGTCTGGTCGACGAACGCCGTGACCCGGTTCTTGCCACCCAGGCTGCGGCCGAATACTTCAAGGGTCTTTATAGCGTTTTCGGGTCTTGGTATCTGGCCATGGCTTCTTACAACGTCGGTGAAAACCGCGTGAAGCGGGAAGTGATGAAGCACGGAACCCGCGATTTCTGGGAACTCGCGCGCAAGGCTCGCTTGCCAGCTGAAACCGTCAACTATGTTCCTAAGTTTATCGCGGCGAAAATGATCGGCAAGAATCCGGCGAAGTATGGATTCGAAGGCCTCGACTATTTGCCACCGATCGAATACGACACCATTGTTCTGGAAAAACCGGTCAACCTCCGTGTCATGGCCGAAAAGATGAGCCTGAACTATGAGGATTTCAAAGCCCTCAACCCACGTTTCAAAGGGGAAGTGGCTCCGACTCGTGATAACAAGCTCGATTTGCGGATTCCAGTCGGGCAGTCGCAGTTGGCGATGCAAGCGGCCAATGACAGCGTGACCGACAAAGTTGAATACGTGGCCGATGCGGACACTCAGATCTATCGCGTGCGCAGTGGGGACAATCTGTCCTCGATCGCTCGTCGGTTCCGCACCACTGTTGCTTACATCCGAGACGTCAACGATCTGTCCCGTGGCAAAGCGCTGAAGGTCGGACAAAAACTGTATGTGCCGGATCGCTCACCCGTCTCGGGTCGCCGGACGGTGGCGAGAGCGTCCACGAGCACAGGATCTGTGAGTGCTGCACCGAAGGTGGCCGTGAGTGGGCAGGCTGGAAAATTCCACGTCGTTCAATCGGGTGACAATCTGTACACCATCGCTCGTCGTTACGGAACGACCATTCAGGAGCTGTCTCGTTTGAATAATCTGCGCCGTGGTCGCGTGTTGAAAGTCGGGATGCGCCTGCGTCTTCCGACCGAAGATGGCGCTGCGAGCGAAAGCAAAAGTGCTTCAACGGTTCGCTCGACTCGTCGAACCGCTTCTGCGAAAGTTCATATTGTTCGTCGGGGTGAAAACCTGTCCGGGATCGCCGAGCGCTACAATGTCGCGATCTCCGATATCAAAAAGAAAAATCGCATTCGAAATCCATCGAGTTTGATGGCGGGCGCGCGTCTCGTCATTCCAGCGGCTCACGCCAACGACTGATTTCTCAGGCGCTGGCGGATCGGCTGGCGCTCTTTTACAAAGCCTGTTTGACCAGACTCAAATTTGTGCAGAAGTACTGATTGAAGGTTCGAGTGGCCGCCTTCTTCGCATTTCTGCTCTGAACGTGATTTGTGTAAATGTAGGCTCCTAAGACGCGAGTTCCGCTGATTTTGACCTCGGCGGATGTTTCTTGATCAAGCTTTGTGATGTAAGCGACGAAATCGTCTTTGTACAGATAAGGGCTGGTCAGACTGCCACTCAGGGATTCTTTGCGATGATCGCCGGTTTCAACCCAGGCGGGCGAGGCGATCTGGATCGACCTCAAGTTCCCGCGATAATCCGTCGTCAGAGACACCGTGCAGTCACGTTTTTTTCCGAGGGCCGCAGGACTGCATTTCGAAGAGCTGAAGACACCTTGATCGAGGCAAGTCTCGCGTGAAGCGATCTTTCCACGAAAGATGAAGTGACCAGCGAAAGCGCTTTGAGCGCTGAGTCCAAGGAGCAGGGCGATCAAAAAAGAACGAGTCATGGGGAACCTCCGACTGTTCCTTAAGCAAGAAGAACGCCTCGAGATACGGCAATAGGGGCTTTCCCAGGGATCAGGGTTGTCTAACTTTTCGACGATGGACGGAGGGGGGCTTTTGCTGAGGAGTTTAAAAAAGAAAACCCGCTCGGGGCGGGTTTGTGTCTCTAAACTTTTGAAGTCTCTCACTCGGTCGATTCTTGAATCGAAAGCTCTCGTCCCCTTAACAGGCGTCGAAAAAAGTGCCTGCCGGATTCATCCATAAAAACCTGACAGGCTAAGGGGAATGAAACCAATCCATGATATAATTTTTTTGAGCTTTACCTTCCATTGTCCACCTCGTTCCTCCGGTGACTCTATGACCTTTGGCAGCTGGCTGGCTTCGGCTTAACCCGTTCAACCCCTTTAGCTTTGCGAGACGCGTTTTCGCGCGTTGTGCCCTGAGGCAAAGGAAGGATAAATCCTTACAGAATCAGACTCGTGAGGACTCCTTTCGTTAATTGGTTGTCCGTTCGAAATCTAAATCACTCATCATACTCGCCTGATAAGCCCGGCGTTGTAGCAAACCTGGTGATGCGTCTTCACTTTGGTGACTTGTCGCGATGGTCGAATTGTCGACGTCTCATCCGATCCTCCCTTTCGCCGGCCCCTAGCGATTCGTTCAAGGCCATTCGCGATGACAAGATCAGGCTACATCGACGAAAGTCCGGTCCGCAATGGGAGGGCTGTCGATTCTCAAATCAGTTCGAAAATGCGTTTCAAGGCGGGAAATCGACGCGCCTCGAGCTGAATTTCGAGACGCGGAGATGTTTCATTCGTGATCGATTTACGGGCCTTCAACGGCTGGAATCAGCGGCAGAAGTTCGCGAATTTGATCGGCGAGAGCAAAGAAGGTCTTTGCTTCTTCGCCTTTCGAGTGACTTTCGACGATGGGCATTCCAGCTTCGCTGGCCATGCTCACGCTGGGATCGAAAGGAATCTGCGCGAGCTTTCTGAGGTCTTTGGAATTCGCATAAGAATCCAATTCACCTTTTGGGAAGAGCTGGATTTTTTCTCCGTTCACGGGATTCACCATCCACGCCATGTTTTCGACGAGTCCAAGTCGACGAATTCCCAAGCGGTCCCACATATCGACGGCTTTTTTGACGTCGGCGAGAGCGATGTTCTGTGGAGTGCTGACGACCAGAGCGCCGCTCACAGGAATCTTTTGTGCGAGTGACAACTGCACATCACCGGTGCCTGGGGGAAGGTCGACCACGAGATAATCGAGTTCGCCCCAGTTCACATCGCGAAGGAACTGATCCATTGCTTTGAAGAGCATGGGTCCGCGCCAGACGACGGCGGCACTTTCATCCACCAGATAGCCGATGCTCATCAGCTTGAGATTGTGTCGAACCAAAGGCTGAAGTTTTTGATCCTCATTGATCACAGGTTTTTGGTTCAAGGTGCCCGTCATGCGAGGAAGGCTCGGGCCGTAGATATCCGCATCCAGGATTCCGACCTTGTTTTTCTTGGACAGGGCCAAGGCGAGGTTCACGGCCACCGTGCTTTTGCCGACGCCTCCCTTGCCGGAGCTGACGGCGATCACATGTTTTACGCCGGGGATCTGTTTTTGCTGGTCGAAGGGATTGTTACCGTGGGGTTGAGCCATTCTTTCCTCCAGGACGTCCGTAGACAGAGTCTTGCAAGCGGTCAGGGGCTATCGAATAATTGATAATGGGTGAACAGCCAACTCTTTTTCATTCTTAATCTCGTTGTCGGGGGACTCTTCCTCGTCTGGTTCCTTTCCGCTCGGAAAGGGGGAGGCCGAGGTCCGACGCAGCTCCGACTGAAAGATCAGGCTCAGCGAGAACCCAGAGGCACGCCATCGGCCTCAACGACGTCGACGACCCCAGTCAAAGCTGATTCCGACAAACGAACTCCGGCCCTTGAGCCCGTCGAACCCGAGAAGCGAACCGAAAAAAGTCTGAACGTGTTGTTCCTTTATAACGGGCATGATTGGGACGCCTATGCCGTCTTGGGAGTTCCAGCCGGGGCGAGTCTCCCCCTGGTGACTGAAAAATATCAGGAGCTCTTGCGCAACGCTGACGAGGGGCAAACGGAATTTTACGGAGCGGCTTACAAAGCCATTCTCAAGAAAACCTAAGACGCAGACTTCGCTCTCATCTGCTGCAGCTTTTGATAGCTGAAGTGACCGTATGCCAAGGCGGCCAGCACCGGCACAAAGAAAGCCAGGCCGGGAATGATCACCAAAAGTCCCAGGATGAATCCCAGCAGCCACAGGCCCGCTCCATTCAGTTCGAGCAAGCGTCGGCGTTCTTCGTCGGTGGCGACATCCTGGAGCAGATCATAAGTCAGCACGCGACGACTGAGCCAGGCGGTGAGGGCGGCAGGGAGCAGAATCTGCGCGCCCGGCAAAAGCCAAAGCGGAGACGTCGACACGAAAAGAACCAGGTAAAGGCCGCCAGAGGTGAGCGAGTTCCCGAGACTTCCGGAGAACGAGCCGCCAGATTTCTTTTCAAGCGAAGGGAAGCGATTCTTCAACAGATATCTTTGGACGATGGGAACCACGAACTGCGAGACGAGCAGAAGAGTGGTCAGATAAATCAGCGGCAGCACGGTCAAGAGCACGAGGACCACGGCCACGGCTGCTCCCACGCTGCCTTCGAGGGCCGGGAACCAACTGCTCAAAGTGCGAAGCGCCCAGGTTCCCGAAAAATACCGAGTCAGGCTTTCCGTCCAGGGAGTCCAGAACCAAACCAGAAGGCCTCCCCAGAACAACAGGCTGAGCAGGGGAAGTGCGATCATCGTTCCCAGCATCGAGGGAGAAAAGAAATCACGAAAAGCTGCAGCGATCGAACGGAAGACCGGCATGGGTCCCTCACTTCGGCATGGCGGCTGGAGGTTTCAGTTCGGCGCGATGGCACATATAACAGTTGGCCTCGGGACCGTTTTTGCCGTCGAACCCGTTCGCCTTCATGGCGGCGACAAGCTTCATGTGTTTGGCGGCAATCCCGAATGATGGTTTTGCCGCACTCTTGAAGTCGTTCACGTTATGACATTCGGTGCAGGTGGTCCCGAGCTCTTTGGTGATTTGAAGCATCTCTTTGCGAATTTGCTCTTCGCTGGTTTTGAGATCGCGAGCCGATTGCGTTTTCGCCGCAGGCGAAAGGAGCACGACAAAACCGAGGGCAAGACACGTCAAAAAGATCGACTCTTTTTTCATGACTCTCATTCTGGGGCAACTTCCTTCGGCGGACCAGTCCCGTCTCGACTCAAGTCGCAAGAATTCCCGAAATTTTTTGGCGAGCGGACGGATAATGAAGAGGACGATGGATAATCTGATCCCGATTCCTTCATTCGAAGTCAGGGCAGATACGGCCCTTCCCTTCGACCTCTTTGTGCGGTTGCCGGTGACCAATCGGGTGATCCTGTATCGACGTCATGGCAGCACTCTGGAGCAGGAAAAATTCGATCACGCCTCGGCCCGGAAATTCAACTTCCTGGTCTCGAAACTCGAATACGAAAAATATCTGGGTTATATGACCCGCGAGTTTCTGAATCTGATTTCAAAGAAAGAAAAAGAGCCCGAAAAAGTCCGGGCCGCCGTGCGCCTGGTACTCGCCAGCCCTTTTGCCCAAGACAGTTTGGGAGAAGCCCGTGAGCTTGTCGACAATATGGGGGATTTGATCACTCGTCTGGTCAGCGATCTTGCGAGCGAGGGTTTCGTCAGTCGTCAGACGCTGTTCTTGAAGTTCGCAAAGCTGGCAAGAACGGGAACGGATTTTCAGCGACATCCTTTGCATGTCGCTTCTTTGACTCTGATGCTGGCCTTGGGAATTGGCATTTCTGACCAGAGAACTTTGGTCGAAGCCGGGCTTGCGTCCTTGCTTCATGATATCGGGCTGACTCAGCTTCCGATGTCGGTGATCGCCGAGGCTCACAAGTACCGCGAGCTGGGAACGGTTTCCAGGGCGCTGCTGAAGCTGCACCCGCAGGGATCGCTGGATATTCTTCGGAACAAGGGCATTGTCGTTTCGCGGCTGATGGAGTCCATGATCCTTCAGCATCATGAAGAGTACGGCGGGACCGGATACCCCGCAGGGCTGGTCGGCGAATCGGTGCATCCAATGGCGCAGGTCATGCACGTGGCCGACGATCTGGATGACCTTCTGTCGGAAGCCGACGGCGGCGAGAGCATCGAAGTGCGCTTGCGGGCCTTGTTTGCTCGCTATGAAAAAGAAAATACCATCGCGCCTGTTCTACGGCAGCGGTTGGAACGTCTGCTCTTCTAAAGCGTCGTTTGGCGTGCGTTCTGGCCTAAATCCATCAGGAAGAGAAACTTTGTTTCGTCTAACAGCAAAAGACTGGCCTCTGCTGCGACTTGGGCCATGACTGAGGATGATGGGTTTTTAAGGGTATTGAGGTGATCGGCTTTCAAGCTCTCGAAGGTGTTTTGGATTCGAGAAGCCATGGCGTTTGCTTCTTGGGCTGAGATTTCAGGTTTTTCTAAAAGTTGAGCGAGGGATTGGGAGAGTTCCTGCACTTCGGGCAGGTTTTCGATGGATGATTTGACATCTGTGGAGAGCTCATCGATGAGAGTGGCTCCTTGTTCCTCGTCTTCGTTCAGGCCGATGTTGAGCAGAAAACGCACGGAGCTGTTGAGGGTCATGGTGGCCATCCAGAATTTGGATTCCATGCTGTTGATCCACATATTGCGTGTGCTGAGTCCGATCGAGGCGTGGGTGCCGTCCTCCGTGATTTGTCGGAGGGTGCCGATGCGTGGATCGTTTTTGAATTTCAAGGCTGTCATGTACGCGAAAACCGCAGCTGGGCTGGGGTCGAAGCTCCAAGGAATATTGAAGGACGTTGTTTTCGACAGCGCTCGAACGATGGGGCTTGCTCGGTTGTGGACGAGGGCCACCCGCCGCGAGACTTTTCCTTTTTGCGAATCGAGTTCCTGCCGGAGGGCTTTCACTTCTTCGGGGCTGAGCTTCAGCTCGATCGATTGAACCGAGCGAGGGAAATTTTCTTCGGTCCAGATTCTGAGAGCTGATTTCCCTTCGATCGTTTTGGTGTTCGAAAAGTATTCGGACAAAGGCACGGCCGTCATCTGCCTTGCCCCGTATGAGTAAACGAGAGGGCCAATGCGGATGGCGATTCGTGGGTAAGGGGTGGTCTCGTTCAGGATTTCGACTCGCAGATCGTTTGGCTCCTCGTTACCGAGGTAGTCGGAAATGCTTTGAGCGTTTTCTCGGGATTCAGCGGCGAAGAAGCTATGAATGACGAATAGACCCAGCAGGATCGATCGATTGATCGTCAGCAGAGTTCGGCGGAAACGATGCAGGTTCGGGTTGTTCTGCAGAAACGATCGGCGCCGCAGAAAGGTCTCCAGGGCGTCGTATTTGATCAAGGTGCCCCATTCTTCGAGACTCGGTTCGTACTGACGATTCTTCCAAAGTTTCATCAGGACTTTGTTGGCCGGAGCTTCCCAAGCCAGAGCGATATTGGTCGGCAGCGGGGAGAGGATTTGCAAGGGCTTGTTGTAAATCGTTTGCAGGATCAGGAGACTTTTTTTCGAAAGATCTTTTTCCGAACGCAGATGGGAAATACGAACTTCGGTTTGCAGATACGGCAGGATCTTGCGATGGACCGCCAGGGTCTTGTCCTTGGCGATGACCAGGGGATTCGAGGAGTCGGTCCAAACCTTCTCGCAGGACGGGCCTGCCGCCTGAACGGACTGAGTCGTCAGCAGCAGGGCCAATGCCATAGGAATCCAGCGAGGAGAGGCCATGGCCTTGGTGAAAGCAAGGGGTGCGCCAAAAGAGGGGGTGCTGAGACGCAAATGAGGCGTTTTCAGGCCTGGACCGATGGCTATGCCTTAGTCACCGGGGCCCAAGGACGTCGGGAAACGTCTAGTTTCAAAAGGGGAGTCCTTCCGGGGCTTTGCAGGGACCCTGGGGATTGGCAAAAATAGGGTATGAAAAACCATCTCTTGTTCCAAGGCCTTCTTCTTTCTGGTCTCTTTGTCATGGCTCTTTCCGGAGGTCAGGCCCAGGCCCAAACTTCTGAAAACGCCGCTTATGCTCGTCAAGTTTTCGAGGAAAACGGCAAGACGATTTATATCGTCGGCCCTCGCGCTCCGCATCTGTACATGATCAGTCGCGATCTGTACGGAACCGACGCGCGCTGGAAAGATCTTGCGAAGTGGAACTCGTTGAAAGAGCCCTATGCTCTGGAGAGTGGTCGAAAGCTCGTGATTCAAGTGGCGCCCACTCAGTCGGATGGACAAGCGAACCAGATCTTGATTCGCGAATGGAACAAACGTGGCGATGTCGAGCGTTCGCGGCAGATCGCTCTTCTGCAGGCGTCGAGCGAATCCGAGTTGGCCGAGGCCGAACCTCTCGAGGAAGCTCGGCCAGCGACAGCGATCATCGTGCAATCCGAGCCAGTTCAAGTTCCGGCTCCGCCACCTGTTGTCGTTGTCGCCGAGAAAGTGGTTGTGACCCCTCCTCCCGTTACCGCACCTGTGCCGACAGAACCGGCTCCGATTCCAGAACTGCCGGTTCCGGTCGCGCCCACTCCTCAAGCGACACCGCCACCGATTGTCGTGATGCCTCCTCAGGCTGCACCGGTGCGAAAAACATTGCCCGCTGTTCCTCGCGAGACGAAGGACTCTGGTTTTCACTCGCACTGGCATTGGTCGGTGAAGGCCTTGGCCGCTGTGACAGAGGTCATGAATCACGATCAGAGCACGAACACTCGTAAGAACCTGTCCACTCATGTCGACCCAGGTCTTGAGATCGAAACGGAATGGAAATTCAATCCACGGACGTTTTTGATGGCTGCGATTTCTTTTGAGACCTTCGAGGCTCGAGCCCCTCACGGCACCGTTGAGCCCGAGCATATGGGCCTCTGGAGATTCCAGTTGGGAATCGGTCGAAATATCACTTCGTGGCTGGATCTTTCCCTGTCCGCAGCCACCGAGCAAATGGTCGTCACTGAAACCACGGGCGGCGTGACCGAACTGGCCCGAGCCGAGATCCCTCAGTTGGTTTTGGGGAGCCGATGGCTTCTCGCGGGTGGCGAAGGGCGCACGAAGGTGCATGGAATTTTGAATGTGTTCTCTTTGTTCCGCGACAAGGTTTTCCATCATGAGCTCAAGGAAGGCGTCGGTGCCAGTGTCGGCGTGCAAGTCACTCATGCGGGGGGATTGACCTACGGTCTGACGGGCCGAGCGGTCGAGCAGAACGCCGAGAACTTCAAAACCCAGCAAACGGCGGGCGTGTTGAACATCGGTTGGAGCTGGTAAGGCACGACGCTGCGAGTGTCGCTTATGCCTGTGATGAAATAAAATGTCTCGATTTTGGTTCGTTTCAAAGACACTCTCTGGCCTCTCGGAGGTTTCATGAGAGTGTTTTTGTTTTTGGGGCTGATTGGTTTTTCCTTTGCCGCTCAGACGGCGTTCGCACGAAAGATGGATTGGGACCTCAAGGAGTTCATTGCCAAGATCTTGCATTCCTCTGTCATGGCTCCGCATCTGAATTGCTCTGTGAAGGTGAAAGACCTTCGACAGGAGCGACGCTTTTCCTCGGGCTCCCGTTGGGTGGAAATGATCGAAGTCAGCTTCCGGAATTCTGGTGAGTTTGCGGCCCCGATGAAAACCTTTTTTGCCGTGGGGTCGAACGTGACTTTGAAAACCGTCAACTCGGAATTCGGAGGCGTGGTCGAAGAGATCTCGCTTGAATCCGGCGACCGACTCAACAAGACACTGACCTTCCAGCATGATGGCAAGGGGCAGATCGTGTGGATGGAGATGCATGACGATCTGCGGGTCAGCGCTTGTCGGCTGCGCCCCTAATTCAGGGCTGATTGCCGCATGGCAAAACCGTTTCGGCACTCGATTTTGCCGAAGCTTTCGGCAGTTCCCGATGCGGGCCCTCTTGGGGCCGCGTTGAAGGTCGCATAACCCCTCAAAATTCTTCTAGAGTTCCGGCTCCGGCGCACTGCGGTTCGTTGACGAGACTTAGGTCTGGCGGTACGCCTTAGAGGGGGCCGGAATTTCCACTGTGCTCCTTATTGAAAAAGGGCAGGAGCCGGTCATGAAAATCAAGCATCTCGAGGACCTGAGCA
>JAHBUU010000086.1 GCA_019637895.1 Pseudobdellovibrionaceae bacterium | reverse complement strand
TCGGATTCAGCCCAAAGGGAACAAAAACATCGAAACGATGAAGACCAAGTATTCGGGCATCACTCCGGTGGGGCCCGAGGGTCTTCGTCAATTTAAGCAGACCTATAAAAAGGCGCTGAAGCGGTACATCAGCTCGGGCACTTATGACATGAAAGACCCGGTGATCGTCCCGATCCGTCGTGACTATCAATACCGGTCGTTCAAAAAAGTGCCCCAGCCTCAGACCAAGGCCGTCGTCATCTATATGATGGACGTGTCGGGCTCCATGGGTGATGAGCAAAAGGAAATCGTCAGAATCGAATCCTTCTGGATCAACGCTTGGCTCAAGAAGCATTATAAAGGCCTTGAAACCAGATTCATCATCCACGATGCCTCGGCCAAAGAGGTCGACGAGCAGACGTTCTTCCGGACCAGCGAATCCGGTGGAACCTTGATCAGCTCGGCTTACAAACTTTGTCAGCAGATCATCGAGACGGACTATCCGACTCATGAGTGGAATATCTATCCCTATCATTTCTCGGATGGTGACAACTGGAGCGGAGAGGACACCCGTCTCTGCGTGAAACTTTTGAACGAGTTCTTCCTGCCGAATGTGAACGTCTTCAGTTACGGACAGGTGGAGTCGAAATACGGCAGTGGGCAGTTCCTGAAAGACCTCGCAAAAGAGTTCCAAGGGGACGACCGCATGATCCTCAGCCAAATCGAAGGTCGGGACAAGATTCTTGATTCGATCAAGGATTTCCTGGGAAAGGGTCGGTAGACGATGGCCAATCTGACGCCTGAGCTCGAAGCGGAACGGAAGAAAATCAATAAAGTCGCGAAAGACTTCGGCCTCGACTGTTTCGAGACGATCTTTGAATTGATCACCTATGATCAGATCAATCAGTTCGCGGCTTTCGGGGGTTTTCCCGTCCGTTATCCACATTGGAAATTCGGCATGGAGTACGAGCACCTGTCGAAGTCCTACGAATACGGTCTTTCCAAGATCTATGAAATGGTGATCAATACGGATCCTTGTTACGCCTACCTGATGGAAGGCAATATGATGATGGATCAAAAGCTCGTCATGGCCCACGTCTACGGGCACTGCGACTTTTTCAAGAATAACGTTTGGTTTTCGAAAACCAACCGCAAGATGATGGACCAGATGGCGAACCACGCGACCCGGATTCGCCGTTATATCGACCGTTACGGATACGATACGGTCGAAGACTTCCTGGATGTCTGCCTCTCGCTCGAAAACCTGATCGATCGCTATAGTCCGTATATCGAGACGTCGACAAAACCGCCGCAAGAACCGATCTCTGCGGAAGCGCAGTCCGAGATCGGTCTTTTGAAGGTCAATCGTCCCTATATGCGCGATTACATCAATCCACCGGACTTCGTGCGCGAGCAGCGTCAAAAGATGGCTGAAAAGCAGGCCGAGCGGAATCGTCGGTTTCCTTCAGAGCCGCAAAGAGACGTTCTGAAGTTCCTTTTGCATTATGCGCCTCTCGAAGACTGGCAGCAGGATGTGCTGTCGATCATCCGGGACGAGGCCTACTATTTCGCGCCCCAGGGCATGACGAAAACGATGAACGAAGGTTGGGCTTCGTACTGGCATTCGAAGATCATGACCCAAAAAATCCTGACTGATTCGGAGATCATCGATTTCGCCGATCATCATAGCGGCACGATGGCGATGGCTCCAAACGGTTACAATCCCTACAAAGTCGGTATCGAGCTTTTGCGCGATATCGAAGAAAGATGGGACAAAGGGCGTTTCGGTCGCGAGTGGGAAGAGTGCGATGACGTGAACGAACGAAAACACTGGGATCGCAAGACGGGCCTGGGTCGGGACAAAATCTTCGAGGTCCGTCGGATCTATAACGATGTGACATTTATCGATGAGTTCCTGACCGAGGACTTCTGCGTCCGCAATAAGCTCTTCGTCTACAAATTCAACAAACGCACAAATCGTTTTGAAATCGACACCAAGGACTTCAAGGCGATCAAGGCCCAGCTTTTGTTCCACATGACGAACTTTGGGCAGCCGATCATCCGGATCGAGGACGCGAACTTCGAAAACAGAGGCGAGCTTTTGTTGAATCACCTGCACGAAGGAATCGATATGCAGCCCGATTTCATGCAGGCGACTCTCAAAAACGTCTTTAAGATCTGGAGACGCCCTGTGAATCTGGTGACGGTCATGGACAACGAGCCGCATCTTTATCGGTTCGACGGCCAAGAGTATACTCAGCACAAAGCAGGGGAAGGCTCGGCAACCGAAGGTCCCAAGACCGAATAGGTTTTATCAGGCCTTTCCCTGGGGAGAGGCCTTGTCATGTCCGATCGCAGACTTGTCTATTCAACGGATCCCCGTGACCGGATCAAATGCCCCCAGTGCCAGAAACTCAAAGACGATTGCCGTTGTGTCAAAGAAGAGAGCGCCAATAAGTCGTTCACGGTGATTTTTCGCCTGGAAAAGTCGGGTCGCGGTGGGAAAACGGTCACGGTCATGGACGGTTGGCCGCGGAACGAATCCTTCCTGAAAGAGATGACCAAAGAGCTCAAAAACAAATGTGGCTCCGGCGGAACTCATCTGCTCGACAAAGAGAAGGCAACCATCGAGATTCAGGGCGATAAACGAGAACAGCTTAAGAAAATCCTCGCCGCCAAAGGAATCCCCTTCAAGGGAATGTAGACTTACATCCAGGATTCAAGAGCTTGCCTCGGATAGTCGCTCCATCTAGACTTTCTTAGAAATCCAAACGGAATGGAAGGAACTATGAAGAGTCGACTTATTTTGTCCACGATGGCGTTGTCTTTTTTGGCATTGGCGAGCTGCGGTCCGAAGGCTTTCGTAAAAGGCCAGTACGACGATGTCGAGCGCGAGAATCTGCTCAATGATCAATGGTCTGAAACGGATATGCAAAAGGCCGTCCGTGATCTGGTGACCAGCCTAGTGAACTCCCGTGAGATCAATAAGCCGGGAAAAGTTCCCGTCGTCATCGTGACTGGTTTGCAGAATAAAACGAGCGAACACATCGACACTCAAAGCATCATGGACATGGTTCGTGTTGAGCTGATGAGAACGGGCAAAGTCGCTTTCATCGACAAGGAAGCTCGCGAAGACATCGCGAAGGAATACGAATATCAGAATTCCGGAATGGTGGATGAGGGAACGCGCAAGGGCCCAGGTGGACAGATCGGCGCGGACTTCAGCATCAACGGTCGTCTTGATTCGATCGTCCAAGAGGTCGGCAAGGACAAGTCGGTCTATTACAAACTGACTCTGAACCTGACAAGCCTCAAGACGAGCATGATCTCTTGGTCGGATCAAAAACAGATCCGCAAAACATTCAAGAAAAAGACAATCGGTCTCTAAACAATGAATTTCCAGCGAGTCGGACCCATGCTTGTCATGGGTCTTTCTTTAGGGCTTGGTCTGACTGGATGTGCGACCTATCAATCGAAGGTCGACGGAGCCCGTCTCGCTCTCGCGAATGGAAATTACGAAAAAGCACTGGGCGATCTAAAGCCCCTGGCTTTTACCCCCAATGATGATCAGCTTGTTTATCTTTTGGATTATGGAGTGGCCTTGCAGGTCGCTGGCCAGGTTGGTGAAAGCAACAAGGTCCTGATGCGAGCGGATCGCCTCGCCGAAGAGGTCGACTACCAATCGGTCAGCCGGATTGCGGGTTCCTTGGCCCTCAACCAGGAAATGATCCAGTACAAGGGAGATACCTTCGAGAAAATCTTTATCAACGCCTACCTGGCGATGAACTTCCTCTCCGAAGGGAAACAGGATGAGGCTCTGGTCGAGGCTCGTCGAATCAATGAAAAGTATCTGAAATACCGAGCGGATGAAAAAAAGGATTTTGAACTCAATTCGTTCAGCAAGTATCTGTCAGCGCTCGCGTGGGAGGCGGACCGTCGTTATGACGATGCCTATATCGCCTATGCGGAAACATATAAAATCGATCCGACGGGGGAAACGATTCGTGAGGATCTGATCAGGTCCGCGAAGCTCGCACGTCGTCCCGACGAATACAAAAAATGGAAAAAGCAATTCACCGAGGTTCACGAGGACCCTGATTGGTATGACGACAAAAAAGGCGAATTGGTCGTTCTTTTTCAACAGGGATGGGGGCCAAGAAAAGCCGCTTCGGGGCAAGATCACGGATTCCCGATCCTCGTTCCGGTCCACAGTCGTACCACCGCCGCTCGTCTTGAGATCGGTGGGAAAGAGCACTTCAGTCGCAAAGTTTATAACGTCGAGGCGGCCGCGATTCGTACGCTCCAAGAGGACCAAGGCCTTTTGTTGGCGAAACGCTTGGCTGGGATTGCCACCAAAGCGGTGCTTGCGGATCAGGTTCGACAAAAGGATCAGGCCCTTGGGGACATCACCTATTTGGTCCTACGCGTGATGGATCGAGCGGATGTCAGGCAGTGGTCGACGTTGCCGGAAACGATTCAGATCATCCGCGTTCCATTGAAGCCGGGAAAGTACAATTATCGTCTGGACGGGGTTTACGCCCTGTCGGATTCCGCTTTGACCGGAGAGTCCTTAGGGAGTCATGAAGTTGAAATCAAGAAGGGAAAAAAGACCTTTGTTGTCTGGAGGTCTTTGAAGTGATTTTATTGGAGAAAACGATCCTTCGTAAGAGAAATGCGACTTGGTTGTCCGATTCTCGATTTGAGAATCACGAGGCCGCATCCTTATGAGAATCGGACAGGCTCTCTCTAGAGCCTTGGACTGATGTACCGATAGTAACTGTGGTCGGATCGACCACTGGAGGAAAGATTCATGAAACTGAAGATGAAGATGGCAACGGGACTTTCGATGGTTTTCTTGGCCGGTGCCTGCAGCTCCAAACAACCGATTCAAAAAATCGACACCGAACTCAAAGGCGCCCAAAGCCTTGGTCACGAGTCGATGGGCAAGAACAGCGAAGGACAATACGTTCTTCAGAAGAAAGAAAGTCTTGCGACGTACCTTTTGGATCTGCAGCGGGACGTCTATCGTCTTGAAGAAGATATCTATGGGAACAAGTCTCTTGGTAACAAGGGAAAGTACGGAACTCTCGAGGATTGCCGAATCGAACTTAGAGCCAAGACCAATGGAAAATGGGAGATGGTCGATTCCGCTCCTAAGGCGATCTTGAGCAAAGAAGAGGCTAAGATCACGAAAAAGGTCGGCCTTGATGAGAAAGGCCAACTGGTCATGCTGACCGAAGAAGAGTTGACGGCGAGAATCAAACGTTTTGAGCGTTATAAGGCGAACTATGAGCGCCAAGAAGACTGGTACGATACGGAAATCAAGGCCTGCAAAATCTCGCTGAACAACTTCACGCAAAAAAAGTCGCTGCCGGCGGCCTCGGCTGAGCCCGTCAAGTTCCCCGATTTTGCGACAGAAAGCCGAAGCGATATGAACTCCTTCATCTGTCAGTACGTGGATTCTGACGCCTCCCTGAAGACGTTGATCAAGACGGCCGTCGGTGGCGGCTGGATTCTTGAGGATGATCTGAAAGAACGCAGCTATGTGAACGATGAAACAGCGAAAGACAGCACGGACTTCCGACGAAGTTACGTCATCAGAATCGGGGACTGGGTTTTGTCGTATAACTTCCGTGAAAAGTATGGAGATCTGATGAACACCGATCAGGATGCCGAGCTGAAGGCCTGGCTGAATCGCAATCCTGATTCCGTTTCGGAGAAGGCATCTTGCTTGCCGAACGGAAAACGCTGGTCAATCGGTCGCAAATAACTTTTGAGGAAATGAAAATGAATAAAAAATTTCTGCCATTGATTGTTTTGATGATCGCGGGCTGTTCGTCCAAATCTCCTAAGGATGCGGACATCAAAGATCAGTCCATTCAAACGGCTCGGGATAAGAGCGAGATGGTTTCCGGCGGAACCGTGCTTGGGGTGAACGACGATAAAGACGTGATCGTCCAAGAAAAGGTTCAGTTGACGGAACATCTGCGACAGCTTGTGACGACGATTCGACACAAGCAAGATGAGCTGTACGGGAGCCAGCGGTTCGGGACTCGCGGCCTTTATGGAAAACTTGAAAAGTGCGTCGCCAAAGCCAGCAAAAAGGAAGGCGTCGCGCACAAGGTGCTTGCGGCTCGCGAGATCATCATGCCTGAACAGGAGCTGGGGAATCTCGAGGCTGGCAAGTTCGGTTATGATGAAAAGGGAAATCTCGTGGCCCTTGATGAGGTGAAGCTCCGGGATAAGATTCGCGATCTTGAGTCGAAAAAGCGAAAACTCTATGAAAAAGAGGAAGAGCTTTTGGCCGAGATGAGCCGTTGCGAAGCGGTTTCCTGATCAGATGCTGAGTCGCACGGACCTTTTCATCAGTCATTCCAGTCAGGATCAGGGCAGCGTCGCTGCCCTGTGCGAAGCCCTGCACTCCTACGGGATCTCAACTTGGTTTAGCTCGGGTCACAATCGAATCCGGGCGGGCGAGCTGTGGAATCAACATGTCGAAGAGGCCTTGAAGGCTGGTGATCAGTTTCTGTTGGTGGTGAGTGAAAGGGCCATGGCGAGCCCTCATGTGCGGGATGAAATCCAAAGGGCCCGGGATCTCAAAAAACACTTCATCATCGTTTCGCTGGAAAGCGAATCCGATACCCTGCAGTTGATGCAGAATAGCGGTTTTAATTTTCTGAGCCTGGTCGTGGTTGAAAATGTTCGCTTCCTGCGACGAGAAGATCATCGCGATCCCCTGGACGAGAGCGCTCGAAAGATCGCCAGTATCGTCAAAGGGAAATCAACAAAGCGAGCCCTTCGTTCTTTGACGGTTGCCTGTGCGGTGGCTTGCCTAGTGATCTATGGAGGTCATCTGCTCTCCAACGCCAGCAGTGGAGCGGGAGCCGCAAAGAATATGATCAGTCGATGGCTTCCGTCTGGGATGCAAAAGGACCGTCATCGAGTTTCTGTGACTCCTCCATCGCCTCCTCCTTCGACCGCGTCTTCGGTCTCCCGGCCAACGGCACCAGTTGCTGCTGCGGCCGCAGCGAGAACGGGGGCGACCGTCCCTGTCGCCCCGGCGCCGATCCAGAAACCGTTTGCGATTCCAAGGTTCATGAAAAACCCCGAAATCTCTTTGAGGTCGCGTCTTTTGGGAACTTGGACAGCGACGGGTTCGGAACAGGTCAGCTTTAACCTGCAGTACCGCGACGGAAAATTCGAAGGGTCTGCGAGAATTGGGGATAAGTGCCGTTTGACGATGAACTCATCAACGGTCGAGCCCGGATATGTCGTGCTGAGAGCGCTCCCCGGCAGAGAGTCCTGCTCGATCAAAGGTCTTCATATTGGATACCGCAACTCTGAACGAATTCAGATTGTTGTTGAAGGTGGTGACCTGTCGTCACAGTCCTTTTACCGAGATCTTTAAGGCAGCCAGCCTGCGAATTTGGCTCCAATCAAAAGAACCGAAAACAACGCGCACAAGAGAACCACTTTCGATGTCGTTCCGGTGAGAAGCAATTCTAAGCGTCTAAGCATTGTCCATCACCTCGCCATTTTTATTCAGAAACTGAAAGTGATTTTCGAACACCAAAATCGCGACCAAGTAGTCGTTTCTTTGGTTCAGAATCTGGCGAGCTTCCGCAAGCCTTCCTTCGAGGGGTTCTGACTCGGGAACATGGAAATCAATTTTTAGCTCCGCATTCAGAAAATGAACGTCATGTCCCGAGAGCGCACACAGAGCGAGGATCCCGAGCAGTTTTTCCGGTTCCGAAGACGTGGACTTCTGTCCTTCTTCTTTGATGTCTTGAGAAGCCTGAGCCAGCTCTTGAGGATCGAGGACGGGCTCTTTGCGATGAAACATCAGAAGCTTTCGGGCCAGCTCCGCCATGGGAAGAGGAGCTGCCTTCGGATTCGCGGTGGGCTGAGGCGTGATCGCCGGATTCGCTTTTTGAGGCGAGCTTGCTGGGGCCGCCGCTGTTTGTGCTTGCGGAGCCTTTTGGGCGGCCGGATTTTGATTCGGGTTCGACTTCGAGCTCAAGGCAGACACTTCCTGACGATTTCCGGAGTGATGGTGATTTCTGATTCAGGGCTGAAAATGACCTGGCGTCTGAGGGACATCAGGACTTTTCCCAGCATCCTCATGCCGAACTCCGGGCGTTGAACCATACGAATCATCTCGAGCAGGGCATCGTCCTCGAACTCGGCCTTTTTTCCTTCGTTCGCACAATCCTCGTGGAAGGAGTTGAACGAGTCGTCATTGAGAACCCGCTCGACAAGTTCATTGAGTGTCGGGATATCCGTCATCACGAAAGATCTCAGTCGTCCCAAAAGTTCGTTCTGGAAAGAATATTTCAGAAGGTCCCGCTCGGTGAGCGTCGGCGGAGATCGCTTCATCTCATCGGTATAGCTAAAGGCACCGAGAAAGATCCACAGACTTCTGCGGGTGTCCACGGAGCCCTCCTGGCGGCCTTCAACGAGGGTCAAAAGTTCGGATTGAATCTGATGGGACCAGTTGTTTCCGACCTTGTCCGAAATCTTGTCGAATTCATCCACGACGATGATGCTTTGTTTCGTGGCCGTCATATTGGATTTGAAAAAATCCTCGAGACTCGACATCAGTGTGGTTCCGGCATATCCGGCGCCGACGAGGCTTGCAGCATCAATGATTTTATAAGGAATCTTGAGCAAAGGCAGAAACTTGCGCAGGAGGTAGGTTTTTCCCGTTCCTGAGGGGCCTGCGACCAGCAAGGGATGGGCTTCGGCTTTAGGTCCTAGGTACTTGGACAGAGTGACCGAAAGGACTTCCTTGTAGTTTTTGTTTCCGATGATGATCTTGTCGATCTCTTGATAGATCGTGGTCGCATTCCATTTGGAATCGACTTGTTTCTGTTCGGCTTCGAGTTTGGCGGTGAGCCGCTGATAAAGCTCGCTGTTCTTTTTCATGACACTTTCCTCTCGACCTGATCCAGATAGGTTTGGACTTCTTCTTTTGTGAATGTCTTTTGGGGTCTGGAATCAAAAAAGTGATGCAATTCGCGAAGGGCGACAAAGAACCCTTCTTTGCTGATGTTCCTTTTGACACAAGAATGCAGGAGCAAAAGGAGTCCGTCTTCATCCGGCTGAATATCCTGATTTTCAAATTCCGGAAGGACCGACACCATGAAAGCGTGCACTTCCGGTGGGTAAAAGACTCTTTCCATGACCAACGAAGACAGGTCTTCCCCGAAAATTTCATTCTTCTCAACGGGAGTGAGTGGGCGTTTTCGGTTGTTGAAGCTTCCGATGAAGACGAACAGGAGCTTTCGGCTTGAGCGGAGGGCATTGAGCCTTTTCAGAAGATACTTATGCGTCTTTTGATCGACGGTGTTTTCAGAAGGATCGAGCAACATCTCGGCATCCTCGATGAAAATGACACTTCGATCCGGATAAAGAGAAGTGTTGGCGAATTCCCCGAAAAGATCCGTGATTCGATCGAGATGCTCGTGCCCATGAATATAGTGAGGCTGAAAAATTCCAGCATACCGCTGATCATTGAGGACCTCGATCGCTTTCAGGGCGCGGTCCGTTTTGTCTTTCCCGGAGCTTCCGATCCAGAGCTGCAAATGGGATTGATTGGATCGGTGGAAGTGACGAAGATCGGCGGAAAAGTGATCGGCGAATGTTTTTCCTCGATCGAAACCGGTCAAGGCCATCTCTAAAGAGACCGCGATATCGTCAAAGTCGATGGTGTTCGTCGAATAAGAGTTCTGACTGGTCGTTGCTGCTGTTGAATTCTGACCCGAGGGGGCTGAAGGCGCCTGACCTCTAAAGATCGCCAAATGCTGGGCATACTTTGGATCACTGGCGGCAAGGTCTTCTGGCGTTCTACGGTCAGAGTTTTTAATGACGGCACTTTTAGGGAAACGCTGGAACAACAGATCAGTTGCGGCCAAGAAATCGGTCATGACGGCCTTGTGAAGGAAACTGTTGTTTGCTCGGTCCAGGTATTCCGCATCGACTTGTTTTCGACTGATGAAGTCCGTCATTTTGCGAAAAGACGTGGGAGCATGGGCGGCGAGGATCCAATCCATGGGATGACTGCTGTAGTTGTCCGCAGTGCAGGAGCCAAGTTTCTCCAGTAAAACGTCAACATTGGCGAATTGTCGGGCTCTGGCGGCGATAAGGAGGGGAGTCGTTCCGTCATCTGAGATTTCGGAATCCGTATTGTTCACGGCCAGATATTGATACAAGCGCGTTGGATCTGTCGTCGCCGCCATTGCCATGAAGGGCGTAAATCCATTTCGGAATTGGGCACCTTGTTCAAGCATCCACTTCACGATTTGGGAGTGACCGGATCTAAGAGCCTCGATGAAGGGGGTTTCTCCCAGAGAGTCCTTTTGATTGATAAGGCTTTTGTCTTTCCCGATCAGTTCCTGAACCATTTCAAAACGGTTGGTTCGGCACAGATAAAAAAGCGGGGTCTTTCCAAGACTGTCTTTCTTGTGGCGAAGCGCCTTGTTGGCGAGGAGGCCCCGGAACTTGTCGTCTCTGGCGAGGCCGATATCGCGACAGAAACGATCATGCTGTTTGCTCAAAAGAAATTTTCCGGCGAGGGAAAAGAAAAGAAACGGCCAGATCAAATGCAAGAGCAAAAGAACCCAGGAGATCACTCCCAAACCGAGCAAAGCCTGAAATCCAAAGGAAGTCGACAGATCGACTCCTTGTGAAATAGCCCATCTGATAAAAAGAGGGACAGCGGCAATCATCAAAAGTGCGCCGCTGAAAAGCCCGAGGTTGAAACGGCGGACAAGACGTTCTTGAGCGATGCGCCGCTGATCCCAATAGAGATCCAAATAGAACTGCTGTTCGGTCGAGAGATCTTTCATTTACGCCAACCCAATTCGCTTTTCCGATTCAACAAGGTGGGAATTCTCATCCTGGGTTTCCAAAAGAACCGATCTCAGCAGCTCCGTCGTGATTTCGGTCGTGTGAAAACGCTCCATTTTAAGGACGAGCCGCTCCAGGGCGTTTCTCGCCAGACCTCCGGAGAGTTTGATTCCATCCAGAGCTTTGTCGAAATCCAGATCGGGGGCCAGCGGGGCATCGGGTTCGAGCATTTTTTTGAGCAAAGTCTTCAGTTGGCCTGCATCCGGATCGAAGAACCGGGCTTTCACGTCGATCCGACGAGAAAACGCCGGGTCCAGGTTTTCCGGAAAGTTGGTGGTCAAGATCAGGATCCCGTTGAAGTTCTCGATCAGGGTCAAAAGATGGTTGATCCATTTGATCATGAACGAGGGCTGATTTCCCGAGCGGTTCGCCAAAAAGGCATCGGCTTCATCGAGCAAAAGAACGACTTTCGACGTTTGTGCACGGAAGAAAATTTCCGAAAGAATTTTTTCGGTCTCTCCGACATAGGCATCTTGCATTCGCCCGAAGTCGCAGATCCACAGTTCTTTCCCGGCCTCTTTGGCGACGATCTCGGCCGCCATGGACTTCCCGGTTCCGGGAGGACCCGAGAAAAGAGCAACCATGCGTCCTCCGCGACGCAGCCGCTGGGCAAAGACGGGACGCTGATCATCCAGCGTTTTCGTTTTGTGAATCACGTCCTGAAGATCCGAAATCGTTTCTTCGCGGGCGACGATGTCGTCGAACGTCTTCTTCGGGATGACGACAGTGACTCCGGTCGCACCTTGGGTCTGCTTGATTTTGTAGGCGTCGAGCTGTTCTTTCAGGAACTCCCAATCGAAGAGTTTCGCACCCAAAAAGGCTCGCTTGTGAACACGTTCGATCAGGGCATCCATATAAAGAGGCGTCAAAGGGATACCGGACGAGACGAATGGTTTCATCTCGACCTCTTTCAGGGGGCCCGCGAAATCGTATTTTTTCAAAAGCGTCTTGATGAGCTTTTCGAGGACCGCATCAGATTTGTAGGTCTCGGGAGCCAGCTCCACGGAAACATGGGGTTCTTTCAGCTCGAGGAAGTCTTTCGCAACTTTATTGTAAATGCCGGCAATCCCGTCCATCCAGGTATTCAGGAAAACGGGAATCTGATTGGCTCGGCAGTTTCGATAAAAGACGATGACGGCACTGAGGTCGTTGAAAAAGACGAATTCGGGAGCGGGGGTTTCGGCTGATGTTTTACCGCTTTCCACCGCTTTATCCTCATTCAACAAAAAGGCGACTTCGTCTTTCAAGGCGTCGAAAGCGACGAGATCTGCCGGTGTACTCATTCTTGAGGAAAAGCCCACTTTGGCGGCGACGGCTTCGGCGATGGTTCGCTTTCCCATGCCTTCTTTGGAGGACAGGATCAGAAGCGGTGATTTGCGGCCGGTGGAAGAGTTTTCCCTGACCTCGTTGATGTATTTGTCGAGACGGCTTTGAGTGA
>JAHBUU010000085.1 GCA_019637895.1 Pseudobdellovibrionaceae bacterium | reverse complement strand
ATCGACATGGCATTGAAAGTTCGCGATCTCGACGAGACTCGGTTTAACGGTCATGGGCATCGCCCGCAAAATCGGCGGCTGCGGCGCTTTCGAAGGATCAGCCCCTTTGTCGCCCATGAAAACCCAGATCAAACCTTGTCGTTCGATCACGGGATAGGATTTCACTTTGATTTTTGTGCAGTCCAGGTTTTGTCCCTCGCACAGCGAAGGGATCTCTCGGCAAACGCCGTCACCGCTGAATTTCCAGCCGTGATAGGGACACTCGACGGTATTGCCGACGACTCGGCCATGAGAAAACGGAATCCCCCGGTGCGGGCAAATGTCACGAATGGCGTGAACCGCTTGTTCGGAATCTCGGAACAGAACCACCGGTTCGCCAAGCATTTCCACGGACTTCATCCCGGACTTTCCGACATCCGCGCTGAGAGCCGCCACATACCAAATATTCTTCAAAACATCCGTCGTCATCGAGCGTTTCCTTCCGCCCTTTTCTCCGCCAAGATCATCGTATTTTCAAGCAAACAGGCAATGGTCATGGGTCCAACGCCTCCAGGAACCGGTGTCGCCGCCGAAGCATGGCCTTCGAGCTCTTCGAAACGGACATCTCCACAGAGTTTTCCACCGCCCGTTCCATGGATTCCGACATCGATGACCACAGCACCCGGCTTGAAGTCCTCTTTCCCGAGGAGACGAGGTTTCCCCGCCGCCACGACCACAATGTCCGCCTGCCGGGTGACCGCACCGACATCGGGGGTTTTCGAATGGCAAACGGTGACGGTCGCATTGGCTTCCGTCAAAAGATGAGCGATGGGCTTTCCGACGATGTTCGAGCGTCCGACGACAACGGCCGTCTTTCCCGCCACGGGAATCTTGTAATACTCGAGGATTCTCATCACTCCGCTCGGCGTGCACGGTTTCACGAAAGGTCTGCCGGCCCACAGGTATCCCATGGCCGTATAAGTAAGCCCGTCGGCATCTTTCCGAGGATCCAATTTTTCCAAAACTCTCTCGGCACTGAGCCCTTTCGGCAGAGGGAGCTGAACGAGGATGCCATCGACACCGGAATCGGTATTCAATCGATCGAGAAGAGCATCCAGTTCCGTCTCTGTGGTTGTGGCCGCCAGATTGTGAACGGTCGAAAGCATGCCGATCTTTTCGCAGGCGATGTGCTTGTTCTTGACGTAGACCTGGCTCGCCGGATCGGCGCCGACCAGGACAACCGCCAGATGAGGTGGGCGCCTGAAACGACCCTGGAAATCTTGGACCCGCGTCTTGAGCTGATCCCGTACATGCTGTGCAACGGTTTTCCCATCAAGTAGAAGCATCCCCACACCTCGTTTGTTGGCGCCCATTCAAGCGCTTTTCCCTAATGATTTCAACGAGGAAGCTTGCTAAATCAGCCTTTCACCCGTCTTGACTTCACACCCGCCGCTGATTTAATGTGCAAAGCTTCAAAACAAGGGGGCCCCATGGCGGAAAAAGTAAAACTCTCTAAAGACGGAAGCTCGATCGACTTCGTTGCGTCAGAGAACATCCCGACCTCGATGAAAAAGTTCCGCCAAAGCCCGGAAATCGAAGGATTCTACCGCTTTATCTACGAAAACGACCTGCAAAAAGAAGCCTACGAAATCCTCGATCGGATCATCATCGAGCGTAAAAACAAACGCGCCGAAGAAAAAGCGAGCGCCAAAGCCGCCGCCAAAGAAGCGAAGCAGGCGGAAAAAACCGCTGCTCGTGAAGCCGCTCAACGTGAAAAAGAAGCTCTGAAAGCAGCTCAGGCCGCAAAAGCCGCCGTCGCGAAAGCAAAAGCCGACAAAGAAGCTGCCGCCAAGGCGGCCAAAGCCCAAGCCGCAAAAGCCAAGGCCGACAAAGAGGCCGCCGCCAAAGCCGCGAAAGCAGCAAAGGCCAAAGCGAAAGCAAAACCGGCTCCGAAGGCGAAAGCCAAGCCTGCGGCGAAACCCGCCAAAAAAGCGGCCCCAGCGAAAAAGCCTGCGGCCAAAGCCAAAAAGAAAAAATAAGTTCCGGTCCGAGCATGGAGGTTCGACTCTCGGACCTCCACTTTTTCCTTCCTCTTTCGTTTCAATCTCAAGTTTGGTCAGCGATTTGATGAGTCTCCGATTCTCTGGAGGTCTTCATGAAAATCGTTAGAAACCGTCGTGGCCAAGGTCTGATCGAATATCTCATCCTCGTGGCCCTCGTCGCCGTCAGCTCCATCGCGGTCATGCGCGTGGTGGGAAACAGCGTGAACGTTCAATTTTCGAAAGTGGCCAAGGCTCTTGGCGCAACCGTCGATGGCGACCTGAGCAAACCTAAAGTCGCGGCATCGGCCTACAAAAAACGCGATCTCTCGAATTTCCTCCAAGGCGCCGTCGGCAATACCGAAAGCCGCGAGTCCGCCGAGTGAACCGATCTCTTCTTTCCGGAAGGAAAGGAGGGGCGTTGGTCGAAGCTCTCGCGGTTTCTCCGGCTTTGGTGGCTTTCATCACGCTCTTTCTTTCCTTTCTTTTTGTCGCGGGGGCCGTCTCCCTTCTTCAAGACCGCTTGGATGAAACCCTGGTTTGTCTGACTTATCGACCGAGGTCCGAATGCGAACACCGAATGTCAGGATTCATCCAAAAATCCGGTCTCTCCATTCTCAAGGTCAGAACGCATTTCCTTCGCAACGGCACTCTCTGGACAGGGCGGGTGACTTTGCACAGTCCCTGGGGCCAAGAACAGACCTTCAGTCGGTCCATCGACTCGCGCTTCTCGAAAAACTTCCGCTGAAACATCAGGAGGGGTTTGCCGCCATTTTCTTTTTGAGTCTGTTGCCGCTTCTTCTCGCTGGCGCAACCGCACTCTATCTATGCTTTGCGATCACCGAGGATCTTTCTGCACCCAAAAATGAATGTCGGCGCCATCTTGCTGTCGGCCTGGAACGAATGTCCGTTCCTCTGCAGGGCCTTCTTGACTTGAATGCTCAGGCCTCCCTGCTCAAAACACAGCAGGCGCTTGCGGTCGCCGCCCTCACCACTGCTGTGGCCGCCGCCAATCCTCCTGCCATCGCAAAAGCCGCTGCCCGAGTCGAACGGATTCGGGCAAAACAGTTCGCCTTGGATCGAGCCCAGCAAGCTCTGCTCAAAACTGCGAAACTGATCCTTGCTCAAACACAATTCAAAGCCCATGCGAGTGTTCAGAAAACGCCGATCGGTTTTCTGCGTTCTGTCGCAACGCCACCGTCTCTGGCTCACGTGGCCGTTCGTCCGACGACTCCGGGACCAGCTCCGGTTTACGTCCTCGAAGACAATTTCAAAGAGCGCCAAGCTCTGGTGCAGAAATGGCAAAGCGCCTATGTGCTCAAAGGCCCTCTCGCTCGTTTTTTGAAAGCGAAAGGATCTTTCCAAAGCAGATGCGCCCTCACGCTCATCAAACAGGAGAACCGATGGATTGCCGAAATCATCGAGGACAAATCCTCGTCGAAGCCCTCTTCCTCTGTGTTTTTCTGATCGGTTTTTTTTCACTGGTCTTGCATGAAACGCAAAAGCATCAGGCCCGAGTTCAAAAAACCCGCTTCAGCAAAGAAAGGAATTTGAAGTGAGTTGGAAAATCTCTCCAAAAATCCTGCAAAAAAAAGAACTCCTTCTTTGGGTGGTCTTTCTGCTGGTCGGCTTTCTCGTGGCCCTGAGTGCCTTCTCCTCGGCTCCGGCCTCATCGGAAAAAATCCCCGACTCGCCGGAGTCCCTGGAAACCTTCATTCCCAGCGGGCATCTTTTGATTCCGATCGAAGTCGCCAATGCCGAAAGACTCGAAGGGGTTCTTGGGCAAAATGGGATCGTCGACCTCTATCAACCGGGTCAAAATCCCGGAGAGCGTGCAAAGCTGGTCGGGAAAAGACTGCGCCTGCTGCGAGCCCCGATGAATCCACAGGCCTTTGCCGTCCTTCTTCGAGATTCCGAAGTGGACCGATTTCTGACAACTCAAGGTCCCTATATCGCCAGCATTCGCCCCTTGAAAGAGGGTGCCCACGAGGTCACCCGCAGATCCTCGTCCCTTCAGATCGACTACCACAAGGAGACTCCATGAAATTTTCGATCTTCTTCATTTTCTGCCTGATCTCACCTTGGGCCTACGGAGCCGAGATCAGACCGGCCCTCGGTTCAACGGCCGAGCAATATCTCAGGTCCGAAATTCCCGCGACGGAAGTCGTCCAAAGGACCCTGGCGGAAAAACAAAAGCAGGGTTTCAATGATCAGGAGCGCCTGTATCTCGAGGACCTCACAAAAAAACTGCCCGAAGGCGTTCGTCATGAACTCTGTCCTTCTTTTGACAAAGGCCTCTGCGAAGATCCACCACATTTCAAAATCTGGGAAGAGGTCCCTCGTCTTCCGGAACCATTGCCCGTCGCCACAACAAGTTCATGGCTCTCTCGTCATGGAAAATGGGTGGCAGCCGCTCTGATCGGAGGATTCGGACTGGCCGCATACTCTCTGCGCGACAAAGAGATTCAGATCAACTCAGGTTTCCGCTGAAAAACGATTTTGTTCTGAAAAACGACCCGTTCGATTTGTCCGTCTTTGACTTCCGTTTCACCGGAAACTCGAGGCGAAGGACATAGATGGAATTCGATCGGGTCCGCTTTCAGAGCCGCAATTCCGAATGACACGCTTTCGTCCAAGGCTTGCAGATTCCGAAACAAGGACGGCGGCTCGATCGGGCTATCACTCCCGAAAAAGAAAGGAATCTTCGCTCGACGAAGAGCTTCCCAGGGGAACGCATAGGCCTTGAGTTCTCCCAACTTTTGATCCAACCAGGCCTTGTCACTGAGCCAGTGACAAGGCTGAAGATGACAGACCACATGCAAGGGCTTCATCTTTTTGATCGTTTCCGGCTGAAGCACTTCCGCATGCTCCAGATTCAATCGACCACCGATGCCCTTGGACGAGACTTCACGAGCCAGATTGACGATCCGATCAACGGCCTCATCACCGATCGTGTGGACCGCCACCTCGAAGCCATTTTCCCAGGATCTTTGAATGACCGCCTTGGCATCGTCGTCCGACCAGACTTGCCGACCGTGGGAATGGTCACAGCGATGTGCATAGGGTTTTGACAAAAGAGCCGTATCCGAACCCAAAGACCCATCAAAGAAAAACTTGATGCCCTTCAACTCGTTCTGCGCAGAAGAAAGCTGGCGACATCGAATAGCCTGCCGAAGAACATTTTCAAAACTTTTCAGATCCTGGCAGGGAAAGTTCCAATCCACCTGCAAAGTCAGACGGCCCTCTTTCTCCAGTTTTTGAGCAAGGAGAAACTGACTTTCATTTCCTCCCAGATCGCGAACATGCGTGAAGCCCGCCTCATTGAAGGTCCGGCAAGATTCGATCAGGAATCTCTCTCTGGCCTCGTCCGAGTAGGCAGGCAGCTTGCCCAGATTTTCGAGATGCTCTTTTTCCTTAAAAAGACCTGAGCCTGTTCGTCCGAGCTCCCGCAAACCCAAGGAGTTCGTGAGACCTGAGTGACCATCACATCGGCTGAAATAAACCGGAAAATCAGGGAAGAGCTGATCGAGCTGCTGCGCCGTCGGGATCTCTTTCCCTGGCCAGAGATTTTCATCCCAACCAAAACCCACATACCAATGATCACGAAAAAACTCGCGATCCTTTGGAAGGTCGGAGAGTTCTCTCCAATCACGCAATTTCGCCAGGCTTAAGGTGCAACGAATCTGACCGGTGGCCATCAGGTGCACATGGCTGTCCGCAAGATTCTTTAAAAGCACAAAGCCTCCCTCGGGAGGCCTTGTGTTACGACATTTTCAGAATCGGATCAACGACCGATCGTTCCTTGAACAGGAGTCGGTGTCGTCGTTGGTGGATAATATGGAGTGGTTCCGAGATAACCGCCACCTGTTCCGACACCGACGCCGATACCAATGGTGCCACCACCCATTCCACCGCCATAGCCGATGCCGCCCATCTGAACTTGCTGGATGCGATACATGAGCTGATACATTTCTTGCTGGAGGCCGGAAACGACTTGCTGTCTCTGCATATAACTCTGCTGAGCCTGCATCTGCTGCTGCATTGCCGCTTGGTATTGCTGCATCTGCATCTGCATGATTTGCTGCTGCATCTGCATCTGAGAAGACATGTCATATCCCATACCAGGCATACCCATGCCACCCATCATGCCCATGCCCGGCATTCCCATACCGGCCATGCCCATACCCGGCATTCCCATACCGCCCATCATACCCATACCCGGCATTCCCATACCGCCCATCATACCCATACCCGGCATACCGAGACTTCCACCCGCCATCATGCCCATGCTCATCGGCATTCCCATCGCTGGCATTCCGTAAGCGCCCGAATAAGGCATTCCCATTCCACCGAATGGACCGTTCATTCCCCATGGACCCATACCCGGCATGTACATGCCGCCACCCATCGGATTCCCCATCATGCCATTCGGGAAACCGTACATTCCGCCCATTCCAGGATATCCATAAAGAGAGCCATTTCCGTAAGGTCCCATCATTCCCATTGGACCCATTCCGAAGCCGCCACCGTTCATCCCGCCGGCGCAACCGAATCCGCCCTGTCCGATTCCACCACCCAGAGCGCCATAGATCGCGTTCTGCATGAATGGCAATCCGTAGCCCCAAGCCGGGTAAGGCTGGCTCGGCCAGCCCAAGGCCGCATTGTTCTGGGAAACCATCTTGTTGGTCTGATAGCCCATGTACATGGCGAGACCGCCAACCAAACCGTTCGCAAGAACATTCGCCCAATCCGTTTTGCGTTCCGCTTGAACAGCTCCGGAGCCCATACTGCACTCGAAACAAAATCCGCCCTCGGTCCGATCACGCAGACTATCCATGTAGTCTTCTTTGGCGGTCTGAATATCATCTTTCCAGTTTTCAATCAGACGCTCGAGACGTTCGATCTCGCGCTCGGTGGTCATCTTTTTCTTGTAACCCTTGGTGTAGATCCCAAGAGCTTTTTGACAATCCGAAACCGTGGCACCGCGGCCATCGCTATTTCGACTTCGCTGCAGACTGCACACGTACTGATTGTTCACCACACCCGAATAGCTGGCCCCGCAAGCACGCGACCACTCAGCTTGCGAGTAAGCACGAACAGCAACTCCGGTTTCGTGAGAAACGCAACCCGCGTCGTTTTCACCGCAAGTCCCCGGATCCCCGTTGGAACCATTGTAGGCACCACAAGAACGACCGTTTTCGATATGCTCGAAAACGAAATCAGAGAAATCAGAGGAAATGGAATTCTCGATGTCGGATCGGGCCCGCTCGAGTTCACGCTCCATCTTCTTGAGTTCGGTTTTCTTTTTACGAAGTTCACGTTCAGCCTTGCTGATCTCGCTCTGCGCTTCACGAACTCCGTCCAACTGGCTGGTTGAACCCGAGGCCACTTGGTAAGGAGAGTTACAGGCTTGGTTCGCGCCCCACATACCCGTGCCCCATTGATTGAATTGGGCCCAAGCTGGTGATGCGGCACCAACGATCAAAAATACGAACATTGCCGCGATCTTCATCGCCATTTTCATCTTCAAACTCCTCTGAACAGAGCGTCTCTACGATGATTTTCCCAGTCTTTATCGGTTGAGGGGAACCTGGACTTGACTCAAATCCGATCATTCTGGACCTAGGTTCTGCAGAGGACTCGACCTCCGGTCCTTCTCTCGGGAGAGGTCCTGGAGAATGGAAAGACTTTGATCCAAGCCCTCTCGAAAACTAGAATCAAATCGAATGAAAACAACGATTCTCTGCGTGGACGACGAAGTCGACAATGTGGACGCGCTCGAGCGCCTCTTTCGACGGAAATACAATATTTTACGAGCCACCTCGGGCCAGGAAGCCCTCGAGGTTCTGCAACGGCACCAAGGTCCTGTCGCCGTCATCATCACCGATCAGAGAATGCCACAAATGACCGGCGTCGAATTTCTCGAAAAAACGCTGGCTCAATATCCCGACACCGTTCGTATCCTCCTCACCGGCTATACAGATCTCGAATCCGTGATCGAAGCGATCAACAAAGGCCAAATCTACCGCTATCTCACGAAACCTTGGGATCCGGTGGATCTGAGCAGTGCCGTCGACCGCGCTGTCGAAAGATACGACCTGGGGCAAGAACTCAAACAAAAGAATCAAGAGCTCGCCGAGGCCTACCGCGAACTGAAAAGCCTCGATACGGCAAAGTCGAACTTCATGATCCTCGTAAATCACGAATTGAAAACGCCTTTGACCTCGGTGCTGAACTTCAACGCTCTCTTGTCGGAAACAAAACTCGACGAGGATCAGGCGCTTTACGCGGATCGCATCCAGCAAAGCGCCGAACGATTGAAAACGCTGATCGACGATGTCCTCCTGATCGTCAAAGCTGAAACCGGACAGCTGAAATCGGATCTTCGACCGGTGACGATCTCTTCTTTGGCCGCAGACCTGCCCGCCGATCTGTCCAAAGCGATGGCCAGCAAGAATCAGAAACTGGTCGAAACCCTGTCTCCCTCGAAGGTCCAAGCCGACACGGTTCAGATCAAACAGATCCTGCATCGCCTTCTTCATAATGCCGCCAAGTTCGGCGACTCAGACAGCGAGATCCATCTGACCTCGTCACCCCAGGAACAGGGCGTTCTTTTCAGCGTGACCAACAAAGGTGCGCCGATCTCTGAAAAGGTCATCGACAAGATCTTTCGCCCGTTCTTTTTGGACGAGGACATCATGAACCACTCGACCGGTATGGGGCTGGGGCTCACGATCTGCCAAAGCCTGCTGCAACCCCATGCTTCGGGTCTCAACATCAAGAACGCAGCAGACGGAGTGACCGTCAGCTTTGTCCTACCGTCCGCCTAGAAGTCCGGACTTCGACCCCTGTGGCCGTTTGATTCCCTGTCGTGTTCGGTGGTCCTTTTGCTCAAGGACCCCGCATGACAAAAGTATTTCTTCTGCCATTTTTCGTCTTCCCTTCTTTCTCAAACGCCTCTGATCTGCTTCTCGTTCTCGGGGAAGAAAAGGCTCTCCCACAGCGCGAACAAAGGCTTTGGATCGAGACCCCGGCTCGCCTCAAGGGGATCCAGAGGAACGGCCGCATCGTCCTGAAACCTTTGAAAGAGGGCCGAGTTCAGATTCGCACCACAAGTGGTCCACAAGCCGTCGAGATTCTTTCCCCAAAAGCCCATCGTACTTTTCTGGCCCTGAAGAAAACGATCCCATCTCTTGTTGGACCAGAGCTCCGCATTCAAGATGGCGAAGTCCTCCTTGAAGGGCGCTTGCATCGCATCGCCGACTATCGATCCTTGATCAGCGCCCTCCCTGCGGAAGCTTCTTGGACATTCAAAGCGCGCATGAGTTCCGAGGTTCAAGACGACTTTTCACGCGAAATTCAAACTCAGCTCTCCATGGCGCAACCACCCGCCCTCGTTTTTAACGACGAAGTCCAATGGTTACTTTCCCCAGGCGTCGGCTCACCGGCTCTGCCACAAAAGCAGATTCAACGTCTTGGAATTCGTCTCGTCACGGACTCTGAAAGCGTCAACACTGAACCCGTTATTCGGGTCGAAATCGCCGTTGCCGAAGTCAGACGGGACGCCCTTAAAAACTATGGCGTCGGCTTCCCGACATCGATTCAGGCAAAACTCCTCCCTGATGGCTCGTGGGAAAAGGGTGATCTTGGCATCAGCGCACAGGCCATGGAAAAGGCTGGGCATGGGCGACTTCTCGCCAAACCGACTTTGCTCTGTCGAAGCGGGAAAGAAGCCGAGTTCGTCGCCGGAGGTGAATTCCCCATCAAGATTTTCAACGACCGGATTCAAGATGTGATTTGGAAAAAGTATGGGATTGTCGTCACGGTGAAACCAAAAGCCGACCGGGCCGGCCGGATGTCCTTGTCCGTTTCTGTCGAAGTGTCTTCGATTGATGATTCTCGTCAAGTCGATGGCATCCCTGGCCTTCTCACCAATAGGGTCGCCAGCCACTTTGATCTGAGCCGCCCCCGCGTGATTGCGCTTTCCGGATTGATCAAACAAGAAGATGGCAACTCTCACCAGGGCCTACTTGGTCTATCACAGCTTCCCATTCTCGGTCCTTTGTTCTCGAGCCGTTCTTGGAGAGAGCATCGAACCGAGCTCGTGATCTTCGTCCGACCAGAAATTGTGAAGGAGATCATCGAATGAAGATGGCAGATATCTATCAAGATCTGGAAAAAAGGATTCACCAACTCTCGTTGGATCTTGCAGACGAAAGTGAATCGTCATTTTCGACCCAACGGAACCATCTCATCCAGAAAGAGATTAGCAGTCTCGACGAAAATCACCGTCTGCGGTTACTGGCCGAGTTCGAAAGCAAAGGCCCCCTGGAGTCACTTCTGAACATCACTGGGTTGACAGAGCTGCTCATCAACGGGGCCTCTGACATCTGGTTTGAACGAAATGGCCGTTTAGAAAAACACGACGATATTTTTTTATCGAGCGCCAGTTACGAAAGAATTCTAGAAAAAATCTGCACGGAAGCGAATGCACTCCCGACATTGGAACGCCCCTCGGCCAACGGCAAATGGCGCGACTTCCGAATGCACGCCATCCGATCACCGGTGGCTCGCTCGGCCCTCGTGGTCAGTTTACGTCGACATCCCGAAAACCCATGGTCTCTCCGGAAACTGCATGAAGCCGGATGGTGTAACGACAGCGAGGCCAAACTCCTCAACAAAATTTTACAAGAGAAACGCAACTTCCTGGTGATCGGAGCAACCGGGAGTGGAAAGACTTCCGTTCTTAATGCCCTGCTTGGAGAGCTTCCGACTTGGGAACGCTGTGGAATCATCGAAGACACCGACGAGATCTCATGCCCCTCGGGACCTTCTTTCAAACTCCTGACCCGCGAAGCCAGTCCTGGCGGTCTGGCAGCCATCGATCAAGGGGAACTCGTGCGCCAGTGCCTTCGCATGCGTCCCGATCGTTTGGTCATGGGCGAGATCCGCGGAGGAGAGGCCAAGGATTTTCTGATGGCACTCTCCACAGGACATCAAGGCAGCTTCGGAACTTTGCATGCCGACGACCCGGGCCAGGCCCTCCTCAGAATGGAAATGCTGATTCAGATGGGGGCTCCGCACTGGAATCTGATGGCGATTCGAAAGCTGATTCGCCTTGGCCTTCATAGCATCATCGTCACAGGGAAAAATGAAAACGGTGAACGCCGCCTGCGCGGGATTCACCGTTTGGTTTCTTTAGAGGACTCCGGGTTCCTTCTGGAACGGGATTTTTAAATCCTGTTCAGATCTCGGGTCTGGAAAGCTCGGCCGAGTCGACTTTTTGCGCGACATCTTCCGCCTGGCTCAGATCAGACTCTCTGGCCATCGTCTTCGGATTCGTCTCAAAGAATTTTTTCGCCAGATCATCCACAATCCGAGCTCGAGCATTCTCTTTGGTGTTTTTGTACAGCGGCGTTTGCGCATCGATGGCCCGTTCCGATGTCGACAGACTCAGTTGATCGTCGAGATCCTGAGGTCTCACGAAATTGATGTCGGGACGACCCAGAGCCGGAGCGCCTGGACGACCGGGTTGAGCCTTGGAAACCTCCATGGCTTTGGTCCGGGGGCTTGGCGGAAGGATACGGCTGATTTTTTCCATCGAAACACCTCCTGTGTTCGAATCGCAAGGCCATCCTGGCCCATAACTTCGTATCGGCATGAGACGTTCGAACTTGAGACAATCCTGACAAATCAGGACCTTCGTCGCGCCCCGTTAGGCCGCTTCCTTCACCGGCACTCACTGTGATAGCTTTCTTTTACATGCTTGCACTGTTCGTCGTGATCGTCTGCCTTGCTCTCAATGCACTTCTGGCCGGCGCGGAAATGGCCTTCGTTTCTGTCGGAAAACCCCAGATCAAGATTCTCGCCTCCAGAGGATGGAAGCGGGCTCAGACTCTTTTAAGTCTGAAGCAAAACCCCGAGCGGATCCTGTCCGTCATCCAAATTGGAATCACCTTGGTCGGAGCGGTCGCCGCTGCGGTCTCTGGAGCGGGGGCCGAAGAGGCTTTCGGACCCTGGCTGCAAAAGACCTTCAAAGTTTCCTCGGAAACTGCGAATGCCATGGCCATCGGTTTCGTCGTTTTGCCGCTGACTTACGTCAATGTCGTCTTCGGGGAACTGATTCCGAAAACCCTTTCCATCCGTCACCCCTTACGGATCGCCTTGATCGCGGCTCCGTGGCTGGCTCTTTTTGACCGCGTCCTTTCACCGATCGTTTCGTTGCTCGAAAACTCGACCAAGTTCTTCATCAAGAACTCCGAGCATGAGCGCCCGGTCGCTGTTGAGGGTCAGGACTTCGTCGAGCTTGAAAACCTCAAGCTGAAAACGAAAGAGTATGTGATCAACATGATCCATGCCG
>JAHBUU010000084.1 GCA_019637895.1 Pseudobdellovibrionaceae bacterium | reverse complement strand
CAGTTCGGTCACGGCCTTGTTTGACGATGTTCGTATGGGATCCAAAGAGTGGATTTATCGCCAGTATGACCAGCGGGTGGGATTGAAGACGGCTCGGGATTCCCATAGTGCGATTTCCTTCCTGCGTTTGCCGAGTGGTCGAGGTCTGTCTGTTGCTGTTGGCTGTCGTCCCAGTTTGATGAGAATGGATGCGCAGATCGGTGCCTACGATGCGATTTTTTATCCCGCTTTGCAGATGGCGTTGAAAGGGGCTCAGGCTTTGGCCGTGACGGACTGCTTGAACTTCGGAAATCCCGAAAAGATCGAGATCATGTCCGAGTTCGTGGCCAGCGTCGATGCGCTGGCGGATGCGGCGAAACTTTTGGATGCGCCGGTCGTCAGCGGAAACGTTTCCTTTTATAACGAGACCTTGGGAAAAAATATTCCACCCACTCCGGCGACAGGTCTTGTCGGATTGGCTCCGGGGGTCGAGAAGCTCCCTCAAGATGAGTTTCAGGCCGAAGGGGAAAAGGTTTATTTGATTTCCACCTCTCAAATCCGTGCTTTCCACCGTTTGGCGGAAGTGGCGGGTGAAGAGTCTCGTTTCACCGGCGACTTTGATCCTAAGGCCATCAGTGCGTTCATTCAGTCTTGCTTGAAGTTGTCCTCGGAGGTTTCTTTCACGAGCAGCAAAGCCGTCGGATCCGGTGGCTTGTTCGCGACTCTTCTTCGGATGTCTGGACAAGGCATTGGCTTCAAGGCGTCTCAGAATTTGAGCTTGTCGCGGATTTTGGAAGAGCGACTTTATGAGGCTGTCGTCGTCGTCAAGAATCAGGACTCCTCGCGTTTTGAAAAGAGCGCCTCTTCGTTGGGACTTTCGTTCGAATCTTTGGGCGAAACCGGCGGAAATCGTTTAAATTTCGGAGGGGACCTGTCGTGGTCTCTGGTCGAACTTCAGGGGAAAACTCAGTCGGCTTGGGCCAAGGCGTTCGGGGAGTAAGAATGAAGCAACGGCATTGGAGAGAAGAGTGCGGAGTCATCGGAATCTGGAATTCTCCGGATGCGGCCCGGTTGGCTTATCTTGGGCTCTATGCCATGCAACACCGTGGGCAAGAGTCTGCGGGGATCGTGAGCCTGCATCAAGGGAAACACATCACGCACAAGGGTCTAGGCTTGGTTGGTGAAGTTTTTCAGGATGCGGATCTCGAGCGTCTGACGGGGCGAACCGCCATTGGCCATGTTCGCTATTCGACGACCGGCGAGAATCTGATCTCGAATGCTCAGCCTTTGACAGCGACCTTGTTCAACGGTCCTGTGGCCGTGGCTCATAACGGAAACATCGTGAATAGCGAGGTCCTTCGTCAGGAGCTGAAACGCCAAGGGTCGATCTTTCACGCGACCAGTGACACGGAAATCATTCTGCATCTGATTTCTAAGAATCCTTCCGATGACTTGCTGGTTTCCCTGAAAGAAAGCCTGCATCGCCTGGAAGGGGCTTTCAGTCTGATGGTTCTGTCGAAAGACATCATGGTGGCGGCACGGGATCCCTTGGGATTTCGCCCCCTGGTCCTGGGGCGAAAGGAAAATGAAGACGGCAGTTGGGCACGGGTCGTTGCCAGCGAAAGCTGCGCGTTCGATTTGATTGGTGCCGAGTATGACCGCGAGGTGAAACCCGGCGAGATCTTTTGGGTGGATGCCAGCGGCGAACATTCCGAGCTGTATGCGGAATCCCCGCGCACAGCTCATTGCATTTTTGAACATATCTATTTCGCGCGTCCAGACAGCGTGGTTTTCGGCGAGAGCGTCTACGGAACCCGCAAGGCCTTCGGTCGTCAGCTCGCCAAAGAGAATCCCGTCGAAGCCGATGTGGTGATCCCGGTTCCAGATTCCGGAGTCGCGGCGGCGCTCGGCTACTCGATGGAAAGCGGGATCCCTTTTGAGCTGGGGATCATTCGGAATCATTACGTGGGCCGGACCTTTATCCAGCCTCAGCAGTCGATCCGGGACTTCGGGGTCAAGATCAAATTGAATCCTCAAAGTGCCGTTTTGAAAGACAAAAGAGTCATTGTGATCGATGATTCTCTTGTGCGCGGGACCACCAGTCGAAAGATCATCAACCTGATTCGCCAAGCGGGTGCGAGGGAAGTGCATCTGAAAATCGCAGCACCTCCGACCACAGGGCCTTGTCACTACGGCGTCGATACTCCTCAGAAGGCGCAGTTGATTGCGGCGCAGCAATCCATCGAGCAAATTCGGTCCTATGTGGGTGCCGATTCTTTGTCTTACTTGAGCATCGAAGGGCTTTTCAAAGCGATCAACCGAGGTCACAATGAATTCTGTGCCGCTTGCTTTGATGGAAAGTACCCGACGCCACTTTTCGGGCACGAAGCCGGCGCCTGAAAGGACCTGAGTCAATGACCATGAAGAAATGGCGTCCCCTCAAGGCGGGGGATGTCGTCGATGTCGTCGCGCCCGGTTACGCGACACCTCGAGAAGCCGTTGATGGAGCTCGTAAGTTTCTCACCAAGTGGGGATTGATTCCCCGAATCCCACGGGATTTGATCGCTCCGCATTTCCTGCATGCTCATGATGATGAAAATCGTCTCGCTCACCTGAAGCGGGCCTTGTTGGCCGAAGACTCGGCGGCCGTTTGGTGCCTGCGCGGTGGTTACGGCTCCAATCGTTTGTTGCCGGCCTTGGCAAAATTGAAAGCACCGAAAGAAGCAAAGCTCTTTGTTGGAATCAGTGACATCACCTCTTTGCACGTTTTCCTGAACCGAGAGTGGCAGTGGAATACGATCCATGGACCGCTGTTGGATCGCATGGGACGGAATCTTTTGAAACCTCGTGATGAGCGCGAATTGAAGCGCCTTGTTTTCGGAGATCAAGGCGAGATCGAGTTTTCGAACTTGAAGCCGATGAACACCGCTGCCACCAAAGTCAAAAAACTCAATGCCCCGATCATCGGGGGGAATCTGACCGTTCTGCAGAGCCTGATCGGCACACCTTGGGCCTTTGAAGGCAAAGGACATTTCCTGTTCATCGAGGATCTGGGAGAGCGCGGATATCGCATCGACCGAATGCTTGAACAATTTCGTCAGGCGGGAATCCTCAAGGGCTGTCGAGGTCTTCTGGTCGGTGATTTCCTGGGCGGTGAAGAGCCGCAAGGGAAAAATTTGATTGGGCCTGTTTTCAGGCGTTGGGCGCAGGATCTGGATTTGCCGATGTTCTCGGGTCTCGAGGCAGGGCATGCCGAAATTCAACGGCCGGTTCCTTTCGGTGTCAGGGCGCAACTCATCGGCGGGAAAAAGCCCCGCCTGATCATTCCCAGCGGAGGCCGCGGATGAGACTCGGAGTCTTGGAAAAAAACCTCACCGATCAGATTCAATCTCGTATTCGGGATGTGACTCCCGGAGTATTGATCCGGGCTTATCAGGCCGGAAAGATGGTGGTGGATATTTCGGTCGGGGAAACCTGGGCCTATTACGATCTGGCCAGTCTGACGAAAGTGATTTTCACCGTTCAAGCGTTCATGCTCGCTTTCGAGCGGAACCTGTGGAATCGGGACACGCGTGTTTGCGATATCCTGTCTTGGTATCCTCATCCGCAGGTCAAAATCTCGAACCTGTTGACTCATTCGTCCGGACTTCCTTGGTGGAAGCCGATCTATCAAGAACTTGATCTGACGAAGGCGCCCCCGCAACGGCGCGAACAGCTCAAGACGATTCTGCAGGGTTTGCCTCTCGAAGAAACCGAACAAAGCATTTACTCGGATATCGGTTTTCTGCTGGCTGGTTTTGTTTTGGAGCAGCTTTATCAAAAGCCTCTCTTCGAAGTCTGGGAAGAGACCAAAGAGAATTTTTACGACGGAACGACCTTGGATTTTCATCCGGGGCACGAACCGAAACAGCGCCGCTCGTTTTATGCGCCAACCGAGGAATGTCCTTGGCGTAAACGTCTCTTGCAGGGCGAAGTCCACGATGAAAACGCCTGGGCTCTAGGGGGCGTATCGACTCATGCTGGCCTCTTTGGGAGCATTGATGACGCGGGATGGGCTTTGCTGAATGTTCGCTCGCAGTATTTTGGCATTGGCCGCTCGCCGATCAAGATGAAGACCGCCAAGTTTTTCGCTCATCGGGCGCGGCCTGAAGGGCTGGGTGATTGGGCCATGGGTTTCATGATGCCGACGCCGGGAAGTGCCAGCTGTGGTGTTCACTTCAGTCTGGATTCGATCGGCCACACGGGATTTACCGGAACGAGTTTGTGGTTCGACCCCAAATCGGATCTGGCGATCGCGATTCTCAGCAATCGGGTTCTCTATGGACGAGAGAATCAGACCTTCAAGTTGTTGCGTCCGGAAATTCATAATTGGATCGTCGAGGGACTTCGACGATCGTCATTCTAGGAGTCAAAATGGATCTGCGTGCGGGATCTCATATTCACATGATGGGTATTTGCGGAACGGCGATGGCCAGTCTGGCCGGGCTTTTGAAAGACCGTGGATTCAAGGTCACAGGCAGTGATTCAAATCCATACCCTCCGATGTCGACTCAGATCGAAAAATTGGGAATCCCTTTGTTGAAGGGATATTCGGCAAAAAATCTTGATCCCCAGCCGGATTTCGTGATCGTCGGGAATGTGATCTCGGCGAACAACGAAGAGGCTCAGGAGATGGTTCGTCGGGGGATTCCTTATACCTCTTTGCCGAAGGCCATGGGCGAGTTCATCATCGCCGACCGCGAAAGCATCGTTGTTTCGGGCACCCATGGAAAAACCACGACGACGTCGCTGATGTCGTGGGCCGCCGAAAGGGCTGGGCATTCTCCAGGCTTTCTGATCGGTGGTGTGCCTAAGAATTTTTCCTTGAGCTTTCGCAATCCCAAAGGTCCCTATTTCGTCATCGAAGGGGATGAGTACGACACGGCCTATTTCGACAAGGTTCCAAAGTTCATTCACTACAAGCCCCGTCATGTGATCCTGACCAGCGTGGAGTTCGACCATGCGGATATCTACAAGGATCTGGCGGCCGTGAAAGACGCCTTTGCTCGACTGATGAAGATGATCCCTGAAGATGGGACTCTGATCGCGCAGGGCGAAGATCAAAACATTGCCGAGCTTCTGCCTCTTTGTCGGGCTCGGAATAAATACACCTACGGTTTCGACAAAGGTGATTTCCGCGCCAAGGTGCTTGAGTGCAATGAGCGTGAGACGCGTTTTGAGGTTACTTTCCAGGGGCAATCCTTGGGTGAGTTTTCGATGGAACTGACGGGGAATTACAACGTCATGAATGCGACTTCGATCATCGCGATGTCTCAGGTTCTGGGTTTTCCGATGGATCGTGTTCGCGAGTCTTTGAAATCCTTTGAGGGTGTCAAGCGGCGCCAAGAGATCCTGGGTGAGCCCGGTGGCGTTTTGCTGATCGAAGATTTCGCCCATCATCCGACGGCGGTTCGAGAGACCGTGAAAGCCGTTCAAGGGAAGTACAAAGGTCGTCGGGTTTTTTCTGTCTTTGAACCTCGCTCGGCGACTTCGCGACGGAAGATCTTTCAGAAAGACTATGTGGATGCTTTTTCGAATTGCGATGAGGTTCTGTTGGCCCAGGCCTTCGATCAGTCAAAGATCGATTCTTCGGATCGCTTCTCGGTCGATGAGCTGATTGCGGATCTGAAAAAGAATGGACGCTCGGCGGCAGCCTTTGATTCGGCGGACGCCATCGTTGCCGATTTGAAAAAGAGATCCAAGTCCGGAGATGTCGTGCTTGTCATGAGCAATGGTGGATTCGATGGAATCTATCAAAAGCTCACGAAAGCCCTTTCGGAACGATAAGCTCCTATAGAAAATGAAATCGGTAGAACAAGGGAGGCAGACTGCCTCCCTTGTTTTTGCGCGGGGCGCGATGTTCCTGTTTTCTTCATAAGCTGTCGCGAAGCTTTCATGTCGATCTGTCCTCGTCTGTAATCAGGCTGTTCATCACCTGTCATTTTTGAGGAGATCCTGGGTTCATGGAAAAAGAACTTCGCTCGAATTCTGCCGAAAAGCGCAAAAAGACCACCCTTTTGGGGAAGAAGCTTCCCAAGCAAAAGGCTGCGGAATCAGGTTTGGTGAAAGCTCGTTTCCCCGATCGGACAACAGAGAACGCTGTTCCTGTTTCTCAAACTTCCTTTCGGGATGAGCTGAAGCAGCTTCTGTTTGTCGTCAAATCCGTTCGTCGAGGAGACTTTTCCATTCGGATGCAGATGGAAGGTCCGGATGGGATCATCTCTGAAATTGGTGAGGTTCTGAATGACATCATCGATTTGAATGAAAACATGGCGAATGAATTCGCGCGGGTGCGAAATATCGTCGGTCTCGAAGGCCGCTTGACCGAACGAGCGTCCATCGGGCCTGTCAAAGGCTCTTGGTCCACCAGTGTTGATTCTGTGAACCAGTTGATCGCGGATCTGGCGCAGCCAACCACGGAAATGGCCCGGGTCATCACCTCTGTTGCGAAAGGTGACCTGTCCCAGAAAGCCGCTCTTGAAACGGATGGCCGACCTGTCAAAGGGGAATTCCTGCGGATCGGGACCACGGTCAATACGATGGTGGATCAGTTGAACTCCTTTGCTTCCGAGGTCACGCGGGTTGCAAAAGAGGTCGGAACCGAAGGGAAACTGGGCGGTCAGGCGGACGTGAAAGGGGCCTCAGGAATCTGGCGTGATCTCACTGATAATGTGAATGGCTTGGCCTCGAATTTGACGAACCAGGTTCGAAACATTGCAAAAGTCACCACCGCCGTTGCAAAAGGCGATTTGTCCCAAAAAATCACAGTCGATGCGAAGGGCGAAATCTTTGAATTGAAAAACACCATCAATGTCATGGTGGATCAGCTGTCCTCATTCGCGGCCGAGGTGACTCGGGTTGCGAAAGATGTCGGAACCGAAGGAAAATTGGGCGGTCAGGCGGACGTGAAAGGTGTGTCTGGAACTTGGAAGGATCTCACCGACAACGTGAATGGTCTGGCTTCGAATTTGACGAACCAGGTTCGAAACATCGCGAAAGTGACCACCGCGGTTGCAAAAGGCGACTTGTCTCAGAAAATCACGGTCGATGCCAAGGGCGAGATCTTTGAACTCAAAAACACCATCAACACGATGGTGGATCAGTTGAACCTGTTCGCAGCCGAGGTGACTCGGGTTGCGAAAGAGGTTGGAACCGAAGGAAAGTTGGGCGGTCAGGCCGAGGTCAAAGGGGTCTCTGGAACCTGGAAAGATTTGACCGATAACGTGAACGGCCTTGCAGGCAACTTGACCGCACAGGTTCGAAACATCGCAAAAGTAACCACCGCCGTTGCGAATGGCGACTTGTCGCAAAAAATCACGGTCGATGCGAAGGGTGAAATCTTTGAATTGAAAAACACCATCAACGTCATGGTGGATCAGCTCCGTTCCTTCGCGGCGGAAGTCACGCGGGTCGCAAAAGAGGTCGGAACCGAAGGAAAACTGGGTGGTCAGGCCGTCGTTCAGGGTGTGTCTGGAACTTGGAAAGATTTGACCGACAACGTGAACGGCCTTGCGGGTAACTTGACTGCGCAGGTTCGAAACATCGCAAAAGTCACCACCGCTGTTGCAAACGGCGACTTGTCCCAAAAAATCACAGTCGATGCGAAAGGCGAGATCCTTGAGCTCAAAGACACCATCAATACGATGGTGGATCAGTTGAACTTGTTCGCGGCGGAAGTCACGCGGGTTGCGAAAGAGGTTGGAACCGAAGGAAAGCTGGGTGGTCAGGCGATCGTCAAAGGGGTCTCTGGAACCTGGAAGGATCTCACTGATAACGTCAATATCATGGCCTCGAATTTGACCTCGCAGGTCCGGGGGATCGTGAAGGTCGTGACCGCTGTTGCAGAAGGCGATCTCTCACAGAAATTCGTTCTCGAAGCCAAAGGCGAGGTTGCAGCCCTTGCTGAAACCATCAATTCGATGACGGAAACCCTGAGAACCTTCGCCGATCAGGTGACCACGGTTGCTCGTGAGGTCGGAATCGAAGGAAAGCTGGGTGGTCAGGCAAAAGTTCCCGGAGCCTCTGGAACCTGGAAAGACTTGACCGACAACGTGAACTTCATGGCCTCGAATTTGACCAAACAGGTTCGGGGGATTGTGAAGGTCGTGACCGCTGTTGCGGAAGGCGATTTGTCACAGAAATTCGTTCTCGAAGCCAAAGGCGAGGTTGCAGCCCTTGCTGAAACCATCAATTCGATGACGGACACTTTGCGGGTCTTTGCTGATCAGGTGACCACGGTTGCTCGTGAAGTCGGAATCGAAGGAAAGCTGGGCGGTCAATCCAAGGTTCCCGGTGCCGCTGGGACCTGGAAGGATTTGACCGACAACGTGAACTTCATGGCCTCGAACTTGACGAAACAGGTTCGTGCGATCGCTGAAGTTTCCACGGCGGTGACGAAAGGGGATCTGACTCGTCAGATCACGCTCGATGCTCAAGGCGAAGTCGCGGCCCTCAAAGACAATATCAACCAAATGATCGGGAATCTGAAAGATACGACCCAGAAAAACACCGAGCAGGATTGGCTGAAAACCAACCTCGCCAAATTCTCAGGGATGATGCAAGGGCAGCGAAGTATCGCTTCGGTGGCCCAGCTCATCATGTCCGAGTTGACGCCGCTGGTGGGTGCCCATCAAGGGGCTTTCTTCATGTCGGAAAACGAAAGCGATGCCCCTGTTTTGAACTTGATCGCCAGCTACGCTTTCAGTGAAAGACGGAGTGTTTCCAATCGCTATCGCTTGAAAGAAGGACTGATTGGCCAGTGCGCCTTCGAGAAGAGGCGCATTCTGATCAGCGATCCTGATCAAAACGTGGTGATGATCGAGTCCGCGATGACCCAGGTCCGGGCCGCCAATGTGATCGTCCTGCCGGTCCTGTTCGAGGGAGAGCTGAAGGCGGTGATCGAACTCGCTTCGACTCGGCCGTTCAGTCAGAACTATATCAACTTCTTGGACCAGCTGATGGATTCCATCGGGGTCATCCTGAATATGATTTCCTCCAGCATGAGAACCGAGGAATTGCTGCAGGAGCTGAAGCGCTCCAACGCAGAACTCGAAGCTCAGGCGAAAGAACTCGAAGAGAAAGCCAAACTCCTCGAGGTCAAAAACCAAGAGGTCGAGCTGGCCAGCCGCAGTCTCGAAGAAAAAGCAGAGCAGCTTTCGCTGATTTCCAAGTACAAGTCCGAGTTCTTGGCGAATATGTCCCATGAGCTGCGAACACCTCTTAACAGCTTGTTGATTTTGTCGCAGACCTTGGCTGACAACAAAGACAGCAACCTGACCCCTGAACAGGTGAAATATGCTTCGACGGTTCATTCCGCCGGTCAGGATCTGCTGGCGTTGATCAACGAGATCCTGGATCTGTCGAAAGTGGAGGCCGGAAAAATGCCGGTGGATCCACGGGAAGTTCAGGTCGGATCCATCGAGGATTACCTGGAGCAGACTTTCCGTCCTGTGGCCGAGCACAAGGGCTTGGTGTTCGAGATCGAGAGGGATCTCAACGTTCCAAGAACCATGTTCACCGACGAGAATCGTCTGCATCAGATCCTCAAGAACTTGTTGTCGAATGCTTTCAAATTCACCGAAGAGGGTCGCGTAAAAATGCGGGTTTCTTTGGCCGAGCGGTCAGAAAAATTCCCACTCGAGGCACTCAAGCATTCAAAGAGTGTCATTGTTTTCAGCGTGTCTGACACCGGAATCGGAATTCCTGCCGACAAGCAGAAGTTGATCTTTGAGGCTTTCCAGCAGGCGGATGGAACGACCAGTCGCAAATATGGAGGCACGGGATTGGGACTGACCATCAGTCGTGAGATCGCGCGTCTTTTGGGCGGGATCATTCAGGTGGAAAGTGAGCCAGGCGAAGGCAGTGTCTTCCGGTTGGTTCTGCCTCAGAAATATGTCGGTTCCGATGTCAGTGTGCGGGATTCGGTTTCAGAGCAAGACCAGGTTTCCTATCGTCCTCTGCCTGAGAACGCGGATTTCGCAGGGAAAAAGGTTCTGATCGTTGATGATGATATGAGGAATATCTTTGCGCTGTCCACGGTCCTGAAGGCTCGGGGTATGGACGTGGTTTATGCTGAAAATGGCCGACAAGGAATTCGCATCCTCGAAGAAAACGGTCCGATTGACATTGTTTTGATGGACACGATGATGCCCGAGATGGATGGGATCGAGGCCATTCGGCAGATCCGCGAGAACCCTCAGTACGAAAATTTGCCGATCATTTCCCTGACGGCCAAAGCCATGAAGGGGGATCGCGAAAAATGCCTCGAAGCGGGAGCCTCGGATTATATCACGAAGCCCGTTGATCAGGCTCGGTTGTTGTCGGCGATGTTTCAGTGGATGAAACCGCAGCAAGGAGATGAGGCTCGATGACGGGGGGACGGATCGATATTCTCCTTGTTGATGATCGTGAGGATGGGTTGATTGCCCTCGACGCCGTTCTGGGTGGACAGGGCTACAACTTGATCAAGGCGATGTCGGGCAAAGAAGCCTTGGGCTTGATCGCGCTCTATGATTTCGCGGTCATCCTCTTGGATGTTCAGATGCCGGGCCTTGATGGCTTTGAGACGGCGGCTTTGATCCGTCAGCAGCCGCACTGCCGACATGTGCCGATCCTTTTCATCACAGCGATCAACAAGGATGAATCCTACATCCATCGGGGTTACGAAGCGGGAGCTGTCGATTATCTGTTTAAGCCTTTCGATCCGATGGTCCTGAAAGCCAAGGTGTCGGTCTTTGTGGATTTGCATCTGAAGAACCTGCAAATCCTGGAGCAGACGAAACTGATTCAAGAGATCCAACAAAAAGAAGCCGCCTTTGAGCGGACACGTCTCGAGCTTGAGGGGTTGCGACGGTATGAGAACCTCGCCAATGCGATTCCTCACATGATCTGGCGCACGGATATCAACGGTTGGCTGACCTACAGCAACCAGGGTTGGAGCGAGTACACCGGTCAGAGCAACGAAGAAAGTGCTGGAACGAAATGGCATGCGTTGCTGGATCCGATTGATCTCAGGCTCTTGCTGAAAATCTGGCTGGAATCAATTTCGAAGAATCAAGGCTTCGAGTTCGAAGGACGCTTTCGACGCTATGATGGCGAAATGCGATGGCATTGGGTCAAGGCCGCGCCCGAGTTGAATTCGGCCAATGAAATCACGGGCTGGATAGGGACCTGCACGGATATCCATGAACGGAAAATTGCTCAAGGAAATCTGGTCGACGCCCGCGAAATGGCCGAGTCCGCGAACCGGGCCAAGACTTATTTCCTGGCGAATATGAGCCACGAGATCAGAACCCCTTTGAATGCGATTCTTGGTTTTTCAGAGCTTCTGCTGGACCAGACGATGACTTTGGATGAAAAGGTCGAATCTGTGGCCACGATTCGTCGCAACGGCCATCAATTGTTGCGAATCATCGATGAGGTCTTGGACATCTCGAAGATCGAGGCCGGGCGCCTTGAAGTTGAAAAGACGGAAACCGATCTGCTGGCGATCTTTCACGATATTTATTCGTCGATGAATCTGAAAGCCGTCGGCAAGGGCATCGGGCTTTCGATGGCCGCGCGTGGACCGATCCCCCGGGTGATCTTTTCGGATGGGGTGCGACTGAAGCAGATTTTACTGAATCTTGTGGGGAACGCTCTCAAGTTTACCGAAGAAGGACATGTTTCTGTCGATATTTTTTGGGAGGAGAACTCTTTGCAACGAAGACCCAAGCTGCGGGTCGAGATCCGCGACTCCGGGATCGGACTTCGGCATGATCAATCTCAGAAGCTTTTCAACGCCTTTGTCCAAGCTGATCCCTCGACGAGTCGTCGGTTCGGAGGGACGGGATTGGGGTTGGCGTTGTCTCGTCAGTTGGCAAAAGCCATGGGCGGGGATGTCTGGCTCGAACAATCCACGCCGGGCGAAGGCAGTCTCTTTATTTTAGAAATCGAAGCGGGCGTGCCTGATGCTGTACAGATGATCGAAGACTTCAATGAGTTGATGGATCCAGACGAAAATGCCTCGATGAGCCTGTTTGGGGCGCTAAAGGGAGTGCGTGTTCTATTGGTTGAAGATGCCGAGGACAATCAGGCTCTGCTGACCAAGTTTTTACAGGGAGCCGGAGTGCAGGTCGATCTTGCTGTGAATGGCCTGGAGGCAACAACAAAGGCGGCGGACGGCCATTACGATCTGGTCTTGATGGACATTCAGATGCCCTTGATGGACGGCTACCAAGCGACAAGGATTTTGAAAAAAAAGGGATTCAAGGCACCGATCCTTGCATTGACCGCTCACGCTCTGAGCGAAGAAAAGGCGCGCTGTGAGTCCGCCGGTTGTGACGGGCATTTGACCAAACCCATCGATCGGAAAACCCTGCTTGAAAATGTGGCT
>JAHBUU010000083.1 GCA_019637895.1 Pseudobdellovibrionaceae bacterium | reverse complement strand
GTGACCGAGTTGTCCGGGTGAGCATCAAAGAACAGAGCGCGGCCGTCTGCCAGAACATCGTAAATCACAGCCACATGTCCGTTGGAATCATAGATTGTCGTGCCCGGACGGATGGAGCCGATTTTGATCGCCGGTGAATAAAAGTCGTTCGCCACTTTCGAGGTCGCAGCGGGACCGATCCTGAGGGTTCCCGAGAACACGATATTCTGCAGGCGAGTCATGGTCGAAAAGAAATCCAAAGACTTGCCCGGGGCGGGGACCAGACTGGTTCGTCCCGTGGCGTAGTTCCCGAGCGAGCTATAGCGGCTATCCAGAGGTTTTTCGGTTTCACCCGGTGCGAGGACCGGCGGATTCTTTTTACGTTCATCCGCGTCGACAGATCGCACGCTTGAAACGTAAGAGAACGGCAGACCATTTTTCCAGGCAAAATAAGATCTCAGAAAGTAAGGAAAGTCCGCGCAGTCCGAGTAGAACTGCACATCGTTCGGATCCGACCCTCGATAGGGATTTGCCGAACTCGTAATGCACTTATGAACCGTGTTGCACTTGGACCGTCCCAAGGCTTGAACAAAAGACGAAAAGTTCGCCTCGTCCGTTGATGTCCATTCGGTTTTTGTCACGACCCATTGCCGCGACTGTGCCCATGCGGGAACCGAGACCAAACAACTGATCGCTATGAGAGAAGAAAGTTTCATCACAGGCTGTACTTATCAAAGACCTGGACGTTCATCCACGGTCCTCGATTTTGTTGTGAAAAGGGAAGGATCGTTCAATCCGTTGACATGGATTTTTTGCATCCTTTGAAAGCCGGGGGTATCCTTGGAAATCCGCTGAAAGCCAAGGGAGGCCGCATGCGCGTTTATTCGGATATCACGAAAACCATCGGACGCACGCCACTGATCGAAATGAAAAGAATCGGTGCAGGGTTGCCTGGACAACTGCTGTTGAAGCTCGAATTTTTCAATCCTCTAGGATCCGTGAAAGACCGGATCGGTCTGGCCATGATCGAAGATGCTGAGCGCGCCGGCAAACTAAAACCCGGGATGGAGGTCATCGAGCCGACTTCGGGCAATACAGGAATCGCTTTGGCCTTTGTTTGTGCAGCCAAGGGATATCAGCTGACGTTGACCATGCCCGAGACCATGTCGATGGAACGTCGGACCCTGCTTTTGCTCTTGGGTGCAAAGGTCATTCTGACTCCGGGCCCTCTGGGAATGAAGGGCGCTGTTGGAAAAGCAATGGAGCTGGTTTCCAAGAACTCCAATGCCTTTATGCCCTCGCAGTTCGAGAATATGGACAACCCGGCGATTCATGCCGAAACCACCGCCCTGGAGATATGGCAGGACACCGACGGCGCGGTCGACTTCGTCGTCAGCGGAATCGGAACAGGCGGGACCATCACTGGTTGTGGGCGAGTTCTTAAAAAGAAAAAGCAGAGCTTGCGCATGATCGCGGTTGAACCAGTCGAGAGCCCGGTTCTGAGCGGGGGGGCGCCGGGGCCTCACAAAATCCAGGGCATCGGTGCAGGGTTCATTCCTCCGCTCTTGGATCGCTCGGTGATTGACGGCATCGAGAAGGTCACTTCGGAAGAAGCTCTTCAGATGGCTCGCGATCTGATCAAAAAAGAAGGCATCCCCGTCGGCATTTCATCGGGTGCGGCGGTCGTTGCTGGCCTGCGATTGGCGGCGAAGGACGAGAACAAGGGCAAACGGATCGTCGTCATCGTTCCTAGCCATTCGGAACGTTATCTGTCGACCTTGCTCGCACAGAGCGAGAGGGAACAAGCCGCCGCTTTGACCGCAGAAGCGGTTCCCGAAGAGTGGCTCAAGAAAGTGAAAGTCGCCGAAATCTAGGATTTACGATCTGATGGATTCATTGAACAAGACGCCTCGTGAGGGGCGTTTTGTTTTTTCAGGAGCGGCAGATTTCCTGAACCGAAGACGTTTCAATTTTTTTCAGAAGCTCTTTCAGTCCGTCTTCTGGTTTCTTTGCGGACTCGAGAGTTTTTGCGCATTTCAGAAAAAGCTCCCAGGAGTTTCCAGTCGAGGCATAGAGTTTTTCGAAATCACTGAGGTCCGTCATGTAAGTTTTGAAGTAGAGCAGCCGGGCATTATTGAGATCCAGACGAGGAAAGCGTTTGTAGGCTTCGGTTTTCATTCGCGGCAGCAGATTTTTTTCAAAGTCCTCTTGGATCGCCTTGAATTTTTCTTTGCGGCGTTCTTCTTGGCGTTCCGTTTCTGGAAGCTGGGCGTACCAGCTTTTCAGTTCTTGGATTTTCGGTCCAATAAAGGCGGAAAACAGAGCATCGTCATGATTGAAGGCCTTGATCTTGGCGACAGTCGGAGAGTCCGCGCCTTCTTTCGCCAGATAAAATTCCTCGGTTCCCTTGTTCCCGACGAAGACGGCGAGGCGCTCGTTGAAGTCGGCAGAGTTTTTAATGTACAGGGTTGCATGAGTGGTCTCGTGGATGATGACGTCCACCAAGCCTTGCTCGCTTGAGGACAGCATGGTTGAGAGGATCGGATCCTCGAACCATCCCAGGGTGCTGTAGGCGCTCACGCCGCGCAGATAGGTATCCAGGTTTTCTTTGTCCAAGGACCCCTGTTCGGCCTTGGCATCCTCTTCGCTGGCAAATCCGCGATAAGGCATTTTGCCAACGATGGGATAGGACCATTCGTGATGTTCCAGTTTCCATTTAGGAGCGGCACTGACCACATAAGAAACGTAGGGACGGTCCACATAGGAAAAACGAGTGTAGTTGTCAGAGGGCTTGAGGCGAATGTGGGAAAGAGCGAAATCCCGGGCTTCCTTGGCCTGCTCAAGCTTGGCTTTTTGCTCGGTGGTCAGTCGGGGGTCTTTCAGCGCTTCGTCGATGGGAACGCGGGACCAAAGAATCGACATATGGCTTTTCGCGCTTTTCATGACGTAGGTGATCTGGCAACCGCTCAAGAGTCCGGCCGAGAGACCTAAGAAAAAGATTTTTTTCAGAACATCCATGTCACGCCGGCGCGAAGCTGATCGTCATTGGAGAAAGCGCCCTGCCCGAGAGGAGTTTTTGAGGCATCGTAGCTGAACTTCAAACCAAAGGAAGAAGTCATCGCTAGCTTGAAGCCGATTCCATAGCTGGGAACGAGAGCGACTTCAGGTTCTAGGCGGTAGGTGTTCTGGTTGTTGACTTTGACTTCCTGAACTCGGCGAACTTGAGCAACTCCGCCTTTGATGTAGGGTTGGAAAAACGCCTGTTTTCCGGCAAAAACCCAGATCAAATCCGCACCATAAACCTGGGTGGTCTGCACAACGGTTTGTTGGGAAAGGACGGTGCCGCCCGAACGGATTTTTTCCTCTCGGACGGTGTTCGCCGAGGTGTAACTCATCTCAAGTGCCAGGCGATCCAGAAAGTAAAACGACAAAGATCCGCTCAGTGACTCGGTGTCCAGATAGTTGTCCGCATCAAAGGAAGTTCGCTTGCGTCCGTAACTCAGGCCCACTTCGGTATAAAGAGCGTGGGCTTCGAACCCGGTCATGGCGACGAGCAGGAAAAGGAGGAATGCTTTTTTCATCCCTTCCATTCTATCAATGACGCTTGGAAACGCCCTCTGAATCCCGAGGACGACTGGATAGAAGGCCAGCCCAAAAATGGTCTAGAACGGAGGACTAGCGGCCCACCAGTGCGTTCGGAGACCAGCGCACGGTGAAAGAGTATTTGATTCGGATCAGGCCGTCTTTTTCGATCATTTCCGGAGGAGGATTCGGAAAGATGTTCGCATCCCGGAAGGCATTGATGGCGGCCCCATCGAAACGTCGCAGACCCGATTCGCGGTGGATATGCGCTGAATGAAAACGGCCGTCTTTGGTCAACCAGAATTCCGCTTCGGTCACCCAGCGGTCGCGATTCAAATTCAGCAACTGATTTCGCGGGAAGGTATCGATGGCACTTCTTAAACCTTGTTCCCAGCGGAAGCGAACCAGCTCTTCGATGCGCGCATAGAACGAGTAGTATTTGAAACGATCGGTGTTGAGGGCCGTGAACTCACCCAAGGAGACGTCGTCAGGCAGCTGTTCTCCCGTGGTCGCCGGAGCTCCCTCGAAGGCAAAGCTTGAATCCTTGGGCGAAGGCAGACGGATTGGTTCGTATCCATCCAGGGATTTTTCCTGAGGTTTGTCGTCGGAGGTATTGCCCCCGCGTTCAGCGTATTTGCGAAGCCAGCTATCGTGAGGCAGGGGCGGCGTTTTCGAATTGCGAGTGAGGCCGGTCTCCCGCGCTTGTGATTCGACCAGAACTCGTTGCTGTTTTGCCGACAGGAAGCGGGCGTCCTCTTTGGAGTCTTGCTCTTTGACCAAGTCGGGGGCTTCGACATCGCGGACGATTTGCGGTGTCTTGGGGCGGTTGCTGGGCGGGACTTCGATGATCTGAATTTCGGCCACGTCGGGAGCGGACTGATCCCAGGCCCAGTCCTCAGGAATCAAGCGAAGACCCAGCACCAAGAGCAGGTGAATCGCAAGACTTAGGACTAGGGCGCGGACGACGGTCATGAAACCCCCTGTCTCAGTTTAGAACAGTCCTGGTCCATCCTCCAGCTTGAGATACTCAAGTTGAAACAAATTCTGCCGATAAGTCCCTTATCAAAGAGGGGGCTCTTGAATGGGGAAAGTCATCGACCTGACGTCGCGCCTAAGTCATCGTAAAAACACGGAAAACGGGAAGTCTCACCAGGTCGCGGAAGTGGTGGATCTCGTCGAGCCGCGGCAGGCGATTTTGAAGGAAGAGCGACGTGATCTGCGCCGGACGATCCTGACGGAGTTTGTCGGTGCGTTCACGGTGGTCCCCGAGCGCGGTCTCATGCGTGTCAGCCTTTATGATATTTCCGAAGACGGTTTGGCCTTCGAAGTCGAAACCGGTCAGGGCGCGTTTCATAAGGACGAGCGGGTGGCCATGCGGATTTACCTCAATCACAAAACCTATTTTGAATTCGTTGTTCAAGTGAAATGGATCGAGAACTTTTCCGATGCGGGCTTCATCCGTCACGGGACCAAGTTCGTCAAGAACACGGTGAATGACGTGGCCCTCGCTCATTTCGTGAAATTCATCGAAGCGGTCAGTGTCAACTTGCAGGCCGACGAAGGCGATCTCCAGATTTCCAGCGGTTCTTAACTGAACGAATTTCGAGCATGCGGCTCCTCCGCCGAGGAGCCGGGTGACGCAGCACTCTCTTAAAATAAAAAAACAATACAGTCTTCCGTGGACTTTGGTCCGGCGTTCAGGTGCAATTAAATGCAAGTGGACGCCTCCAGCGTCCGTTCACCCACGGGAGAAAATAACTTTGAGTCAAAGTACCTCGTCGAAAAGCAGCAAAAGAAAAAAAATCGTCATTGATACCAACGTGATCCTCTTCGATGCCCAGGCGATGATGAAGCTGGGAGACGCGGACATCCATATCCCGATCTCTGTGATCGAGGAAATCGACCGTTTCAAGAGGGATCAAGGCGAAAACGGACGAAACGCCCGTCAGTTCAGCCGGTTCATCGACGTTCTCCGGGCAAAGGGCTCCCTTGCTCAAGGTGTGCAGCTCGATACGAATTCTGAAACCTACGTTTACATCAGCACTGATCTTCTGATGGCGGGAATGCCGACGGAATTGGATGCGGTCAAAGCGGACAACCGGATTCTGAGCACCGCCTTGGCTTTGCAAAAACAGCATCCTCGCACCAAGGTGGAGCTGATCTCGAAAGACATCAACCTGCGGATCAAGGCTGACGTTTACGGGATCGTCGCCAAGGACTACGAGCCGAACACCGGCACGTCGGATGAGCTCTACGAGGGCTACCAAGAACTCGAATTGAGTCCTGGACAGATCGATCAGTTTTACAAAGAAAAGCGTCTGGAAGTCCCGAACACTCGTTTGCAGGCCAACCAGTACCTGGTGATGAAGGACGTTTCCAATCCGAATCACTCGGCTGTCGGTCGTTATTCGGCGGCGGAAAAAGCGGTGGTTCCATTGATCGTTCCGACGGACGGCATCTGGGGAATTCATGCTCGCAACGTCGAGCAGTCCTTTGCACTCGATTGCCTTTTGAACGACGAGATCCTTTTCGTTTCGCTGATCGGAAAAGCCGGAACGGGGAAAACCTTGCTCGCCATTGCGGCGGGTTTGCACAAGACTCTCGACGAAGGCCGCTTCCAGCGGTTGCTAGTGTCTCGACCGATCTTTCCGATGGGACGAGACATCGGTTATCTGCCGGGCGATATCGAACAAAAGCTGAATCCTTGGATGCAGCCGATCTTCGATAACGTGGAGTTTTTGATGGGTGCCGATAAAAAGGCCGCCGGTCGCGCTCAGGAGCTGATCAATCAGGGAATGTTGAACATCGAGCCCCTCACGTACATTCGGGGCCGCAGTATTCCTAAGCAGTACCTGATCGTGGATGAGGCGCAGAACCTGACTCCTCACGAGATCAAAACCATCGTGACTCGTGCGGGTCGTGGAACCAAAGTCGTTCTGACGGGTGATATCTATCAGATCGATAACCCTTATGTGGATTCCGCGAACAGCGGTCTCACCTATGTGGTTGAGCGGTTCAAGGGACATCCGATCGCGGCCCACGTCACGCTGACCAAAGGGGAGCGTTCGGAGCTCGCGGAACTCGCCGCAAACATCCTTTAATTTTTTTCGAAATTTTCGAAGGGAAAAGCCGCTTGAGAAATCAGGCGGCTTTTTTTATCTGATCAGCCATGGCCCGTTTGTTGACGATATTTCTGAGGGCCGAAAAGACCTGGCGGTTGAACGGCTGTCCCGCGATCTTTTCCATGTACTCGATGGCGGCATCCGCATCGGTGCAGCGGCCCGATGTCAGAAGGTCCGTGAAGTAGGTCGCTAGGGCGACGATCCGACTCAGAGGACTCAGGCGCATATCGCGAAGCTTTTTGGGAAACCCGGTTCCCTGGGCATTTTCATGGTGCTCGGCTACGATCAAAAGAACGTCCGTCGGAAGGTCTTTCAGGTCGCGAAGCATCTCGATCCCTTGGATCGGGTGATTCTCGTAAACTTGCAGATCCGCCGGAGTCCATTGGTGTCGGGGTTTTTCGAGAATTTCGGTCGGCACGAACTTGAGTCCGATGTCATGAAGCAGGGAGCCCATGCTGATCTTTTCGAGAACCAGCATTTGAGTGATTCCCATTTCCTCGGCCAAGGCCAGGCTGGTCAGGCAGGTGACCATGGATTGCGTCGATGCCGCTTTCGGACTGTCCTGCAAGATGGCCAGAACCTCGTCGAAGACCGAGGACTTCTGGCGCATTTCAACCACGAGCTGCGCGACTTTCTTGAGGTGGCCCGCCGTCATAAATTTCTTTTCCTCGAGAGAGGAAATCGCGTCGGTCACCAATCCCGTGACGAACTGAGCTTTGATTTTGAGCGGAACATTCGCATGCGGAATGATCTTTTCCGTCATTTCGGTCATCGATGAAATCAGCTTTTGATGTTCGTCCGAGCGAACGAAGATCGCAAAGTTCGGATGATTGAATCCGTGAAGCTCCGAGAATTTGGCCTTCTCTCCTTCGCGGCCGATGAGCAGATAAGTCTCTCGGCGCATGCGGATGAAGATATCGACGGGCAAGACCATCCCCTCGAAAAAAAGATCTTTAGGGACATAAATTGTCTGATCATCCAAAAGGGTGATCACACTGCTTGTCTTGCTCATATAGCTCTATCGGCGTTGAGGAGAAATAAACTCAAGCGGAATTTTGTGAAGAGAATAAACGAAATCTCATTTTGAGACGGAAAGACGATGGGGCCTTCGCTTCAAGAGGGCCAAGAACGTCAGCTGTTCACGGCATCGACAGGACCTTCGTTCAGAACCGACCTCTAATGCCCGGAGGGAGCGGGTTTGGGGACCTTGCGAAGGCGGCAAGATTGCAATGGTTTTGCCTGGAACCAAGGGTTCAGGAGGCCAGCTATGCTCTCGGGTCAGGCTCAATTTCGACTTCTCATCGGCTCCTTGGTTTTTGGTTCACTGCTTCTGTCAGGTTGCGAATTCGTCGACGATCAGCGAAAGGCCTCTCCGGAGCGAGCGGAAATCGCGAACCCGCGGCCCTTGATTGCGAACGCTCGGGCACAGAACGAACGCCATCGGGTGCTGGTCGCCGTGATCGATACGGGCGTGGACTATCTGCACCCCGAACTTCAAAAGAATATCCATCTCCAGCTCGATCCGCAGGGAAACCCCCTTCGTTGGGGTTGGGACTATCTGGGAGAGGACGGCTGGCCCGCGCCTCTGCTGGTCAGAACGGTGGATATCAATCCAGATGTCGGAGATCGTGATCATCGCCAATCCGAGTTCATGGGCAAGATGTACGAAGACGGTTTGCGCTTGGTTCCTGAGCTGTCCCGTTTCATCAACCCGGTTCGGATCGCTGATACCGAAGCCCGTATGTTTCACGGAACCCATGTTGCGGGTTTGATGACCTACGATCGTGACGATATCGGTTTGCTGGCGTATCGGGTGATGCCGATGAACCGAAAAGAGGGCCGTGGATTGATCTCTGATCCTGAAGACAAGAAAAACAAATGGCCCAGCTTTGGCAAAGCCAGCCGGCAATATGCGGATGCCATGGCCGAGTACAGGAAAGAGTCTTTGCAAAATCTAGAGCGGGCTTTCCATCAAGCGATCGCGGATGGCGCGACAGTTATCAATCTCTCTCTGGGGCTTTCGCCTGCACTCAGTTGTCTGAAGGAGGGTTTCCAGTCTCCGAAATGTGAAGCGACGGACCGAGAGTTTTATCAAAAGATGCAAAAGCTGATCACCAGTGCCGAGAACGTGGTTTTCGTCGCTGCCGCCGGAAATGATGGAAAGTCCTTCGACGGAGCCGAGGTTTTGCCTTGTGGGTTCGAGGCGGACAACTTGATTTGCGTCGGGGCCTTGAAGAACGAAAAAACGGTGGCCGAATTTTCGAACATCGCCTTGAAACATAAAAATTTTGTTTTTGCCCCTGGCGTTCAGATTCTTTCTTTGATGCCGACTTCGATCTGTCATTCCGCTCTGATTCCGGGCGCGAGCAAGGTGGGAACTTATGACAGAGATGACGAGCCGACGCGTCTTCAGATGTGGGAAGAGGTTCTGAAGCAGTGCTCTGCCGAGACCGGTTATGGACCGGTTTCCGGGACCTCCATGGCGACCCCCTTGATTGCGCGACAGATCGCCCTCCTCAAGGCGGATGCCCCAGCAAAAAAGGGGAGCGAGATCGTTCGCGAGTTTTTCGCGCGCACACTGTCCGTCGAGGTTCAGGGCACACCGTATCGACGCTTCGACGTCGAGGCTCCTTCCTGGACCAAGGGCAAAGGCCTGTATCTGCCGATCAAGGCCGGCGGCAAAGGGACGATTCCGTTCTTTCTCCCGAATGTGCACAGCATTTAGGTTCTTTTCCCCTCAAGTTCGTTACGGCCCGGCGCAGACATCCTGCGCCACAGAATATGCGTGACCCTTCCTGGGGGCTTCATTAGATTTTTCGTCATGTTTAAGGTTGGCGATAAAATTCTTTTGAGCGTCGAAATCACTGACGACATGGTCCGCAAGTTTGCGGAGGTCTCTGGTGATTTCAATCCTATGCACATGGACGATGAGTATGCGGCAAAGACCCGTTTCAAAAAACGGATCGCGCACGGCATGCTGAGTGCCGCCCTGATCTCGCGGGCTCTTGGTCAACACTTGGGGCCGGGTGGGATTTACCTTTCTCAGAACCTCAAGTTCATGAGTCCGGTTTACATCGGTGACACCGTCAGTGTTGAACTCACGGTTTCCAGCTATCGTGAAGAGCGCGGCATTGGCGCCATTGAAACTTTGGTCAAGAATCAGAATGGCGAACTCTGCGTGAAGGGCGAAGCCATGATCATGACCGCCGATCGAGTTTAGTTCGGCGGACAAGGTCTCCGGCCGGAGACCTTTACTTCAGACTTTTCAAAAATCCTCGAAGCTCTTCGGACTCGTCCGGAAGGGCGACCGCAGACGTGTCTTGGGCGACGAAGGCGCGGATCTTGCCTTTGTAGGTTCGCATGGCGATTCGATATCTTTTCAGAAGAGGCCCACCGGATTTCACGTCAGAGGCCTCGATCTCGCAGGCCGGATCTGAACCGACCTGAAAGGTTTCGACCTTGGCGATTTTGATCACGGGATCTTTGCCCTCAGAGGGGCCAAGAATGCGGGTCAGAGCTTCACGACAAGTTTTTTCATTCAAGACCGCGGCTTTTTCCAGGGGAACCAGATGATCATCGATCAGTCTGAGAGATTCCATCGACGAGTCCGGACGTAGAACCACACCCTGAAAGGTTTCGGTCTTGATGAGACCGATCAGGGGATCCGTTTTTTCAGCAACGTATTCAAATTTTTCGGACGATTGAAAAGGCCGGGTCTGAGCCGAGGCTGTGAAGGACAGAAGACAGAGAAGAGTGGAAAGAATCTGTCTGTTCATTTGTTCATCTTTCCTTCAGCGGCTCCACCGGTAGCGGCGTTCAGCACTTTTCCCAAAGCGGCCAGGTATTTTTGCTGGCTCACGCTTGGGAGCGAATAGCCTTTGTAAACGAGACTGCTTCCTTGGACTTTCAAGCTCTTGCTGGCGCCGGAGCTGAGGGTGACAACGGCGGTCCCGTTTTCGTAGCAGACTTTATTGATCTTTCCGGACTCGCTCGTCGTTCCGAGCAGGCTGTGTTTGTAATCCAATTTGAATTGGAAGCCACGGCCCGAAGGGATGATCGCTGCCGCCGCGTTCAATGAGCCGTCGGTGTAGGCCAGGTAGACTTGTCCTCGTCTCATGAAGGCTGGCAATTGCTCTTTCACCTCGCCGTAGGATTTCTTGTCCGTGAAGCAGACAGGAGCCGCAATGGCGACAGAGCTCACCCAAAGAGAGCAGATCAGAAAAAATGTTTTCATATTCCCATGTTGAAGGATGACGTCGATGGGGGAGAAGGGGATTGCCCTTTCCCCGTCCAATTTTTGACAAAGGTCTGGTCCTAGAGCCTCTTTAGGAGGATGGCCTTCAGGGTATCTTGAAAATGGCTTCGGTCGACAGGGGCTCCCAGAAGCTCTTCGACGCTGGCCATGATATTCGTCTGAAAGCCGCAGGGATTCATTCCGACGAAGGCCTGAGGGTCTTGCTGCAGATTGATTGCGGCTCCATGAGAGGTCACCCACTTCTTCACGCTGATGCCAAGAGAGGCCACTTTGCGCGAACCGCACCAGACTCCGGTTTCATCGGTTTCGTGGGAGGTCTCGCTTTTCTTGTGGCGGCTACGGCCGGTGCTGTCGATGCCGAACTCTCTCAGGGCTTCGACGATGCCGTCCTCGAGGGCGCGCAGGTATCCGGCGATCTCTTGAGGGCCGCGGCCTTTGCGTGGCTCCTTGAGGTTCAGGATGGGGTAGACAACGACTTGGCTGGGGCCATGATAGGTCGCCCGTCCGCCTCGGGATACCTCAAGCAGGGGACCTGACCAACCAAAGACGTCGCCGGCCTGCGTGGCCCGCCCCAGAGTGACGACCGGCGGATGTGAGCAGAAAATCAAAGTTCCCGCCGTGTGCCCGGCGATCACTTGTTCAAGAGTCTCCTGCATTTTCAGGAGGGCCTGCGAATATTCGATCAGACCCCAGTCCTGAAAATCCAGGTCCCTTTCGGAAGGCCCTGGTTCGATGATTTCCGTGAATGCGGTCATCGACAGGGACTCCTTTAGGCGTGGGCCGATTTGCCCGACTGCGCGAGAGGTTTTTGGATGATGTGGATCGCGTGTCCCAAGGTGGCTTCTGCCGCTTCCATCATGGTCTCACCCAAAGTTGGATGAGGATGGATGGTCAGAGCCAGATCCTCAAGGCGCGCGCCCATCTCGATGGCCAGAGCCGCTTCCGAGATCAGGTTCGAAGCCTCAGGGCCGACGATGTGAACGCCCAACAAAATGTTGGTCTTCGCATCGGCGATCATTTTCACGAAGCCGTCGGTTTCCATCATCGAGACCGCGCGACCGTTCGCCGCGAACGGGAACTTGCTGATCTTGAGATCATTGAAGCCTTTGGCTTTCGCTTCGGCTTCGGTCATGCCAGCGGATGCAATTTCCGGATCGGTAAAGACCACGGCAGGGACGGTCTTCGCGTCGTAAACGCGATTGTGGCCCTTGATGACTTCGGCAACGAGCACGCCCTCGTGGGAGGCTTTGTGCGCGAGCATCGGTTGTCCGACGATATCGCCGATGGCGAAGATGTGAGACACGTTCGTGCGGCGTTGAGCATCGACTTTCAGGAAGCCACGCTCATCGACCTGCAATCCGGCAGCTTTGAGATTCATCTGATCTCCGTTCGGACGGCGTCCGACGGTGACGAGAATCTTGTCGCAGGCGATTTTTTCTTCTTTGCCGTCTTTCTCAACGGTCACTTCATAACCGCCTTTGGCTTTCGCTTGGCCTTTGGCTTTGGTGTTGTACATGATGCGGATGCCG
>JAHBUU010000082.1 GCA_019637895.1 Pseudobdellovibrionaceae bacterium | reverse complement strand
TATGGGTGTGAAATTGGCTGTTTCAATGGGAGCCGAAGTCACCGTCTTGTCCCATTCTCCGCATAAGAGAGAAGATGCAAAACGCCTGGGCGCACATCATTTCGTTCTGACCAATGAGCCTGAGGCTGAAAAGTACAAAGGGCACTTCGACTATATCTTGGATACGGTGTCGGCAAAGCATGATGTCAACCAGGCCTTGGGAATGCTCAAGCGCGATGGAACCTTGATGCTGGTCGGTGCCTCTGAAAAGCCTCTCGATTTGCATGTCTTTTCCCTAATTAGGGGGCGCCGTAAAATGATGGGGTCTTTGATTGGTGGAATTCCCGAAACGCAGGAAATGCTGGATCATTGCGGAAAGCACGGGATTACCAGCGATATCGAACTGATTCCTGCGGAAAAAATCAACGAAGCCTATGAACGCACGCTCAAAAGCGACGTGAAGTATCGTTTCGTGATCGACTGCAAGACTCTATAAGGTGTGAGGACTATTCAAGGGCTTCGCCATCAAGGCCCAGGATGTCCTTGCAAGAGTTCATTTTCTCTTCGATTTCCCGGACGATTTTACGAAGCTGTTTGAGCTCGCGTTCGTCCAGATCCCGCTCGAGAGCGGCGACGACCATGGGGTGTTTCTTCAGCCATTGTCCTTGCCGAGAGGCGTAAGTCTCTGGGATCCCAGATCGCAGCGCCGCCGCCCGGGCATTTCCATCGACCAGATACTCGGAAATGAATTTGAGGGTCTCCAGTGTCAGAAGATGGCGATGGGCCTTGAGTCTGGAGGAAAATCCCATTTGGCGAATCCGCATTTTTCTCCTTTTCCCGAGACGAAGCCAAAAAATAACGCTAAAAGAAAAGCATGGGTAGTACCAAACTGATTGAGACTCGGAAGGACATCGACGAACTGGTGAATGCCTTTTATGCCAAGGTTCGTGTGGACGAGCTCATCGGCCCTATTTTCAACGACAAAATCGGCGATCATTGGGACGAGCATCTTCTGAAGATCCAGAACTTCTGGGAAATGCTGCTGCTCAATGGTGACAGTTACCGGGGGCGCCCGTTTCCTCCACATATCCCTTTGAATCTGAAGGTCGAACATTTTCAGCAATGGTTAAAGTTGTTTTTCGAGACCGTCGATGAACGTTTCCGAGGACAAAAAGCCGATGAAGCCAAGATGAGAGCTTTGAATATTGGCAGAAACTTTCTGACAAACATCCAGCACTACGAAAAACAGCGCGGAGACAATTCGTGATCCTCTCGACGCCAGGACGAAGACTGGCCTTGGTGTTCGGTGTCGGAGTCTTCCTCGTCGCATTCACACTTCATTTAGCCCTTCGCTTGCCGCAGCTGGGTTTTCAACTTCAGGTCGGGGATTTGATCTCTTCTCAGCAGGGTTCGATCCAATTAACAGCACTGGATTTGGTGGAAGACCCCGGCGCGATCGAGGATTTTTCCGAGCTGACGTCTTTTTATGAAAACCAAGATCTTTTGTCGAAAATCCTGACGGCAACCTCTGTTCAGGTCGATCGAGAGGGGAATCGTCACGAGCTTTCACCTCGAGCCAGGCATTTATCGGATCTGTCAGTCCTTTTTTGGACGCAGGTTTTTGTCGCTTGTGGCGCTTTGATCATTTCCGGCTGGATCTGGGCCATTCGCTCCAGAGACCTGGCAAGCACGTTGTTCGCCATCAGTGGACTTGCCGTGTGTTTGTCTGCACTGCCATCGGCCATCTATACGACTCGCGAGGGCGGAGTGCCTCACGGACTTTTTCGTTTGTTGGCCGAGTTGAACGGGGCCACGGCATCCCTGTTCGGAATCAGCATGATCGCTTTGTTCCTGGTCTATCCGATCCGTCTGAAGCATTGGAAAAAGCTGATCGTCGCTGAAACTGTGATTCTTGGAGCTTGGACGACTCTTTCTGTTTTCAAAGCCTTTCACTCGGTGACCTACCTCGGTTTGATCATGGTCACCGAGATGTTCCTGATCTGTCTTTTGATTTCGATTCAGTTTTTTGCGACCTCGAAGGATCTTTTAGCCAGAGCCTCTTTGACTTGGTTGGGCCTGTCCGTTTTGGTGGGGGCGGGTGCCTTTATCGGCTTGAATACCATTCCTTCGATGTTGGACATCACGCCCTTGAGTCAGGGATATGCCTTTCTCTTTTTCCTGATCATTTATCTGGGGCTTGCGGCGGGATTAACTCAGTATCGTCTCTTTGAAGTCGGGCAATGGGCTTTTCGCTTGTTGTTCTATGCCGTCGGCGCTTTGTTGTTGGCGCTTCTGGATGCTGCCTTGGTTTTTGGCGTGGGGATGGATCGGTTTCCTGCCATGGGCGTGGCTTTGCTGGCCGTTGGCTTTTTGTATCTTCCCGTTCGGGAATCCATTTGGAGCCTGTTTTCTCGTCGGAAATCCATGAAGCTTCATGAGTCCTTGGAGCAGGCTCTGCATGTGGCGCTTGCGCCCTCTGAAACCCAGCGTTCTCATCGTTGGGAAGAATTGATCCGGAAAATTTTCGACCCTTTGGAGGTCGAGATTCTTGAAACTCCTTGCGATCAGGTGGAGCTCAGTCGTGATGGTCTGACTCTTAAAATTCCCGCCGTTGCCAATACCCCCTCTTTGCGAGTGAGCTATCCCTGGTCCGGGCGAGCCCTTTTCAACAAAGAGTCAAAGGCTCTTGCCCGGCAAATCGTGGCCCTTGTCAGTCAGGCGGAATCGAGTCGTAAAGCCTATGATCGGGGGGTCGCTGAAGAACGGCGACGGATGGCACAGGATCTTCATGATGATGTGGGTGCGAGGTTGCTGACCGGTCTTCATAGTGCCGACGACAAATTCCGTCCTTTGCTTCAATCGGCCATTGCAGAAATCCGGTCTATCGTGAGTGGGATGACGGGAGAAAACACCTCCCTGTCTTTGTTGTTGGCGGATCTTCGATATGAAATGCGGCAACGCCTGACAACCGTAAAAATTGAATTGGATTGGCCCGCTTCGGTCGAGGACAGGCCGTCGCTTCGCCTCTTGGATTATCGCCAGCAGAAGGCTCTGAGCTCGGCCGTTCGTGAGGTGGTCAGCAATGTGATCCGACACTCGGGAGCTTCTCGTCTGCAAGTGCAAGTTGACGAAGAAGACACTGTCTTGAGGATCTCCTTAGGCGACGACGGAAGGGGCTTCTCTGTGTCGTCGCTGGAGCAAACAAACCAAGGTTTTGGTCTCTCCAGTCTGCGGCGTCGACTCAAGGATGCGGGAGGAACCTTTCGGATCGAGTCCTCCGATCTAGGCACTCTCGTCGTTTTCGAAATTCCTTATCAGATGTCCTAAGGTCCCCCCGGAACAGGGGGTGACCCCAGGCTTGGTCCTCTTAGACTGGTTCCCGATGATGCCGGTCGATGTGGGCAGTGAAAGACCCTCCCCTTTGTTGTTTTTAGTTCGCGAAGGAGTTTATACTGAGGTCTGCATGAACGGCCTCAAGGAAACTCCCTTTCAAGGACTTTGTCTGCTGGTTGAAGATCAACCAGAGGTCCGTGATTACATCATCGGAATCATCTCTGAGGCTTACCCGGACCTTGAGGTCCACGCCCTTTCGAGCTTGAAAGAAGCTCAGAGCTGGTTGATCGGTCGCAGCCGTCAAAATGAGAAAGTCCCTTTGACCCTGAGTTTGATTGACCTGGGATTGCCGGATGGATCCGGGGTGGATCTGATCCGCCTGGTTTCTGAACATGAGCCCACGACGAAATCCGTTGTGATCACGATTTACGACGACGAGGCCTATCTCTTTGAAGCTCTTTCCGCCGGGGCCTCTGGATATATCCTGAAAGAGGAAGACCCCGAGTTCTTTCTGGAAATCCTGAGGCGTCTGAATCGGGGTGAGCCGCCGCTCTCGCCGTCGATCGCTCGACGTCTGCTGACCCATTTTCACCAAGCCCCCAAAGAGCAAATCACCGATGATGAGTTGACGGCGCGCGAGCGCGAAACCCTGACTTTATTGGCTAAGGGGCTCACTGTCGCTGAAGCGGCCAAACAGATGAAGCTGAGCGCTCAGACGGTGGCCGGATATGTGAAGATCATCTATCAAAAGCTGCACGTTTCGAACCGAGCCGAAGCCACGCGTGAAGCCATTCGTCGTCGTTTGGTCTGAGTGATCAGGATTTTTTAACGAACTCGGATTTCAGATTCATCGCTCCGAAGCCATCGATCTTGCAGGCGATATTGTGTCCATCGTTTCCATCCACGAGCCGGATATTTTTCACTTTGGTCCCCACCTTGACGACCGAAGAGGAGCCTTTGATCTTGAGGTCCTTGATGACGGTCACAGAGTCTCCGTCCATCAGGATGTTCCCGTGGGCATCTTTGATGACTTCGGGGGTGTTCTCATCGTTTTCAGGCGAGGCCTGGGCATGGACGCTCCATTCGTGGGAGCACTCGGGGCAGATCCAGAGGGTTCCGTCCTGATAGATATTTTCTGATTGGCATTGTGGGCAAAGAGTCGTGTTTTCCATGGCTTCACCCTAGCACGAGATCGCCTTTCGTGCGAGTCTGAACAGCGATGCGAGCGTTCCGCTTTGACCTTTTTCTCAGCTTGATTCGAGCGATTTTTCCACGCTGGGACTTTTTCGATCGCATCGCCTATCACTTTGATCTCGAGTACGAAACCGATTCGAAAAAGACGTGGGAGAAAATCAGTTTTGAACAAAGACTTTCCCCGTTGAATCTCTTGTTCAATGCAGACGTCAACGAAGCGCTTGCGCAAATGAATGTGATTGAACACTTCGCCGGAGACGTTCAGCGTCTCGGTGACTCTGAGCACGCGGAGTCACTCACGAGCTACAAATTGCTCCGATCCTTGGTTTGGGAAAAAGTTCCGTCGCCTCTTGCGAGCTTGCGATTTCGCGTGGTTGCGGTGAACCCTGACGAGCGACTGGTTCTGTATGTCTCGGAAAAAATTTCGAAGGCGGAAATCGAATGACCCCTTTTGAAGCGATGGCTGCCGTTCGATCTCTTGCGTGCTTTGCTCTGTGTTTGAGTGGTTTCGAGTTTCTCTTACTCTCGAGAAGGCCATCGTTCCAGAGAATCTGGAGTGATCAGAACCTAGGGCCAGAGCTGCTTGAAGGTCTGCCGCTTCCGGGGGCGATGATTCGATGCCTTTTTTCCAGATCATTTTTTCCTGTTCTGGCAACACTCGAGATCGTTTCCGCCTTGGCTCTGGCCGTCGTTCCCTCGGTCGGGTGGGTGCTCCTGCTGATGGTCTCTCACCTTATGATTTGCATCCGCTTTCGTGGAACTTATAACGGTGGCAGCGATATGATGACCTTTGTTGTTTTGACGGGTCTCTTGATCGGCCTGATCGTAGGGGAAGAGCGGGGATATCAGATCGGTCTTTTGTACATCGCCCTGCATGCCGGGTATTCATATCTCAAAGCGGGCTTGGTCAAGTTTGCGCAAAAAGATTGGCGAACGGGCGCGGCCCTTCCCGTTTTTCTCGGCCGGAGTCTTTTGCCCCCTGCTCGTGCGTTGGGCCTTGTCCTCGAGTCCCGGCCCGTTCTGACGGCGGGTCTTAGTTGGCTGGTGATCGTTTTTGAAATTGCTATTTTTGGATTGCTGTTCGTTCCCGAGTGGAGCCTCTTTTATGCGGGACTGGCTCTTGGCTTTCACTTTGGGAATTTTCTTTTGTTCGGCTTGAACCGATTCTTTTGGATCTGGTTGGCGGCCTGGCCCGCGCTGTTGTCTGGACTATCCTTGTCTCTCAGCTAGGTGGAATTCCTGGATTCTTCAAAGAATCGCGATCAGCCAGCGACATTCGATGGATACAACGTTTCCAAAGGTGATCGACCTGAAGGAGGAGTGAAAACTCAGACTGAATGGAGAATCGCTTTAGAAGGGCATCGGTTGATCCGATGCCTTTCGCATTTTAAATCTCGAGCTGGCGGAAGGCCTGAGGAGTGTCGTTGCATTCCCAGAGTTCACCTCGTTCGAGGTCGAAATAGATGCCGATCAGATTCATGTTTCTGCTCGCAATGGCTTCTTCGACAAAGGGAAACGTCCGGAGGTTTCTCAGGGAAACACGGATGGATTCCATTTCAGCGAATCGGCACCGTCCTTCTTCGTCCGCATCTGGATGTTCGGTCTGGACTTTTTCACGGACGTCTTTGGCGATCGTCATCCATTTTCCAACGAAGGTATGGGGTTCATCGGCATCGCCTCGCATGAGGGCTCGGATCCCTCCGCATTGGCGATGGCCCAGGATGATGATGTTTTCGACCTTGAGATTGGTAACGGCAAATTCGATGGCGGAGCTCGTCCCGTGAAGACCGATGTTGGAGGGCTCGCAAGGAGGGACGAGATTGGCAACGTTGCGAATGACGAAAATGTCGCCCGGAGCGGCTCCGGTTAAAATGGCTGGGTCGACACGGGAATCACTGCAGCCGATCAGAAGGGTTTTTGGAGTCTGTCCGTTGGAAACCAAGCGTTGGTAGGCTGAGTGTTCGTGATCTTGTCCTTGAAAATATCTTTCGCGAAAGCGACGGAATCCGGCGACGAGGCGATACAGAGCGATGTTCATTTTGCTCCTTCTGACGATTTTTTTTCGAGAGTGACACAGGATGGGGGAGGTGAGAATGGAAAATCGCTTTTCGGGGCTCGTTTTATCTGTGGCGCGGCGAAATCATGATGCCTTATTGAAGAAATGACATTGGACCTTTCAGTGAAAGATCAAAAGATCCAAGCAGCATGATCAGGACATCATCGGAGGTGTTATGGACGTCGCTCAAGTCTCTGAAAGCCTGATGCTTGGAATGATTCTCTTTCATGCGGCCTTGCTTGTCGTTCCCTGCCTTTGGCTCAGTTTTGGAATCATGGCCGAGGAGTGGAGGGCGCATGAAATTTCCTGGAAAATTCAGTCCTTCTCGAAACCGCTGGGTGGACTGAGCTGGGCATAGGGAGCGTGATGAATGCTTTGTCTTTGCGCGAGAATCCGTTTAGACCACGATGAGAATGTCGTGGGAGGAATTGATGAAAGAGTCTTTCGCAAAGGCGGTGACTCGTTTGATTGCGGCCATTCCCGAGGGGAAGGTTGCAAGTTATGGCCAGATCGCCAAACTTGCCGGTAAACCCCAGGGCTCTCGTGGTGTCGCCTGGGTTCTGCACTCATCATCGGAGACCCATCATCTGCCTTGGCATCGGGTTTTGAACTCTCGAGGGAGAATCTCTTTTCCCGAGGGCAGTGCCTTGTACATGAAACAAAAAAGACTGCTCAAAAAAGAAGGGGTTTTCTTTTCCCCGTCTGGTGAGCTTGATCTTGATCTCTATCAGTGGAAAAAACGCGAGCGAGCGGGAAAAAAGTCCCGAAATCAGCCGAGGATGTTCTCAGAGCAAAAATAATTGCCGGATTTCTGCAATCAGGCTTCCTGTCGCACGGTGGCACGGGCTACACTGTGTGGCATGAAAAGAAGAAAACGAATTTTGATCGGGCTGGGGTCCCTGGCCGCCGCCTTCGCTGTCGGAGCCGGATTGAGCTTTTACGCGGACCAGGCGACAGTGCCTTTTTTGGTCACAGCCACTCCTGAAGACAGCATTCCTGTTTCGCAACCCGAACCCGTTCTTTCTTTGGAAGAGGCTTTCCCTCATGTGATTGCGCCTCGGTCGACCTTGTTCTCGACACTTCGGCAGCTGGAAATTCCGGCTCCAACGATCCATCAAATCGTCGAGGCCGCAAAGCCGGTTCAAAATCTTTCACGTCTGCATTCGGGGATTCGGTTTCAGACTGTTTACGGCAGTGAGCCGACGCCCCAGCTTTCGAGCATTCATTTTCGTTTCTCAGCCATCGAGTCTTTGCAAATCACCAAAGTCGACGGTTCGTGGGTGGCAAAAAAGATCACCGAGCAGGTCGATCTCAAGACGGTGACTTTCTCGGGCCTTGTTTCGAGCAGTCTGTGGGAGTCTGCTCGCCGTGCCGAAATGGATCCCAATCTGATTTCCGAACTCGCCGATATCTTTGGTTGGCAGGTCGATTTTTCGCGGGAAGTTCGCAAAGGCGATCGTTGGCGGCTGACCGTCGAGCGTAAGCTTGTCAAAGGTGAGCCTATTGGCTGGGGTGCGATTCTGGCGGCGGAATACGAAAATGCTGGAACCATTTATCAAGCAGCATTGTTTCGTCTCAATGGCGAAGAGATGGGCTACTTCGATCTCGAAGGGAAAAGCCTTCGTCGGATGTTTCTGAAAAGTCCGATTCGTTATGGACGGATCACTTCGGGATTCAATCTTGGTCGATTCCATCCCATCTTGAAAGTCCGACGTCCCCATGTGGGTGTCGACTATGGAGCACCGATTGGAACTCCTGTTCGCGCCGTTGGTGATGGAACCGTGGCTCTCGCGGCCTGGAGCGGTGGCGGAGGAAACGTCATCAAGATCCGTCACAACTCGACCTACGAAACGGCTTATAAACATCTGAGCGGATATGCCAAGAATGTAAAAAAGGGCGCTCGCGTCCAGCAGGGTCAAGTCATCGGTTACGTTGGTAACACGGGCCTTTCGACGGGACCCCATTTGCATTTCGAGTTCTATCAAGGTGGACGTTTCGTCGATCCGCTGGGTCGGAAGTTCCCCTCGGCAGAACCTGTTCCTTCGATGCACCTCGGGGAGTTCAAGGAGTCCGCCAACTCGCTGCTCGCGACCCTGCCACCTTGGCAGAATCCTGAGGTCAGCGCTCGCGAGATGGCTTCCGACTCCTCGAATGATCCTGAGTCCGTTTCTCAGTGAGTGACATGCTGCTCGCGAGTGCGGGCGGCTTTCCGGGCGGCCTTTTTAAGGCCCGTTTTTCCTTTTGTCTTCAAGGCCTTTTGAGCTGAGCGCTTCATTGCGGCCTGGCCTCGTTTCTTGGCACTCTCATGAGCTTGACGCGAAAGAGCCCTTGAGGAAGCGGCTGCATGGGGTTCACGGCGTAGGGCCTTTTGGGTAGCGAGCGAACGCGTCTTGCTGACACTCTTGGAGCCAGCCTTCTTTTTCGAAGAAGTCGATGAGGCAGATTTTTTATGCGGGTTTTTACCGACCTTTACTCCGGCCTTTCTGGCCTTGGAAAGACCGATCGCGATGGCCTGTTTTGTGTTGCGAGCTCCGTGCTTTCCTTCGCGAACGTGGTGAATTTCTTCGCGAACGAACTGTCCGGCTTGGGTCGACGGTGACTTTCCGGATCTCCTATCGGCTTGGGCTTTCTGAACGGTTTGTTTTTCCGGCATAAGACCTCCTTGTGATTGGAGGTGTAGAACATGATGAGAGACGGGACCACCGTCCGTCGCGGAATCGTCACCTACTCGCTAAACTCGAGCTTCGGATTCCATTTTTCCCAACCCTTCGGTGGAGAGGCTGACAGAGTGAACTTGCTCTGTCCCTCGGCGATGGGGCCTGCGTTTTCAGGAGTCCACAGATCGATTCCTCCCCTCATCAGGGACTCAAGAGAGTTGATTTTGACCTCGGCACTAAAGAAACCCAGATTCGCCTGAACGCCGACCTTACGCCAAAAAATCGAATTGGTGCGAACAAGCTTGGTGTACTTTTTCTGGATATTGATTTGGACGATCACTGTTCGTGAATCCTTCGAAAGATTCACCAAAGAGACGACTCCGACTTTCAGACCTCTGAAGGTCACCGCATTTCCGACACTGACAGAGCCAAGTTGATCGGTCTCCAGATAATAGATGATGGTGTCTTCGAGCGATTCCGTGGTCTCGGCTCCGATATGTCCCTTGAAGGCGGTCTCGCGAGGGCCTTTTGCCGAACCTGGCTGAGCGGCGATATAGGTTCCTTCGAAGAGGGTTTCAAGACCGCTGACCCCTTGAAAATTCACATTGGGGAGAACGACCCAGAATTTCGATCCTTTCACCGCGAAGTGCTCAGCATCTCGCTGCAAAAGCACATGGGCGATGACATCTTTTCCATCTTCGGAAATCGTCACCTTCTTGACGACTCCGATCGTGACTCCGCGGAAACGGACTCGGGTTTTTTCCGGCTGCAATCCAGAAGCATCGCTGAAAGCGATCATCAGTGTGGAACCCCGTTGAGTAAAATACTCTCGGAAGAGCCAAGCCGAGATGAGAACTGCAAAGAGGGGGAACAGCCACAAATACCAGTTGGAACGGACGGAACGGATCTGACGAGTCGTTTGAGGATTCATTCTCGAGGCTCCCAAAAAAGTTGTGGATCGAAATTGGCCGAGGCGAGCATGGTGAAAACCACCACCAGCGCGAACATCAGCGAGCCGATCTCGGGCTCAACCGTCGTCCATGGTCCCAGTTTCATAATGGCGACAAGGACAGCGAGCAGAAAGATATCCAACATCGACCAGCGACCGATGGCTTCGATGAAGCGATAGAGCGAGGTCTTGAAGTGTTGGTTTTTCCCATTCCTGGCCGTGAGTGACAGATAAAAAAGGATGATGAGCTTCAAGAGCGGAATGAACATGCTGGCCAAAAACACGATGGCCGCGATGGCCCAAGAGCCCGCATCCATGAGTGACAGGATCCCTTCCCAGATTGTCGAACTGTGACGGTTTCCATAAAGCTCGATGGTCATGAAGGGAAACAAGTTCGCGGGCAGATAAAAAATCAAGGCAGTCAGGGAAAAGACCATGGTCATCAGAGCCGACTTCGGTGTCAGCCGGGCATCGGTATGACCACATCGGGGACAGTCCAAGCGATCCAGGCACCCGGTCGTCGTCTGGATCGAGTGCGAGCAGACATTGCAGATGTAGTAACAGGGCTGAGGGGTTTCGGGGGTCATGTCGCCATCTTCACTGAAAGACCCTGGATGGTCATGCGGGGACTGTAGATGTGAAGATTGAGTGAAATCAAGGGGTCGCGTCCTTTGCGGGAGGAGGCGAGGGATGTTTTTCTTGCACGAGATAGCGAAGTCCCAGCATGAAGCCGTAGTGATCCGCCTTTTCATGGGGCTTATTGGTCAACGACAGGGAGTACCGGATATCCATGATCAAAGCGACATTGTCCCAGGTCTTGATGTCCCCTTGGGCCGAGAACTCCAGGCTGTATTCGGTGGTGTCCCGTGCGGAGGTGTCCACCTTGTCCGGCGGTGTGAAGTCACTGTAAACGATCCGGGGATTTCCCATCGTATAGGCCGAAGAAAAGGCGAGCCCGAATGACAGATAGGGGTTCCACCATCGTCGGTATCCCATCGTGATATTCATCAGCTCGGTACCTTCGCTGAGATAGCTTCCGCCCTGTTCCCGGAAATAGATTTTATTCATGTGTGAAAGGCCGACTTCGAGCGAGCCTTTTTCGTTGATGTCCCCCAAAGCGATGATGCCGAAACCTCCTAACCAAGGCGATTTTGCTTTGGTTCCGGGGTCATTGAAATGGGTTTTTGTCAGGAGAGTGCCGAAGGTGGCCGTGATGTTGCCCTCTTGGGGCAGATAGGCCTCCGCCGGTGGGGGTGAGAGGAAAGAGATTAAAAAAAGAAAACAAAAGAGTTTTTTCAATGAGAAAAGAGTAAAGTCGATGGGAGATGGTTTTCAATAGATTTCTAGAGGACGACTTTTGAACCGAGTTCGAGAACGGAAAATTCGAGGATTGAGCGCTTTGATCGCGGGCTTGATCGTCGGTGCTTCGATTCCTGTTTTCGCGCAGAAAAAACCCCTCATCAGAACTTGGGAACAACGATTCATCCAAGGGAACATCGCTGTTTCTGAATGGCTGGACGGCGTGGCGGAAGGAGTCGATCTTTTCCTGGTGGGGAAGGACATTTCCGATCGACGCAACGACACCAGTGTGACACTCAAAAATTCCACCTATTCGATGGAGGGCGAAAACGTCAGCAATCGGATCAGCTTAAGTGTCAATCCACGCCTTCCGAACCTCGAAGAATACTGGCAGCTCAAATTCACGAGTTATGACGAACGCGAAGATGCCCGGGGGATTCGACGTGGATATCTCCGTCAGGCTCCTCGCGAAGAAAACTACGGTGCGACCATCGGTTTGATCCGTCGTCTCGGAAGTGTGCGCACCTCTTTCCAGCCACGGATCGAGTTGCAGGATCCACTGCGAGTTTCGCACTCCCTGACCTTTGAAAGTGTTCTGGATCTTGAACGCTTGGATATGAATCCCAAGATCGAATTTTTCGCCAAGCCGGACCGGGGCGTGGGGGTCTTTACGGCCTTGAACCTGAACTATGAGATTTCACCCAAATATTCCTTCACCTTGATCAACGAAAGCGAGTACGAGGAAAAGATCAATAAACTGTCAGTGACCAACGGTGTGGCTCTTGGTCAGGATCTGACAGCCTCCACAGCACTTTCTTACAGCTTGATTTTCAACTCTCATAATCGCGAGTCTTATCATTTGAACAGCTACTCATTCGCCATCTCATGGAACCACTTGGTCTATCGGCGCATCTTGGATTATCAAATCACGCCGCATGTGGATTTTCAGGATGAGCGTCACTTCAAGCCGCAGGCCGGCCTGACCGTGAACGTCAGTCTTCATTTCTGATCTTTTTCGTGCAGACTCAGCAGGGCTTTCCGGTCGCGAATTTCGATCTCTCGACCTTTTTGTGAAATCAGTCCCTTTTCCTCGAGCTGGGCGAGGGCCTTGATGACCGTCGAAGGTGTGCTGGCACAGAAGCTGGCGATCTCCAACCGGGTCCAGCGATGACGGGGGTGCAGATCCTTC
>JAHBUU010000081.1 GCA_019637895.1 Pseudobdellovibrionaceae bacterium | reverse complement strand
TTTGGCTTTGATCTCGATTTTGGAAGCAAACTGTCCGGCCAATTTTGCCAGGACCGCCGCCGGGCGAGCATGAAGACCTTCGGCATTTTCAAGAGTGAGATTGAGTTCTGTCATGGGTTATCCTTTTCTGCTGACTTCAAAGAGCAAATCTCCCGACGCCACCGCGCCCGAATTTTTCAATCCTTTCGGAGGGAAATCCGCCGTGTTGGTAATCACGATCGGGGTGACGACAGACGGAGCCTTTGCGCGAATGCCCTCAAGGTCAAATTCGATCAGCGTTTGACCGGCCTTGACCGTCTCACCGGCTTTGACAAAGGCTTTGAAGCCTTCGCCCCCGAGCTTCACGGTGTCGATTCCGATATGGATCAAGACTTCGACGCCTTCCGAATTGGTCAGTCCCACCGCATGCGCGGTTTTGAAAATCTGCTCGACGGTGCCATCAAACGGAGCCACGACCCGACCGCTGGTCGGTTCGATCGCAACCCCTTCGCCCAGGATTTTCTGCGAGAAGGTTTTGTCCGGGACCTGATCAAGAGGAACGATCCGTCCGGCGAGTGGCGCACGGATCTGCAGACCTTTTACCGCCGCCGGTTCGGCACGGATCAGGCGTGCAATCTGTTCTTTGATGAGATCGGACTTGGTTCCGTACACGATTTGGAAATTTGCTTTCCCATCATGGAAGATCCCGACCGCACCAAGTTTCTTGAGCTGTTCCTGATCGACCTTCGACGGCTCCGACACCGCAACTCGCAAACGCGTGATGCAGGCTTCAAGGCTGGTCAAATTCGAGGCCCCACCCAGGGCCGCCAAAACCGAGGCCGCCATGGTGGAATCGGCTTTGACCGTGGACTTGATTTCGTTCGGATCGTCTTCGATCTCTTCGGAACGACCAGGCGTCTTCAGATCCAAGAATCCGATCGCCGTGTAAAAGACCACAAAGTACAAGGCCGCCATGATCGGTCCGACCACCAGCCAGAGATACATGCTGTTCTTTTGGTTGAAATACCCCAGAACAAAGTCGATCAACGAGGCCGAAAACGTATAACCCAGGTGAATATCAAAAAGCTGGGTCAGAAAGCCCGCCAAGAAAGCCAGCGCCACGTGAGCGACGTAAAGAATCGGCGCGACGAAGATAAAGGCGAACTCGATCGGCTCGGTGATCCCGGTCAAGATCGAGGTCAAAGCGGCCGACAGCATCACACCCCAGATGGCCTTGCGACGAGAAGGAATCGCACGCAGAACCATGGCCAAAGCGGCTGCAGGGAGACCGAACAACATGATGGGAAATTCAGAGGCCAGGAAAACCCCGGCGCTCGGATCACCCGCGTAGTAACGTGGCGAATCCCCGTGCACGATTTGTCCCGTGGCCGTCACGAACTCGCCGAATTGAAACATGAAGGGCTGATAGTAAACGTGGTGCAGTCCCACCGGGATGAGCAAACGTTTACCGGCGGCATAGAACGCGCCCCCGAAGTTGGAGCTCATCACCCACTCGCCGAAGTGACCGATTCCCGATTGAACCGGCGGCCACACCAGAGCGAAAGCAAAGCTGATCACCAGAGTCGCAAAGATTGTTAGGATCGGAACCAAGCGCTTTCCCGAAAAGAATCCCAAAACCGCAGGCAACTGGGTTTCATGGTAACGATTGTAAAGCACCGCCGCTACCCAACCGATCACGATCCCACCAAAGACGCCCGTATTGATGGCGACTTCGAGACCGCGAATATCGCCGAACACCTTGAGCAGGCTGGTCAACGTAAAGAAGCCCGCCACCGCCGACAAAGCCGCAATACCGGAACCGCGGGCAAAACCGATGGCCACACCGACCGCAAAAATCACCGGGAGCTGTTCAAAGACGGCCAAACCGCCCGAATAGAAAATTTGTCCCGCCTGATAAATCAGGCTCGAAGACTCGGCCATGTTCTGGAGCGCTCGCCCCAGAGCCACCACCAAGCCCGCTGCGGGAAGAACCGAGACCGGGATCATCAAGGACTGTCCCAGTTTCTGCATCACTGACATCGTTCCGGAAAATCTGTTCTTCATTTGTGCGGTCCTTCGTTGAGTTTATTTCCGACGAGATTCCAGAGCTTGCAAAGTGCCTTGGCAGCGCTGGAAGGCGCGCAGGCTAGCGGCGTAACTCCAGGTCAGGTCCTTGGCTCCGCGACGAAAACCTGTCACACGGTCGAACTGTTCGGCGTACCGACGATCAGGACCCGCATGAAAGAGAGCTCGCTGGATGAAAGACATCGCACGGGATTGCAGACCTTGCATGATCTGCCAGTATTGCTCTTGATCGCGCCCGACTTGAGTGAACGGCGTGATCGAGGCGCCCAATGCCGTTTCATAGAAAGGCACGTTCAAAGGTTCGAAACGAATGGCGCCGGCCCGGCCCAGATCATCGATCAGGTTGCAATAAAACTCGGCCGCACCGAAGGTCGCAAGATACCAAGGATTTCCCCCGCCAAAACCGTTCCCGTCGTAAACGTCCTCGGGATAGCGACCCAATCCGGGAGCCATGTCCGTGTAGTTCTTGTTCACCACATAGATGTTCGAGAACGCCTCTTCCATGCGATGGAGGGTGTTCAACACGTAAGGATTCGAAACGGACCAGTTCGGCGTCGGTCCGAAATAAGCGATCGCCAGAATGACCGAGATATCCAGACCCGAATGTTTCTGCACGCCTTGAGAGCCCGGCAGAGTCGGAGTCACCAGTTTCGTCCGTGGATCGACGAACAGTCCCAGTGTGTTTTCGATTTTTTGCGCCATGGCCGCGTACTCACGGGAAAGTCCGGCATTCTGACGAGTCGCGATTGCGGCTTGGCGGAAGGCGGCCATCTGCGCGTAGCGAGTGAAAAAGTGCGTGCCCTTGACCTCTTCCCACAAATCGAAGTCAGGATTCATCCATTCGCGCTGAAGGTAATCGAGATCTTTTTTGATTCCCTCGTCCAAGCGACCAGTCACGCGCAACATCGTCCAAGCACGGATCGCCGGACCATCGTTCTGCGGACGGCCCCAAGGTCCTCGAAAGACCTCTCCGTTCACATGAAATTTAGGTTCGCCCAAACCGGGACCCGCGACCGATTGCTCACGCAGGTGATTTTCGAAAGTCATCCAGTTGCCAAGCAGACGAGGCGCATTGCGGTTCAAAGGAGCAAGATCAAGAACCGTTCCCATGACCAGACCCGCATCCCGCACCCAGTGATAAAAATAATCTGGATCACGTTGCGACGGGGACGCAATCACTGCGCCGGGAGCGATCCCCGGTGCCTGCAGATTGTTCAGCAAAAGTCGCATCGAGATCGCCGCTTCCTGTTGAAGCTGAGGCTGGGTGAGCGGAGCACGACGGGACATGGATTGGGCGTTCGCCACGACAGCGCCACAGGTCAAGATGGCGACGAGGCCACCGGACAAGATCGACCATTTCTGCATTGGAATCTCCCTGATAAAATGAGCCGATCTTTCATTTCAAGGAAGACCCCTAATATCAAGATTTTTTTAAGATTTTGGGCTCTCAGCCCCTCAAAATGGGAGGCGGCGCCATGATCCTGTAGAAAATGGCCTTAGCGCGACGAGCTGGCCGTGGACTGCAGCAAAAGAATCTGGCGACCGGCACAGGAACGAAGATCCTGCTGGAGCTTGCGCACCGAGCGTTTTTCCTCGGCTCCGTAACGGATTTCGGGCTCTTTCAGGGCAAAGGAACTGACGTAAAGCAGCCCACGTTTGTCGTCCTGGATTTTTTGCTCAAAATCCAGCCAAGGACTGCGGACCGCGCAGCTGAAATTCGTTTCACCGAGCTGACGATAACCTCTGAGCAAGATAACCTCACGGTGCGAATAGACCTTCCCCAAATAAATATCCCCGGCTCGCCCCTCCAAGGACAGGGCCCGCAGGCGTTCGAGCACCTCTTCGCGAACCGGACTGAACCCAATCCCCGTGCTGGCCTTGACCCAGAAGTTTTCAAATTCAGCAGAGGCCGAATACGCGCGCAAATTTCCGGACTCCCGCTCAAGGGTCATCTCCTCGGCTCGCACTCTCAGCAAAGAGGCCGGGGGCATGAGACGTTGGATGTTCTCTTGCACGAAGGCCTTTGCGCCGTCGAGTTTGATCTGCTCGCCAGATGTCACGGGACTGAAGCCCTCGTAATCGGATTTCACTTTCACCTGGGTGATGCCCACGTTCTCGGGCCAAATTTCAGCGACCAAACTGGTTCGGTAGTCTTCGGCCTTGAGCGCTCGGATCTTTTGCAGATCACTGCCCTTTTCATCCAGCACCAGGCCGTCGCGCCCGGCGATCGAGTCCGCTAAGAAATGAACTCGCGCCGCCGGATTGGTGGGATCCACCCACCACACTTGCGAGCCATCCGACACTCTGACAATCACATGGTTGAAAGCATTGTCGGTGGGGAACTTGTACAAGAAAGACCCCGGAGGATTGTCGGCATTCAGAACCCACACGGGCTTTGCTTCGAGCCCGACGGACCTGAGCATCTTCACCGCGACCAAAGCGAAATCCTTGCAGTCTCCGAACGATGTGCGGTTGATTTCATCCAGTGATCGCGGAACATACATTTGTTCGGACGCTCGCCAATCCCCGAAATAACGGAAACGATCGCTGATGCGCTTGAGGACCATTTGAATCCGACGAGCCTTGTCCTTTTCGACTTTGACCTTGCCTAAAAATTGCTCGTCCTTTTTGGCAAGAGCACCTTGAGCTTTTTGCTCGAAGGCCTTGGCCGAGGCCACACCGTATGATTTCCAGTCCGACAAAAAACCGGCCATCATCAAAATGCTTTTTTGGTTCGACAGATAAGGTTCGTCTTCGTCCGCCAGCGCCAGGCTGAAGGGCTTCACGGATTTCAGCAAAACCTGGGTGCGGTTCTTGTTCACCTGCATTTTCATCGCGCCACCGGGATCCTGCAGAGCCGAGGTCAAAGGTTTTTCGGAAACGATCTTCCACTGAAGCTCATCATAGGCCCCGGTGTCCAAAACGAAGGACTGTCCCCAGAAGTTTGGTTCCAGAGCCCGCTTGGTCACGATCTCGTATTCAAATTCGACTTCGGAACCTTCCTGCACGTCGGAAAAGCTCAGGATATATTCGTGCAAAGAACTGAAACCAGGACTCTCATCGGTGACCGCCCGCTCTTGCAGATCGTTCAGCGACATCTCGGTCCATTGTCCTTGTGTGCGGGTCCCCGCACGGAGGACTTTCACCTCTTCGAAATTTTTGTAAAAGCGAATCGGCCGAGCACCGACTTCTTCACGGGCTTCGGGACGCTGAACGCGCAGAACCCAATGCCATTTTTCTCGGGAGGATCCGTCGGCAGCCACATGGGTTTCCCGCAGCAGTTTTTTGACCAGCAGAGGGACTTCTGAATTTCGCGCCAACCGCGCCTGAGCGAAAGAGGAGATCAGCGCGACGAGCAGAAAAAGCAGGGGCGAAAAAAACTTCATTTCGTGCCCAACCGGAAAGCGATGATTCTGGCCACATCGGGACGACAGGTTCCGCAAGAGGTGCTGGCCGAGGTCCATCGGCTGACGGCTTCAGGTGAGTGAGCCCCGGCAAGAATGGCCTCTTCAACGGTTTGCAGGGAAACCGTTCGACAATGGCAGACTTCGTCCTCTTGGTAGGGATGCACCCACTGACCACGCAGCTTCAGGATCAACTCTTTGACCAGGAGTTCGTGATGATCCAGTCCCTCGGGAAGAGGCCATTGGGCTGGATCCTTGCCATGAAGAGCCTTTTGGCTTTCCAGAAAGTGCAAGAGCTTCGCACAGCCGATGAAATGCACGCGGCGCTCAGCACCTTCGCCGGAAACCTCGATTCGGTCCCGTCCCTGTATTTCGACGATCCAACTTTTTTGCGAGCCCATCTTGTTTATTCTAGCGTCCCGAACCACAATGGGAAAAGGATTTCATGGACGTCTTAATTTTGAGCCGCAAACCAGATGTGCCCTCCGTGGGCCGCCTCTTCGAAGAGTTTCGAAAGGCTGGACATACGTCCGTGATTCTGGAGCCCGAAGACGAGAACATCAAAAAATCATCCTGCGATCTGATCATTCCGCGACTGGGTTCTTTTCGTTTCGAAGAATCCCTGGTCCTGCTTGACTGGCATGATCGCCGGGGCACGCCGATCTTGAACCGACCGCAAAGCCTGCGGGATGCCCGTAGCAAATGGATTTCGTACCTGATCCTTCGCGAAGAAGGACTGCCTCTGCCGGAGAGTCGCTCGCTCGCCAAACAGGCTCTGCCGAAACAATTCCCCTATGTGGTCAAAAAAATGGACCTCTCCCGAGGGGAAGGTGTTTTTCTGATTCGCTCGGCTGAAGACCTGATGGCCCTTCCTGTTGAACCCGAATGGATTTACCAAGAGTACATCGCCGAAAGCGCAGGACAAGATCACCGCCTCCTCGTCACCCCAGATGGATTGATCGGAGCGATGAAACGGCAAGCAAAGCCCGGTGAGTTTCGCAGTAACCTCGCCCAAGGGGGCAGCGCCACCGCCTTCACACCGACCTCTTTGGAAATCGAAATCGCCTGCAAAGCCGCCCGTGTATTGAACCTGGATATTGCAGGCGTGGATCTGATCCCCAGCCGACAGGGACCGTTGATTTTGGAAGTGAACGGCTGCCCTGGTTTCGATGGCCTCGAGAAGGCGACCGGTCAAAATATCGCCAAGGCCTATGTGGAATGGGCCGAGGCCCGCATCGGTGCCAAGGGATGAAACAGGTTCATCTGATTCCTGCCCTCGAAGACAATTACATTTTTTGCCTGCAAAACGGAGCCGAGGCCGTGATCGTCGATCCGGGCGACGCCCGCCCCGTCCTGCGTTTTTTGCAAGAGCAGGCGTTGACGCTGTCAGGGATTCTGATCACCCATCATCATCACGATCATATCGATGGCGTCCCGGATCTGCTGTCAGAATTCCCCGCACCGGTCTGGATTCCCGCCGCCGATCAGGGACGTTTCGAATTCGGCGGAACCCCCCTTCAAGAAGGCGACGTTTTGTCACTCGCCGGCTTCCAATTTCAGATCTGGGAACTCCCCGGCCACACCTTGGATCACATTGCCTACATCGAAAACTCACAGAAATGGATTTTCTCGGGCGACGTCTTGTTCGGCTTCGGCTGCGGCTGCCTGTTCGAAGGAACCTACGAACAAGCCTTCACCAGTCTCCAACGCTTTCGACAGTTACCTCCAGAAACCAAGATCTACTGCACCCACGAATACACAATGGCAAACCTCAAATTCCTGGCAAGCCTAGCCACCACTCCCCTCGAAGAACAAAAAACCAAAGACCTCACAAAACAAATGCAGACCCTCCTCGAACAGAACGGTTCAACAGTCCCCCTCCATCTCAAAGAACAACTCGAAGCCAACCCGTTCTTAAAGACGACCTCCGTCCCCAACTTCCAAACCCTAAGAATCAAAAGAAACAATTTCTAAAAAAGACTCCTGATTCGATCCTCCCTTTCGGAGGGGGCCTTGGGCTGAGCGGCCGTGACCCTTTCGCAAGACATCCGGGAAGCGTGACGCGTTTTTCATTCTGGAAGCGCCGCCAGGCGATTCCAGAATGAAAATCCCGGTCATAGCTCAAGGACGAGCGGGTCTTGCGAAAGGGTCACGGCCGCTCAGCCCAAGGCCCCCTCCGAAAGGGAGGATCGAGTCGGTCCACAAATCAGACAAGGTCACTCAAAGCCTTCTCCAGAGAAGAAAAGTGAAAGGAAAAGCCAGTCGCCAACACCCTCTGACCACTCGCCCGCTGCGAAGACAACAACACCGTGGATTTTTCACCGAACAGAATCTTCAAAGCAAAAGCCGGGGCACGCAGAAAGCCCGGCCGATGAAGCAGACGGGTCAGGCATTTCATGAAATCCTCGTTACGAACCGGATCCGGAGCGACGGCATTGTAAATGCCTTTCATTTCTTGCTGTTCGAGAGCCTGCCGATAGAGCCGAACCAGGTCTTCGATGTGAATCCAACTCATCCACTGCTGACCGCTGCCAAGAGGACCGGCCACTCCCGCCTTTGCCGGAGTCATCATTTCAGACAAGGCACCACCAGTTTTGGACAGCACCATGCCCAAACGCAGACAGACCACGCGAGTGCCTTCTTTTTCAAAGGCTTGCGCCTCTTGTTCCCAGTCCACGCACAAGCGGGCCAGGAAATCGGCTCCGGGTGCCGTTTCCTCTGTCAGCAGTTCTTCGCCACGGTCTCCGTAAAAACCAACGGCCGATGTCGAAACGAGCACCTTCGCTCGTCCCCCCAAGCTTTGTCGCAGATTCCGCGTGGCTTGCACCCTGGTTTGCACAAGTTTCTTTTTTTTCTCGTCGGTCCAGCGACCCTCGGCGATGGGCTCACCCATCAGATGCAGAACAGCTTCGACCTCGTCCAGGAAGTGCGAGGAAACGGGCGCCTCCGTCAGATTTCCCTCGATGACTTCGCAAGGGAAAGGCGTCTTTTGAGCCGCCTTTTCCCGATCACGGGAAATGATGACCACTTGGTGTCCGGCTGCAACCAAGGCCTTTCCCAACTCACGACCGACCATGCCTGTGGCACCCGTCATCAGAACTTTCATGGGGATTTTCCTTTCAAAGCCTTGGAGTATTCCGACAAGGCCCGTCCTCGGGCCTCATCGTGATCGACCATCGGTTTTGGATATTTCGCCGTTCCCAGCTCGGGAACCCAACGACGCACATATTCGCCATCAGGATCGAATTTTTTCGCCTGCAGACTGGGATTGAAAACCCGAAAATAAGGAGCGGCATCGCAACCGGTGCCCGCGGCCCACTGCCAATTCCCATTGTTCGCAGCCAGATCATAATCCAAAAGTCGACGGGCAAAATACCGCTCACCCTCGGACCAATGGATCAACAGGTGTTTCGACAAAAAACTGGCCGTCGCCATTCGCACCCGATTGTGCATGAAGCCCGTCGCATTCAGCTCGCGCATTCCGGCATCCACCCAAGGATACCCGGTCTCGCCCGCACACCAGCGCTGAAAATCGGATCTCGAGCTGCGCCACTTGATCCGATCATAGGCCTCACGAAAGGACTGCGTCTGAACGCGAGGAAAATGCCACAAGATCTGCATGAAAAAATCTCGCCAGATCAATTCGGACAAATAGGTCTCGGCTTTCAATTCGCGCGCGACCCGCGCCAGCTCGCGGACGCTGAGGGTGCCGAATCGCAGATGCAACCCCAACCGGCTGGTGCCTTTGGCCTGCGCCGGAAAATCCCGGGTCTTCGCATAATCGGAAAGCACGCTCTTCAAAATTTTTCGTTCGGGAATCGCGATCGACGACGGTTCAAACCCGAGACTTTTCAGAGAGATCATGTCCGTCGCGCCTCCTCGATGAAACGAGGATTCTTGTTTGTCCGAGGGGAAAGCTTTCAGATCCTTTTCCGTCAAAATCGACAAGACTCGTTTTTTATAGGGAGTGAAAACCGTATAGGGCGTTCCCTGCCCCGACAGAATTTCATCCGTTTCAAAGAGACACTGATCCTTCGAGAGGTGAAAGGGAATTCCCTGGGTTTCCAGAAACTTTCGAACCGACTCGTCCCGCCGAAGAGCCTCGGGCTCATAATCCCGGTTGGCATAGACGGCACCGACGCGATGATCGGCGACGATTTTTCGCCAGATTCCGAGCGGCGTTCCGTGATAAATCCAGAGGTCCGATCCTTTTTCTTGCAAACGGGCTTTCAGATCCGCGAGTGTTTCAAAAAGGAAGCTCACCCGGGCATCGTCTTTGTCCTCGAGACGCGACAGGATCTCGGTGTCGAAAATGAAAATCGGCTGGACGTTGCGCCCTTCGGCCAAGGCTCGAAAAAGGCCGTGGTTGTCTTTCAGGCGAAGGTCTCGTCGAAACCAAAAGATCGTGAGCTTTTCCATGCGGGCGATCATAGCGGAAGGTCAGCTCAAGACCAGATTTATATTGAGTTCAACGATCAGCTCCATGAGAATGGGACATGCTCAGAATTCGCTCCGCCCTCGTTTTCATTCTGCTTTCCTTGTCGATCACGGCCCTCGCGACGCCGCCAACATCGTTTCCTCTGAAGGACCTCCCGACGACCACCCTGCGGGGAACAATGCCCGATCTTGCAAAGGCGAACCTGATCCTTTTGGATTTCTGGGCCTCTTGGTGCACACCCTGCCTGGCCTCATTGCCTTTTTACGATCAGCTTCAGAAAAAATACCAGGATCAAGGCGTCGTCTTTATCGGCCTCAGCGAGGACGACACGATCGAAGACGCGCAGAAGCTCCTCAAGAAAGTTTCGTTCTCGTTCCCCGCCGTCTGGGATCAAAAGCGCAAAATCGCCAATCAACTCAAAATCGAAGCGATCCCCGTCCTCGTCGTTCTCGATCGGGATGGAAAAATCATTTCTTATGAGCGGGGCTTCACCGAAAAGAAAAAGAAAGCTCTTCCCGGTCAGATTGAAAAATGGTTGAAGGCCGTTAAAAAATAGAACGATCGGGACTCATTCGCCTTCGTTGAAAAGAGTGTCTTTCACCCGCTGATAAGCCTTGCTCATGTTCTCAAAGAGTCCTGTATGAGCTCCTTGAATATCCGAGGCCGCCTTCATTCCTGCCATTTGCGGACGAAACTGATTGAGATCCGGAGAGCCCTCTTCCGAAGCCGCGTTCACGGCCGCTTTGTCCCCATCCTCACCCAGCAAAAGACCCTTGGCCCCCTTCAGCTTAGGCAAACGGAACAGTCGCGCACCGCCAACACCACCTCCGCCCAAAGTGGAAGCCCCCAGAGCTGAAGTCACTTCACTCTTCTCGGCGTTAGAGGCCCCTTCAACCATCGCCGGCGTGGCCGGAAGATCTCCGAGGCCTGCCCCATAACCGACGTTCCCTGCCGCTGACTTGTCGGCATCAGCTTCCATCGCTCCAGAGACATTGTATTTTTCCCCGGCGCCCCCCGCACTGCTGGGCTGTCGATCAAAATTTTGCGCGAAGGCACGACGGCCCTGTAAGGCCGTTCCTGATCCACTTTCATTCTGTCGACCGCCATTGACGGAGGCTGATTCTCCCAAACCTCCGCCCGAGGTATCCGCTTTTTGTCGATTCGCTCCAAGAGCGGCCGAGGTCTGAGCCGCCGTTGCATTCGAATGGCTGGAGCAGGATTCCCCATCCGCTTGAATCGCAGCGCTGTTGTTGCGGTTCTGAGTCGCTTCACTGACCTTTTGAGCCAATGGACCCGAGGCACCGCAAGCGACACTGTCCTCGCCAATCTCGCGGCCCGGATCTTCGGTCGCCAGGTTCTGACATCGCTCGAGCTTCGATTTCGCATCCGAGCAGGAACTGGAACAACTTTCCCGAGCCCCATTGCAACTTTGAATGAAATTATCCAGAGCCGCGACATATTGCCGCTGATGTTCCGCCGCCGTCGAACAACTGCCTGCGGTCGCCGAAGTCCCCGCCAGCCGGTCACCGGCCGCAAGACCCTGCTGATTGCTGGCATTGAGAGCCGCATTGTTTTGTGGATCACAAGCCCGGGTCGCCGCCGTCTGTGCTTGACGACAAGCCGAGGCTGCCGATTCAACTTCTTTGATACAGGCCGGAGGTGTCACGCCCTCTTGACGCTCGGGCATCTGTCGCCCTCGATTGTCCACCGGAGGCTGCCGGGTCTGCGGCTGAGCCGCCGCTTCGGGACAGGGAACTTCTAGGCATCGCCCTTCAGCGGTTCGCCGGCACCTGTCCGCTGATCTTCGATCCGATTCCGGCAGGTCTGCCAGGCATTGTCCCAATAAGGCGTCCAAGTTTCATAGCATTTGCAGCCGGTCGAAGAACAAACCTGGGATTTATGCTGGGCCAATGCGAAATCATTTCCCGCACCGAGAATCAAAAGAAAAAGAAAGAAGAAAAGGCTCTTCCCCATGCCATTCCTATCGGCAGATGAACAGGCCCCTTTGAGAGAATAGTTGGAAGTGTCTCAAACAGAGACGCCTCGCTCAGCAAGAATATTTAGTGATGGTGAGGGTCTTCGCAATGAGCATCCGGAGGCTCGAACTCGAGCGTCGCCTCGACGATGCCTGCCTGCTTGAGAATCCCTTTGATCTGGGCCTTGAGGGACTCCGTCGCTGTTTCCGTGCCGGCAACGATATGAGCCGTCAAGACATGCTTTTCGCCATCGATGGACCAGACATGCACGTGATGAATATCTTTGACTCCGACGAGCGCGCGAACTTTGCGTTCGATCTCGGGAAGATCAATTCCAGGCGGCACCATTTGCAAAAAGACGCCGATGACCTCTTTCAAGTTTCGCACGACATTATAGAGAATCCAGCAAGCCAAGAGGCATGCCAACAAGGCATCAACCTGCGCCCACCCGGTGACTTGAATGATCACAGCTCCGATCAAAACAGCAACCCAACCCAGGACATCTTCGAGGAGATGCCAAACGATCATTTTTTCATTCAGCGAAACCCCGCGTGAAACTTTCCAGGCGGCGAACCCGTTCACTGCGACACCCAGGAAGGCCATGGCAATCATGCCCTGCGCATGAGGCGTCTGTGGGTCAAAGAACCGAGGGATGGCTTCCGACAAAATATAGACGGACCCTGCCACCAGAATGAACCCGGTGACCAGGGCTGCTGCCGCAGAAAATCGTCGATAACCGTACGAGTAACGATCATCCGCCGCTTTTCTTGAGAGTCTCTCGAGAAAAAAAGCGAGCCCGATGGCAAAGGCAT
>JAHBUU010000080.1 GCA_019637895.1 Pseudobdellovibrionaceae bacterium | reverse complement strand
CTAAAGCCTCCTTGAAGGCTTTGCCTGGATTTCGCTCCAGGCCCTTTCTTGGTCGGAAAGGGCCTTTCTGGAAAACTCCGACGAATCAATAAATCGGAAACTGCTGGCAAAGAGAACGAACCTCTTCGCGCACTCGTGATTTGGTCGAAACGTTTTCGGGGTCCTTCAGGACCTGGGCGATCCATCCCGCGATCTTTTTCATCTCAGAAGGACCCATTCCACGAGTGGTCAATGCTGGTGTTCCGATGCGAACGCCGCTTGTGACAAAGGGCGACCGTTTTTCATTCGGAACCGTGTTTTTATTCACAGTGATTCCGGCTTCGTCCAAGGAGGTCTCGGCGACTTTGCCAGTAACCGGTGACTCACTCAGGTCCACTAGGATCAGGTGGTTGTCCGTTCCTCCGGTGACCAACGAGAACCCTTGGGCCAGCATTTCATCGGCCAGCGCCTTGGCGTTCTTCAGAACCTGATCGATATAGGTTTTGAATTCCGGTCTCAAGGCTTCACCAAAGGCCACCGCTTTTCCGGCGATGATATGCTCGAGCGGTCCACCTTGAATGCCTGGGAAGATTCGCGAGTTCATGGTCTTTGCGCGCTCTTCGGAGTTGGTCAGGATGATCCCGCCACGAGGACCTCGCAGCGTTTTGTGCGTGGTCGAAGTGACATAGTCGGCATAAGGAAACGGCGATGGGTGCGCGCCCGTTGCGACAAGTCCTGCAAAGTGAGCCATGTCCACCAGAAGGGTGGCGCCGACCTCGTCTGCGATTTCGCGGAACTTCGCGAAGTCGAGGAAGCGTGGATAGGCGCTGTAGCCTGCGATCAGAAGACCCGGCTTCACTTCATGGGCGGTTTTTCGAATGATGTCGTAATTGATCCGACCCGATTCCGCGTCGATTTTATATCCAGCCGCTTTGAACAGGATCCCCGAGAAATTCACGGGGGAACCGTGGGTCAAATGGCCACCGTGGGAAAGGTCCATTCCAAGAATGGTTTCCCCGGCTTTGAGGCTGGCCAGATAGACAGCCATATTGGCCTGGGATCCGGAATGGGGCTGAACGTTGGCAAAGCCGCAGTTGAACAGTTTTTTTGCTCGTTCGATTGCCAGCGTCTCGATGCCGTCCACATAGTGGCAACCACCGTAGTAGCGTTTTCCAGGATATCCTTCGGCGTATTTATTCGTCAGGATCGAGCCTTGGGCTTCCATGACGGCTTTGGAGGCGTAGTTCTCTGAGGCGATCATCTCGAGGCCGGTTTGTTGTCGCTCGAGTTCGTGTCCGATCAACGAGGCGATTTCCGAGTCCGATTGTTGCAATCCTGTGGTCATGAGTCCCATCGATGTCTCCTGGTTCTTAAGCGTTGATCTTAGTGACTCGGTTGCTGTGTCGTCCGCCTTCGAAAGGCGTCTCGAGGAACAACTGAACGAAGTGCTGAGCCTCTTCGGGGCTGGTGAAGCGGGCCGCAAGGCAGAGGAGATTGGCGTCATTGTGGCTGCGAGAAAGTTTGGCCACTTCTTCGTTCCAGACGAGAGCGGCGCGAACCTGAGGGAATTTATTTGCTCGCATGGCCATGCCCTGACCGGAGCCGCAAATCAGGATGCCTCGACGGGTGGGCATCGCATTCACTTTTTCGGCGATCAGGTTGGCGTAGTCCGGATAGTCCACGGACTCGCGACCAAAGGGACCGTAGTCCTTCCAGTCGATATCGGGGAATGCTTTGATGATGGCAGATTTAAGATCCACACCGGCGTGATCGGACGCGATCCAAACAGTCACAGGAAGCCCCTTGTCTGGAGTGCTTCCTTGAGGCAGCCCGTCTCTGGGCACTCCGATTACGTGAGTTTCGAAAAGATCACCGAGGCGTTCGTTCCACCAAAGCCGAAGCTGTTGTTGAGAACGTGGCTGAATTTGCCGTCTCGGGCCTGATTCGGAACGAAATCAAGATCGCAGTTTTCGCCCGGCTCATCAAGGTTGATGGTCGGAGGGGCGATTTGATCTCGCAGTGCAAGAATACAGAAGGCACTTTCGATGGCACCCGCCGCACCCAAGGCATGGCCTGTCATCGACTTGGTCGAAGACACCCAGACTTTTTTCGCGTGATCGCCAAAGACCTTGTGGATCGCCACGGCCTCGAGGGGGTCGCCGACCGGAGTGCTGGTTCCATGAGCATTGACATACTGAACGTCGGACGGCTGAAGGCCCGAGTCCTTGAAGGCCATCCGCATGGCCGCCTGGGCACCGACGTGGTCGGGAGCTGGCGAAGTCATGTGGAAACCATCGGAGGACACACCGTAACCAGTGACTTCGCACAGGATATTGGCGCCACGCTTGGTCGCGTGTTCAAGAGTTTCGAGAACGAAAATCGCTGCCGCTTCCGCGAGGACAAAACCGTCACGGCCCTTGTCCCAGGGACGGCTGGCTTGTTCGGGAGCATCATTGCGAGTGGAAAGAGCTTTCATCGCCGCAAAGCCACCGATGGCCATGGGGCAGACGGTCGCTTCCGAGCCACCAGCAATCATCACATCGAAATCACCGTCACGCAGATAACGAACGGCCTCGCCAAGGGCATGAACACCGCTTGCGCAAGCCGAGGTGACAGAGAAGTTCGGACCTTTCAGTCCGTATTCGATCGAGATTTGTCCGGAAGCAAGATTCGTAATCACGGCCGGGATAAAGAACGGACTGATGCGTCCGGGGCCTTTTTCACGCAGCTTACCGAGCTGCTCTTCGATCATCGGGAGTCCGCCCATGCCCACGCCGACAAAACAGCCGGTGCGTTCCTTGAGGGTTTCATCCGTCGAGAAATCGAGTTTCGCATGTTCGAGGGCCATCTTGGTGCTGGCCAGAGCGTAATGGATGAAGGCATCCATTTTCTTTTGCTCTTTCTTCTCGATGTAGAGATCAGGGTTGAAGCCCTTGATCTCTCCAGCGAATTTCACATCAAATGCCGACGCGTCGAACTTCGTAATGGGAGCGATCCCACTTTTGCCTTTAAGAGCGTTGCTCCAAGACTCCTCGGCCGTGAGGCCGAGCGGAGTGACAGCACCAATCCCTGTGACAACAACCCGCTTTTGAGGGCGAGCCGCGCGTTCCATTCGCGTCGTCATAAAAACTTACGCCTTACCTTTTTTAGCAAGGTAGTTTTGGACGTCGGAAACGGTTTTCAGTTTCTCAGCGTCTTCGTCTGGGATTTCGAGGTCGAATTCCTCTTCCATCGCCATCACGAGCTCAACGATGTCGAGGGAGTCTGCGCCCAAATCGTCGATGAAAGAAGCTTCTGCTTTTACTTTCTCTGGGTCTACGCCCAATTGTTCAACGATGATGTCTTTGATTTTTGGGCTCAAACCCATAGTGGCCTCCTGTTTGTCCATTTCCATAAAATAGTCCTTTCCTGTTTTCGGAATCAATCCATAAAAAGCCCGCCGTTCACGCTGAGCGTATGCCCGGTGATATAGCGGGATTCATCACTAATCAAAAATTTGACTGCATTGGCAACGTCACGGCCTTCGCCGATCTGGCCGAGCGGCACTTTCTCGAGGATCTTTTTCTTTTGATCCTCCGAGAGAATCTCGGTCATTTCCGTGGCAATAAAGCCAGGAGCCACGCAGTTCACGCGAACGCCGCGGGAGGCAAGCTCCATGGCGACGGACTTCGAGAAAGCCACCGTGCCGGCCTTGGAAGCCGCATAATTCGCTTGTCCCGGATTTCCAGTCTGTCCGATGACGGACGTGATATTCACGACAGAAGCTTTGTTTTTCATGAGGGTGCGCGCCAGGGTCTTGGTCACGAGGAAGGTGCCGCGCAAGTTGGTGTTGATCACCGAATCGAAATCTTCGGCTTTCATTCGCAAGAGCAGGGTATCCTTTGTGATTCCAGCGTTGTTCACGACACCATGAATCTCGGGCCATTTTGCGAGAATTTGATCGCAGGCTTGCTGGACCGACTCTTCGGAAGAGATGTCCATTTTGACATAGAAGTGGCCTTCGCCAGGAAGGCCTTGAGCCACGGCGGCGGCGGATTCTTCACGACTGGAGTAAGTGAAGGCCACCTGAGCACCCGCTTCCGCGAGTTCACGAACGATGGACGCACCGATGCCACGGCTCCCGCCGGTGACGATCACTTTTTTGCCTTGAAGCAGTTGGTTTGCCATTCGTTTTCAATACCCCATTTTTTGAGTCGGGCTCATGATGATAGAGAAGCTCTTGCACTTCAAGAGCTTTTCACGAGTTTTCACTCTTAATTTGCCGATTTAATCTGTGATTCCAAGGCTTTCAGGTCATCCAGGGTGGAAAGACTTGAAACATGGAAAAACTCCCCATCGATCTTCTTGAGGAGGCCTTTGACCACGGATCCGTGGCCACATTCGACGCCATTCGCCAATCCCTGTTCCTTGAGATGGAGCATGGACTGGGTCCACAGGACCGGAGCCGAGACCTGACGGATCAGGTTTTCTCGCAAAGTGGCCGGTTCGGCTTCCAATTTGGCCGTGAAGTTCTGGCAAATCGAGAATTCGGGTTTTTCAAAGTTCATGGCCGTCAGGACCAAGCGCATTTTTTCCTCGGCGGGCTTCATCATTTCACAGTGGAAAGGGGCCGAGACGGTCAGTGGAATCAGTTTCGCGCGACGGGGCGAGCCGGGGATCTCCTCGGGCTTGAAGTTATTTTTGAGCCAATCGATGGCCTTTTGAGAGCCCGAGATCACGACCTGGCCTGGGCTGTTGAAGTTCGCCGGAGACAAAGGCCCAAAGCCCGAGGTTTTGACGGCGTTTTCACAGAGCCAACGGACCTGATCGTCATCAAGACCCAGAATGGCGGTCATGCCACCTTGGCCCACGGGCACCGCGGATTGCATCGCCTGACCACGGGCGCGCACCGCCTGCATGGCCTCGTTGTAACGAATCGATCCTGCCGCAACCAGGGCCGCATATTCCCCGATGGAGTGTCCAGCGGCGGCTTTGATCGTGGGATTCAACTGTTTGCGAAGAACTCTTTGAGTGGCGGTGGAAACACAAAGCAGCGCAGGCTGGGTATTTTCCGTCAGGGCAAGGTCCGCTTCGGAGCCGTCGAAGATGAGTTTTTTGAGATCGAGATTCAGAGCATCCGAGCCTTCTTCGAAGGTTTGTTTCGCTTCGGTGAAATTGTCATAGAGCCAGCGGCCCATGCCGGGAGCTTGGCTGCCTTGTCCTGGGAATAAAAGAGTCCAGTTCATTTCAATCTCGCTTTCTTGCGGTGAAAGAGAAGGAAAAGTGCTGAGTAAAGATGAATGAAGAGGTCTTGATCCTGAGCGATGTTGCACCGCTTGCGTAAACAGGACCTGGCACCTTTTAGTACCTCAGAAGAACGCTGCCGCTGGTGAGGCCGGCTCCGAAGGCGGCGAGCAGGATGAGCTGTCCGCGTTTGATTTTGCCTTCTTGTTTGGCGAGGTCGAATGCAACCGGGATCGAGGCGGCGGATGTATTGCCGGTCTCGTGCAGGTTCATGATGACTTTTTCTTTCGGGAACTGGAAGTGGTCAGCAACGCTGTCCAGGATCCGTGCGTTCGCTTGGTGCGGAACGAGCCAGTCCACTTGCTCAGGCTTGCAACCATTGGCATCAAGAGCCTCGTGGCAGCACTGTGTGAGCGTGCGAACGGCATGCTTGAAGATCTCTCGGCCCTTCATGCGAACATACTGGGAGCCATCGTTCAGGACCTGCTGGCTGAATGGAATTGCAGATCCACCGGCAGGCAGAACAAACAGTTCGCCCAGGCTTCCGTCGGCATGGAGGTGAGAACTCATGATGATGTTCGAGTCGCCTTCGTTCGCCCGAGTCACGACCCAAGCTCCTGCGGCATCTCCGAAAAGAATGCAGGTTTCGCGGTCTTTGTAGTTCACGAACCGATGAAGGACTTCGGCACCAACGACGAGGATGTTTTTATACATGCCCGTGCGGATGAATTGATCGGCAACGGACAGACCATAGACGAATCCGGAGCAAGCTGCGGACAAGTCAAAGGCCATGATGTGACGGCAACCGAGCTTGCTTTGCAGAACGCAGGCGGTGGAAGGCATCACCTGATCACCTGAAACCGTCGCAACCAGGATCAAATCAAGATCCTGAGCGGTGAGACCGGCTTCAGCGAGGGCTTTTTGTGCGGCTTTCAGGGCCAGATCGGAGGTGTGTTCTCCGTCGGCCGCCAAATGGCGACGCTGGATGCCTGTTCGCTCCGTGATCCACTGATCATTGGTATCGACCATCTTTTCGAGGTCGGCATTGGTCAGAAGTTTCTCCGGCAGGTAGGAACCGGTGCCGGCGACACGTGAGCGATAGTTTCCAGCCATGGGACGCATCCGTTCTTAAAAATTAAGACTTGGAGGCGCTGATCTGTTTGCCTTTGTAGTAGTAGGCACCGTCAGCACCCTTGTGGGCGCGGTGAGGGCGAACGAGCTCCCCAGTTTTCTTATCAGTCGCCATTGCAGGAGCAACGACGGCGTCATGGGAACGGCGCATATCACGGCGCGAGCGGGACGTTTTCTTCTTAGGTGTTGGCATTGTCGACCTCTTTGTAACTTAAAATCGAAGGACCTGAATTTAGTCAGAAACTTGCGGAAAGCAAGACCTTTCCGCAAGTCGTTAAATTTTCAGGTTTTTCAGGGCAGCAAATGGGCTTTCGGGTCTGACTTCGGGCATCTCCTCGTCATAACCGAAGGAGCGCCCACGGACGGGCATTTCGCAATCGTTGCAATCGCCGCTCTCCTTGATGGGAGGCGCCGGATTGAACGGAATATTGATGGCGACCTGTTCGTGAAGGTATTCGCCCATCTCGAAGCTTTCGTCAGAGGCGTACTCAACGACAGAAGGGCCCGAGTCCGCCGACTCCGAGAGATGATTCACTTTACTGTATTTGCTGGTGCGATCATCTGGCTGGTAAGGGATTAAAATCTCATGAAATTTCGCCCGAACCGGAAAGGCGATGTCGATTCCACAGCGGGAACAGAGTTCCGGAACCTTGCACTGAATGGTGCCGGTCATCTCGTAATCACGGCCGTTCAGAGGCTTGATAAAAAAGTCGGCCTGATAGACGGAGTCCCCGATCAGATCTTTTAAAACCTGATTGATTTCAGCGCTTTCTTTCGACCACTGAAAGGACTGCCCATCCTCGGGAATTTCATGCAGGCGAATTTTCATGGGACCTCCGGCTGACGCAAGAGGACCTATCTATCCGAAAAGGACGCACGGAGTCAAGGGAAGGAGCCTTCCTTTGGTGAAAACGAAATAGGAACGGCCTTTGGCTTAAAAAGCAGGGAAAAACTCCCTGGTTGGTTAGGCGGCCTTCTTTTCTGGGAGATCGTTAAAGCGTTTGCGGCGCCATTTCATGAGCTGTCTTTCAATGTCCCCAAAGAGTTCATCAAGGGCGGCCATCTGCCACTCTCGGCCTTTGGGATGAGTGCGAGGAATTGGAACGGCCACCGAAGATTTGAATTTGCCTTCGGTCGAGCTGATCGCGGCCTCAACGACGAAACGGTCTTGATCGAAAAATGCGCGAGTCTGGCCTTCTGAATCCGAGGGAGCGATGGCCATCAAGCGTTCGAGTTCTTTGCCCGCATAACTTTCGAAGGTTTGTCGCGGGGAAAAATTAAGGCATTTCATTGTCTTCATGACGATGCTCCTCCAATCCTTATTATCGACGAGAACTCACGCCGAGAGTGAGAAAAGTCACCCTTTCGGGAAATCAAGAAGGCTTTCGTCTCAAAAGAAATCGAAAAACCCCGCAACGAAATCAGTTCGTTTCGTCTTGAAACACTGATATCCGAGAAGCATGACAAATCTCCTCGAGCGCCTTTCTCTTCGCACGGTCCTTGCCTTGGCGGCATTGCCACTGATTCTGTCTGCGCTGATGAACCCTGGGTTCATGGCTTCGGATGAATATTGGACAGCGATCACTCGCTACATTCCGGCTCAGACCTCTGCCGTCTCGACGCTGCTTGTGGAGGATGATGTCAAAGGGCCTCTGCAGATTTTGCCCATGTATTTCGTTTCGCAGGCGTTTTATAGGATCGGCGTCGAGAATCCCTATGATCAGTACCGTCTGACGATCGGGTTGATCGCCTTGATCGGAGTCGGCCTGCTCTTAGGAGCCGCCCGCAGGTTTTCAAAAAATCCTCTGCAGGCGAAAATCACCGTGCTGCTGTTTGGTTTCTACTTTGCGGCTCCGTCGATTTTGACCAGACCCATGTTCGAAGCGATGTCGGCGCCTTTTCTGGCCTGGGCGGCCCTGTGGGCGGTTCGTTATGACGAGGAAGAAAAAACAGAGGCGCTGATTTGGGGGGCTTTGTTTGCGGCCCTGGCTTTTTGCTTCCGTCCTCAGGCGGGAATTTGCGCGCTGATCTTTCCTCTTTTGCCGATTCTTAAAAAAAACGGGAAACAGTTTTTGATCGCTTCGCTTTGGGGACTGGTGCTGGTGGTTCTGACCGGACTTCCGGATATCTGGGTTCGCGGCAGTTGGCATCACTCCCTGCGCAGTTTGATTTCCTATAACGTGCAACATGGTTCTGATTATGGCAGTCAGCCGGTCTATTATTATCTGCCGATCTTGTTCCTGATGTTTTTCGGTCCCTGGTTGTTCGCTCGGTACGATCATGCCACTTTGAAAGAGTTGTTCCAGCGACAGCGGGCCGTCTGGATCATGATCCTTCTGTTTGTCGTCGAACACTCTTTGTTCACGCACAAATTCGAGCGCTTTATTTTCCCGCTGATTCCGTTGGTGCTCTTTCTGCTGGCTGCGATCCTTTTGTATTTCCTGAGGTCGGGCCGACGCTGGAGACTGGGGAGCTTGTTGATCTTCAATTTGATTCTGTGGTTTCCGGCGACCTTTTCCGTGCCGCAGGGGCATTTGATTCAAATGGCCTTGTATCTCGACGGAAGACCCGAGATGGCGACCGTGCTGAATTTGAACGAAGCGATCTCATGGATTCCCGAAGCCTTCCGAAAAGATGGTCAACGAACACACTTTCAGGCGCTGTCGCTGGATGAATTGGAAGGACGCTCTTTGACTTGCGGAGAGTGGGTGATTCTTCATGCACCTCTCGAGGACAAAGTGCGGGCGAAACAACCCGAGTTCACGGTGGTGAAGTCTTTCAACCCGGGTCTGATCGAATGGGCCGCTTATCGACTCAATCCGAAACATAATATTCGCAGAGCACCTGTTGTTTTGATGGGATGCGAGCGCCCCTAACTGCCAAGTCATCCTGAGCAGTTTATAGAGCCCTACCCCAGGGAGCTCTTAAAGCAAAGGAGCCTGAATCCGATAGGAAGGTGATGAACTTCACTTTCTTTCGCTTTCTTCCCTGGATGCTGATCGCCTTTGCACTCACGGCCTGTGATAGCGGCCGGTTTTCCTGGGGTGAGTCCGCATCATCCGGGACTCGTGGCGGTTCTCCATCCGCACCCGGGAACAATACTAACTTGTATATCGCAGACTCTGGAAACCATCGAGTTCAGGTCTTCGACAAGGATGGAAACTACCTCAGTGAGATCGGTCAAAATGGCAATGCCGATGGCGAATTTCAAGGACCCGCAGATGCCGCCCTTGGCCCAGATGGACGGATTTACGTTTCCGACAACGGAAACAATCGAATACAAATTTTTTCAGCAACGGGACAATTCCTAAAGGCTTTTGGAACCAGCGGCATTTTGAATGGGCCTCTGGATGCACCACGCGGTCTGACCGTGGACTCATCAGGCCGAGTTTACGTCGCCGATACCGGAAACCACCGTGTCGTGATCTTTTCCGCAGAGGGTGACTACATCAGCTTTCTCGGAAGTTTTGGAATGGGGGATGGAGAGTTTCGAAATCCTTCGGATATTAGCATCGATGCTGCTGGTCGAATCTATGTTGCGGACAGTACGAACAATCGCTATCAGGTTTTTTCTTCGACGGGTGTTTTCATCTTGGAAAGTCAATTTTCTATGAACGCCCCGCAAGGAATCGCCGTTTCTGCCGACGGATCGGAAATCTTTGTCACGGATTCCGGCAATGATCGAATCAAGGTCGGAGATTCCGATGGGAATGAACTTAGAGTCTTTGGTCAAACGGGCGTTAACTCCGGACAGTTTCAATTTCCGTCGAGGTTGATTCTCGATTCCCAGCAGAGACTGATCATTTTTGAAAATGGCAATTACCGAGTTCAAGCCCTCGATTCTCAGGGAAATCCGCTATTCATGTTCGGGAATCAAGGCAGTGGACCCGGGCAGTTCGATCTGCTCTCCTAAAATTACAGCTCTTTGTATTGATCGCCGGGCTTCAAATCCGTTTTCAGGATTTTCATTTCCTTGAGCTGCTGAATCAACTGATGCCAGCGTCCATCGCTCATACCGCCAGGTTGGAAGGTGGCTGTGGGTTTGATCAGTTTCTCCTGAGCTTTGGCGGAGTCCATGGCCGTTCTTAAATCCATCGCCGGATTCAACTGATTCATAAAGGCGTTGGTTGGAACCGGATTTTCCAAATAGGAAATCCATCCTGAACGGGTGACGGAGACGATTTTTTTTGCCAGGTCTTGGTTTTTTTCAAGCCAATCCTTTCGAACCGCAAGAACCGTCGTGTAAGGATTGAATCCCTCGTCCGCGACGAGAAAATCTTTGGTCGCCCGGCCGGCCTTGTTGGCAAGAAGAGGCTCGGAGGTGATGAATCCCTGCTGGCAAAGATTCTTGCTCCCAACGAAGGCACCGATGCCTCCGGAGTAAGGAACGAACTTGAGTTTTGTCTTTGGATATTTTTTCCGTAAAAACTGTGCGTAAGAAAGACCGTTTTGCCAGGACAGAGTCATGTTCGAGGCGAAAACCTCTTTCAGGGATTCAAATTTCTTTTCTGCCGGGCACATGATCATCTGCGGATTGGTTTGATAGACCGCAAAGAGCGCGATCACCGGGGTTTTGGGATTCCGATCATTCGAGATCAGAATTTCTTCGGCACTGACGATCGCAAAGTCGACCTTTCCATTCACCAGCAATTGCACAGTCGGCGTTCCGGATCCTCCGGCGCGGGGATTGAAGGCAAGACCTTGGGCTTCATCGATTTTTGCCAAGTTTGCTGCATAAAAGCCGCCAAACTGAGGTTCCGGTTTCCAGTTCAACTGGATTTTGATTTCCTGGGGCTTGGCCGCCCACAAAAGAGAGGGAAACAGGAAAACCGCAAAGAGGCAGCCGATCGATTTCATCTCTTATTCGTCCTTCAGTAAAAGGCCGTAAGGCCGTTTGAGATTGATGAGCGCATTGAGCCCGCGCAAGGCTCCGATCAGAATAAGGCCAATCAGCGAAAGCAGAATCAGGGCCCCGAAAACCAGGTCGATTCGCTGCTGGGTCCTGGCTGAGTCGATCAAGGCCCCCAGCCCGCCACCGGCCACGAATTCTCCGGCAACGGTTCCAATCACGGCCAATCCGGCAGAGACCTTGAGGCCCGCATAAAAGCTCGGGTAGGCCCTTGGTAGACGGAGCTTCCAGAAAATTTCAGAGGAAGTGGCTCGGTAAAGTTTGAACAGTTCCAGCTCTCCAGGATCCAGGGATTGAAGCCCCAAGAGCCCGTTGGCCAGAACCGGGAAGAGCGAGACGATCAGGGAGCTGGCAATGACCGTACTGGACCCGAAGCCCAGATAGATCACGAGCAATGGCGCGATCGCAATGATGGGCACGGTTTGAAAAAAGATCGCGAACGGCAAAAAAGCCCGTCTGGCTAAATCGGACAAAGACAAAACAAAGGCAGCCCCCAACCCCAAGATGGCCGACGCGAGGAATCCGAAGAAGGTAGCCAAAAAAGTTTCCTGGAAGGCCTCGGCATAGTCGCTGGCGTTTTCCTGGTAACTTTCCAGGATCAAACCTGGCGTCGGGAGCAAAGAGGTATTCAGGATTTGCAAACGTCCCGCCAGCTCGAGAAGAGCGAGACCCACAAGCGCCAGCAGAAAGGGCGGCCAGAGGCGCTTCATCGTTCTTCCCGCCCTTCTCGGAAAGTCCGCGAAAATTCAGCGACCTTGAGGGCCAACTCCGGACTCACACGAAAAGCCGCTTCTTTTTTCCACTCCGGGAAAACCTCGTCACGCAGGATGTGTCCGCCTTTTCCCGAAAGAGCGAGGGTCCGCTCGGACAGAAAAATAGCTTCCGAAATCGAGTGGGTCACGAACACCACCGTCATGGCGCGCTCTTTTCGTAAAGACAGCAAAAGCATCTGCAGATCTTCGCGAGTCACTTCGTCCAGGGCCGAAAAAGGCTCGTCCATGAAAAGAATCTTGGGATCGGTGATGAGGGCTCTTGCGATGGCCACCCTTTGTTTCATTCCGCCCGAAAGCTGATGGGGGAAAAGATGCTGAAAGTCTGTGACGCCGACTTGGGCCATCACGTCTTTGAGTTTTTGCTCGGAGAAGGCTTTCTTTTGCAGTTCCAGAGGAAGCGCGATGTTTTCTCTGGTCGTGCGCCACGGGAGCAGGCGGGCTTCCTGGAAAACAAAAGACTGATCGGGTGAATGGGCCAGAATTTCGCCCGACTGAGGCTGCAAAAGACCCGCGAACAATCGAAGAAGCGTGGATTTTCCGCAGCCCGAGGGGCCTAACAAGGAAAGGAACTGACCTTCAGGAACGGAAAGCGAAAACTTTCTGAGCAGGGGCCGATCTTCGCTGTACCCGAACGAAACCTGCCGGGCGAGCAGAGCCTCTGTCACCGACCGGTCCAATCATAATTGAAGCTG
>JAHBUU010000008.1 GCA_019637895.1 Pseudobdellovibrionaceae bacterium | reverse complement strand
AGTAAAAAATGCTGATTAAGCAAAAGATGGCAGTAAAGACCACCACGAAGAATGTATGGCGTGCGAATGCTTTCTTTTCTTGGAATTGTACTTTGTTCACTTTCTGTCTCCATCGCTCTTTTAACCAGTCAAAAAGGGCTAGCGCACCCACCCCAATAAGTAAGCCTAGCAATGCACCACCAACCACATCGAGAGGATAATGCTTTCCTAGATAAACTCTTGAAAATGAAATAAGTGTCGCCAGTGAGTAGAAAGGGACTGCCCATTTTCTGCCAAGATAGGCAGTTAGTAGCGTCGCCGCACAAAAAGTATTTGAGGCATGGGAACTCACGAACCCCCAACATTCGGATGCAGCACAAATTTCTCCGTAAAAATCCGGTCGCTGCCTGGCGACCATAGCTTTGATAAGACGATAAGAAATCATATCGCAAACTAAGACGGCGACTCCTGTTAAACCTATAAGGCTAAATCCAATCTTGGAGCCATATTTTTTGACGAGTGCTATTAACGGTATGAGAATCAGCCACCAAGTGGAGCTAAAGTCCGAAAGAAATTTCATTCCTTCGTAAACGTATTGATTGTAAAGCGCGCCTTTGAATATTTCGACGATACCGTGCTCCCAGACGAATACTGGAAACAATGGTTCCTGAAGGTTCTCCGATTGCATCGGTTCTCCTGACTCATTGAGTGGATTAAGATTTCGATTATGGTTTTGAGCGGAAAAGAGGCCGTCTTAAGATTGGCGAATATCTCGGTGGCTTAAAAAATAGATAAGTAAGCCAAGCCCGAAGAGTAGAATTCCGCCGATAACTGAAATTAAAGGTAAATTGAATGCGACAACTGCGCAGGAAATGGCTCCCGCAGCAGACATCCAACGCGGGAATCGTCTTTGCTCAGGCTTCAGTGTCCAAGACGCAATATTAGCGATCGCATAGTAGACGAGAATAGCAAAGGAGCTAAAGCCAATCGCTGATCTCAGATCAGCTACTCCAACGACTGACGCAATGATAAGCCCGACAGCAAGTTCCGCTCGATGAGGAACTTTATGGATAGGGTGAACAGCGCTAAACCAGTGAGGAATGTCTCTATTGGCGGCCATTGCAAATGTGGTTCTGCTGATTCCAGCCATGAGAGATAAAAGAACACCGAGTGATGCGAAACACGCACCAATTCGTACAACTGGAGCCAAATAGCTGTATGATCCTGACTCCACAGCCAACACCAAGGGAGCTTTGGCGTGGGCTAGATTTCCAATATCAACACAAAGAACTGTAATTGTTATGACCGTTATATAGATAATGAGGGTAATTCCGAGAGCGATGAGGATGGCTCTTGGAATGGTTTTTTGCGGGGAAATAACCTCTTCACCGAGTGTGGCGATTCGAGCGTAGCCGGCAAAAGCGAAGAACATGATTCCAGCAGATTGAAGAATACCTGCAATACCGCCGCGATCCATCCATCCAGAAAGCCTTGATGTATCCGCTGCTCCACCGCCTAAAGCGGCAAAGGCAACGATTGCCAACGATAAAAGGACAATCGAAACCAGAACTTTTGTAACGAAGGCGGTCTTTTTAACTCCCAGATAGTTCACCAAAGTCAAAAGAAGAACTGAAGCGATGGCTAAAGGCTTTGCATAATTTGGGGCCGCATAGAATGCGAAGGTAAGCGCCATTGCCGTACAGCTTGCGAGCTTCCCAATAACAAATCCCCAGCCCGCTAAAAATCCCCAAATTCTTCCAAGCTGTTTCCGCCCGTAAACATAAGTGCCGCCAGACTCGGGATAAAGCACTGCAAGCTGCGCCATCGTCGTGGCGTTCAAGTAGGCAATAAATCCTGCGATCAATACACCGATGAGAATGCCGCTCCCTGCGGCGGCAGTTGCAGGGCCAGCAGCAGCGAAAATACCTGCTCCAATCATCGAACCTAAGCCGAGAATAACGGCGTCCTTAGTGTTTAGACGACGCGCAAGCCGCGTGGATTCAATGGTGGATGAGATTGCCACATTTTTCATTTCAGATTTTTCCTATTCAAAATAATTCGATCAAGAGAAAGAGGACCCGCTCCGTTAACGAGTAAAAAGATCGAGGAAAGCAGCATTGAAAAGTCGGTTCTCGAATCATGTGCCATTTTCCAAAACCCTGATTCTAAGAGGATAGGAATTTTCGTAGTAGCAATAGCCGTTAACATTATGCAAATCAGTGGGACTACGGCGATACGAGTAAATAGGCCGAGTAGAACGAGAATCCCGCACACGATTTCAACGGAGCCAACAAAGCTGGCAGTGATTTCAGGGACCGGAAGACCGATCTTTTCAAATCGACCAGCGCCGACGCTTTCCGCGAAGAGGAATTTCTGGATTCCTTCCGATAGAAAAACACATCCAACTAGGATTCGTATTAAGATGATGGAGTTCCAGTCCTTCGTTTTAAGTACAAACCGCCAATTCAGCATTATTGCTCCTTATCTTTTCCGCTTTCCGCCGAGAATTTGATTGGCGAAAGTCGCTGAAGAGGAAACTCCACATGGATAAACGGAACTTTCTCGGCACTATGACAGGCATTGCAGGTGTTCTTCAGGCCTTTCATTGCCGACTTGAATTGGATTGGGTCTTTTAGAATTACAGTTTTTTCAAGCGCATCGAGAGATGGATAGATCATCTGAGCGGATTGAGCGCGCTTGGGTCGCCTCTCAATTCCGTTCTTAATGGTGGTACGAATCTTTTCTAAGTGATACTTGGCAAATTCCCAGTTTTTATCCTGTCCTGCCCAATAGAGTTCAGAAAAGCGATAGCCCACTTCGGCCATAGCCATATCGAAGCCGCGCAAGTGCCTTGATACCTTTGAAAAGCGCTCCTCCGTTGCTCCAGAGGCAAGCCAGTCTTTTGATTTCTCTGGATTCTGCTCAACCTGTTTTTTGTCGGTACAGCCAGATACGAAGGAAATCGCAGCCGAAAGAAATAAAACGGCTAAGACTTTAAGTGATTTAGCTTTTAACTTTAAAGATTTCATCGAAAAGCTCCTTCACTTTTTTCTTTGCTTCGGCAAGTGCCGCGCGCCCAGCCGGAGTTGCTTTGTAAAAGCGACGAGATGTTTTTCCCTCACGTTTTTCAAAGGAGGTCACAAGACCTTTCTTTTCCAATCCGTGGAGCAACGGATAGAGAGTGCCAGGACTGATTCTGTATCCGTGTTCTTCCAGTTCCTCTTTCATCCACAAACCATAAAAAGGCTCTTTCACTGCGTGATGCAGGATATGTAGCCGAATAAGGCCGGAATATAGGAATTGATCGTCGCGCTTTTCCATAAGCTCTTCTTACTTTTAGATTATTAACGAATATCGTTATCGAATTTCGTTATATAATAGAAAATTTCCGCAAGAAATATGCGGCGCATGGATTACTTCCTCACGGGCAAGAGCATGGGCTTGCCCCACTTGGACGCTTGCGAGTCCTTGAGGAGCTGATATTGAGCCACACGCACCTGCTGGATGAACTTCGGTAGTTGTCCGGTGGCGGCGGCAACAAGAGCGGCAGCGACGGCGGCTTGAATAAGTTTGTTAGGAATAGACATAGGAACCTCCTCGGTTACGGATGATGGGTTTGATTTGTAGAATGATGATCTTGAGCCGCTAGGACAGCGACCTTTGGAATCTGCATTTCAGAGGAGAAAAGCCTAGAAAATCGGGTTTTTCCCTCTGGGCGCAAGTAGCAATCAAGTAGCAAAAAAGTAGCAAACTCAGGACATTTCGTGAGATTTCACGAAAGATTTAAGAGAAGGCCGCAAGGCCCTTTTCAATGATTTCAAGTGTTTATGATTCTTGGGATTTTTAGTTTTTCTGCGACTGCGGTATTCAAAAATTGGTCGGGGAGACAGGATTCGAACCTGCGACCCTCTGGTCCCAAACCAGATGCGCTACCAGACTGCGCTACTCCCCGACGCGACGTAGATCCGGGAAGATAGAGAATCTCCCCCACGTTTGTCAAAGAAGTCTCAACTGACGCAAAGCAACTATTGAGGGTTTCCCTGAAGTCGTTACACTTAAAAGCATGACTCTCGAGGATCAGCTCAAACAACTTCCGAAACCTGTCCTGGCCGGGCTCGCTATTTTTGGGGCGATCATCCTGTTGTTCATCCTGAAGCCGCCGTACACCATCTGCGATGCTCAAAAAGACAACATTCAAACCAACCTGGCTGGCGTTCTGTTCCCCACCAAGATGGGCAAGGACATGATCCCGGGCCGTGTGCACAAGGCCATGGAAGTTTGCCTTTTCGGGAACAGTGGCGGCGCCTGCTATGAGTACTTCGAGATCCTCCGTCGAGCCGCCCAATCGGTGAAATCGGTTTCCGAGGAATGCACGGGGAGCCTGCTCGGAGTAAAAATCCAGAAGTACGCCAAGATGGAGCAGTACCAAGAAGTTCGCGACGGAAAGAAAATTCGTGAGGAGCTGGCTTCGGTCAGCTACCAAGAGGTCAACCTCGAGCGGGTTTTGTGGGACGGTCTCGAGATCATGGTGCAGAAGGCCTGGGGAGAAGCTCCTCCCGAGCCCGGAGCTCAGCGTTTCGGCTGGTTCAAAGAGAGTGAAATGAACAGTTTCTGCCACGTCCGGGACGTTTTGACGCGGGCGAAAGGGCGGCAGGGCTTCATGAGTACTGCCAAAAAGATCTATCCCAAGCTTCCCGGAGAAGCGGTTCAGCGAGACATCGCCGGATCGGGGCTGCGGGCGACGATCCCGCGAAAAGCCACCCAGGTTTTCCGCGAGAACGACATCTACGAACGAAGCCTGCTCTCGGCTCCGTGCGACTATTTCCGCTGATTCAAAGCGATCTCAGAGCCAGCGTTGTCCATTCGGGGCGCGGCTTGCGAAGATTCGTGTAACCCAAGAAAGACAGCTCCTTGTCCGTTCGGTGCGTGATCAGGCAGCGGCGGCTGTCCTGTGGGGTCATCGTCCATTCGTTGGGATTCAGGCCAAAGTGTTTCAGTTGGTTCTTCAGGATTTGTAGGGAATTGGTTTTCGTCATGGTTCCTCCTGGCGGAGGGCCTTATCAAGAGGCGAGCCTGGCTCAGCTCTGTGAGGCTTGGAAATGGCGGGTCTTGCCGCTCAAGATGTCCAAAGCTAGAGTCCAAAAAATGAGAATCAAGACAATCCTTAGAGAGTTTGTGCCGCTTCTCCTTGTCATCCTTCTGGTCATGACCTTTTTCCGAGTCATCCCTGATCGCAAGATCGCCGCTACCTGTGCCGGCCTGCTTTTCGTGCTGGTGCCTTTGGCGCTGATGGTTTTGCGTTGGAAAGAGGGCGGGCCGGGGTTTTCCCGCGGACCTCGAACCTTGTGGTGGACGGGTGTTCTGCAGTTTTGGCTGCTGTTCGCGCTGCCGATCCTGGGCGCCCGGCTCCTGTTTTGGGAGACGGCCTTTGAAGAGTTTACATTTTTTGGCCAGAGCGGAGCCGACTGGCATCGCTATTCGAGCAAGAGTTATATGCTGATGCTGCTCTTGATTTTGGCCTCTCATGGCTGGGCCTGGGCTCAAATGACGGCCGCCCAAAAGCAAAAAGCCAGCTAGAAGCTGGCTTTTTGTCACTGAACCTTTTCGAATTTCAGAAGGTCTTAGACTTCGAACGGAGCAGGAGAGATGGTTTCAACACGGTTGAAAACATCGTAAGCTGGCATCCCGTTTGGCAACAAAGCGAGATTGCGGGACTTTTTAACAGCCGCAGCAACGCGTTTTTGCTGGGAAAGGCTCAGTTTGGAGATACGGGCAGGAGTGATTTTGCCACCATCGCCAACGAAACGAGTCAGGGAAACAGGGTCTTTGTAATCAAAAACGTGGTCTCCGGTGAATTCCTGGCGGTATTTGCTACGAGTTGTCTTTTTCATGGGTCCTCTTCCTCAGGTTCAGTTCTTGTGAGATGAGTGGTGTACCCAAAAAAGGCCTTGCCATCAAGTGTCTTTTTTCTGTAAGAGGTTTGTTCCCTTTTTGAATCTGAGCTTTTTAAGGAGCGCAACATGAGCCGTTGTGAAGTCACTGGAAAAGGCGTCGTGGTTAAGAACCTCGTCAGCCACTCGAATATCAAGACGAAGAGCATTGCTATGCCTAATATCCAGAAAAAACGCATGTTTAGCAGCGTTTTGAATCAGATGGTTCGTCTGCAAGTTGCAACCAGCGCCATCCGCGATATGGAACATATGGGTGGTTTTGACAACTTTATGCTTCAAACGGACGACAGCGTCCTTTCGAAGCGTGCGTTGGCCGTCAAAGGCCGCATCAAAAAGAAATTTCAATCTAAGAAGAAGAACTAAGAGGCTTCGCGATGAAACTGAAAATTAAAAAAGGCGCCACTGTTCAAGTGATCACTGGTTCCGACAAAGGCAAAAAAGGCGAAGTTCTCGAGATCGATCGCAACGCTTTGAGAATCAAAGTCGGCGGCGTCAAAGTGCAAACTCACTATGACAAAAAAGAAGGACTTCTGAAAAAAGAAGGCTTCATCGATTACTCGAACGTGAAACTCGTGTCGGGTCCTGCTGAAAAAACAGCGAAAAAGACTTCGAAGAAGACAACCAAACAAAAGTCGGCCTAGAAAAAGTCCAAGTTTGGACGAGGCCCTTTTGTAACGGTTTGTTCGACTTTCGAGACCGATTACAATGGAACCGTTCTTGTACGTCCTCACAGCTCAGAAGGAGGTTACATGCGCGGTTCCGAAAATTCGAAAAAATTCCAGAAACCGGGTTTGCGCCTTCTGATCGCGCTCCCGGTTTTTGTGTTTCTGGCGTTCGCTTCTTCCGCCCATGCCGATGATGCGGCTTACTCCCTTTGCAAACTGGATAAAGAAGTCCGCACTCTGCGAATTCAAAAAGAAGAAGGCAAGTGCCTGGCCATCTACAATAAATACGGCAAAGACCAGAATGTCGGAGAGGCGCAAAACCACTCCTCCTGCGAAGATATTCTGGGTCGTGTGAAGACCACCCTCGAGGGCGCCGGCTGGAAGTGCCGGGCCGTTCAAAGTTCAGGAGTCTCGGACCTCACCTCCGGAGTTCAGTAAGTGGACTCGAACAGTCTGACCATCGCGCTCTGCCAGATGACCTCGGTGGACGATGTCGATGCCAACGTCATGCAAATCGAAGAGCTCGTCGAGCGCATTCCAGAATCGGCGGGTGTGCGGATTGCTTTCTTTCCCGAAAACTCTCTCTATCTGCGACTTCAGGAAGGCGAGAGCCTTCGCGGTCTCATGCTCCAGGATGAGGCTTTTGCCGCGCTCAGTGAGTTGGCTGTTCGTCGGAAGATGAACCTGCATCTGACGGTTCCTCTTCGCCTCGAGGGGCATCTTTATAACTCCTCGGTGTGGATCAACGATCAAGGTGCTCTGCGAGCCACTTATCAAAAAATGCATCTCTTCGACATCTCGTTGGCGAACGGGCCAAGTGTTCGCGAATCCGATGTCTTTCGTCATGGTGGTGGACCTTCGGTGATCGAAATTGACGGTTGGAGATTCGGCGAGTCGATCTGCTATGACGTCCGCTTTTCCGAGCTCTACTCGATCTATGCCCGTCAGGAAGTGGATGCGATCCTGATCCCTTCTGCCTTTTTGACCCGAACCGGAGAGGCCCATTGGGACCTGCTGGTGCGGACTCGGGCAGTCGAGAGTCAGTGCTATGTGATTGCTCCGGCCCAAGGCGGAGTTCATCAAGGGGCTTCCTCGTCAGGGTTTCGAGAAACTCACGGGAATAGTCTGATCGTGGATCCGTGGGGGCGTGTGGTCAGCCGTCTTGTCGAGCGGGGGCCGGGTGTGGACATCCAGACTTTGCAACGCGACGAAATCGACAAAGTCCGCCGCCAGATCCCGATGAAAGATCATCGGCGGCTGCCCGTCGATTTCGGAACCAGTCACTGAAAATCACTCTCAGTTGAGCCCCTGCTTCTTTCAATTGTTTTTCAGAGCCTAGTTGCGAACGAACTGAGAATCGTGACATAACTTTCTAGTACGAAACTTGAGTGGGAACTCGAGGGGAGGATGGAATGAAAAGGATCTTCGTTCTTTTGGCGTTGCTGGTGGGTTTTTCGGCCGTTGCGGACGAGGTTCGTTCGCCTCAGGCGGAAAACGACCGTGATGAAGAAGTCGCCGTTCGGGCCAAGCGTCGCCTGTATCCAGGTGGGGCTGACGAGAGCGAACTCAAAGTGCAAGAGCCTCTTCCCGTTCCTGTTCGTAAGGTTGCTCCGGTGGTCGAAGAGCCCCGCGAGGAATCATCGGCAGACTAAGACGGCTCCCGTCATTGTCCCGGGCCGAGTTTTGAGAGTGAAGGAGACAGCATGAGTGTTTACAACGATCTGCCGGAAGGCGTGACTCGAGAAACGATGGACGTCGATGTCCTGATCGTGGGCGGTGGTTCCGCCGGTTTGTCCTGCGCCTTGCATTTGGCGAATCAAATCGAAAAACACAATGCGGACATCGCGGCCGGCACGGCTCAAGGTGAACCCATCGTCGATCCGATGATCGTTGTTCTGGAAAAAGGCGCCGAGGTCGGTGCCCACAGTTTTTCGGGCGCGGTTTTGAACCCATCGGCCTTGCGCGAACTCATGCCTGACTACAAAGAGCAGGGCTGCCCGATTGATTCGGACGTCAAAAAAGATGCGGTCTACTATCTCGGATCGGATTTTGCCTTTAAGTTGCCGATCACGCCTCCGCCTTTTCACAATATTGGTCACCACATCGTTTCCATTTCTAAACTCAATCGCTGGCTCGGACAGAAGTGCGAAGAGAAGGGGATCAATATCTTCCCTGGCTTCGCCGCCGTCGAAGCGATTTACGAGGGTGATAAAATCGTCGGTGTTCGCACCGGCGACAAGGGTCGCGACAAGAACGGACAACCCAAGTCGAACTTTGAACCCGGAATGATTTTGAAATCAAAGCTCGTGGTTTTCGCCGAAGGAACCCGAGGCTCCCTCTTCAAGCAGGTTCAGAAAAAATTGAATTTGCGCGACGGCAAAAATGCCGAGGTTTTCGAAGAGGGCGTGAAGGAAATCATCCAGATGCCTCCGGGAACCGTCGAGCCCGGACAGGTTATTCACACTCTTGGTTTTCCGCTGAAAAAATCCATTGGTGGAACCTTCATCTACACCATTCCCGGCGACAAAATCATCTTGGGGATTGTGGCCTATCTGGATACTCACGATCCGCTTTTGGATCCGCACCGTGAACTGCAGAAACTCAAGACCCACCCCTTCGTTCGCAAGATGATCGAGGGCGGAAAGGTGATCGCCTACGGAGGCAAAACCTTGCCTGCGGGCGGGTACTACTCGATGCCGCGCCTGGCGGGTGACGGTTGGATGGTTTGCGGCGATTCCGCCTCGATGGTGGATGTTCAAAAACTGAAGGGCATCCACTTGGCCATGAAGTCGGGGATGCTCGCGGCCGAGACCGCCTTGGCCGGACTGATCGCACAAAACACCAGTGCCGAGGTTCTCTCGGGCTACGAAAAGAAAATTCACGACTCTTTTGTGGCCAAAGAGCTCTACCGGGTTCGGAATTTCCACCAGACCCTGTCCAAGGGGATGTATGCCAGCATGCCTTTGTTGGCCCTTCAGGAGATCACCGGCGGCCGAGGTTTGTTCGATCATATGCCCGTCCATAAAGACGCGGGGACCACGGAAAAGGTGGTGGATGTTTGGGGTCCCGAGGGCCTTCAGCACCCTGAAAACCAGCTTCCCAAGGCGGATGGAACGCTGTTTTTCGACAAGCTTTCGAGCGTTTATCTGACCGGAACCATGCACGACGAGGACAGCCCCAACCACCTGCTCTTGGGGGATGGCGACATCTGCCGAACCGTCTGCGAACCGCAATATAAGTCGCCTTGTGTTCGTTTCTGTCCAGCCAGTGTGTATGAGATGTTGCCATCCCAAAAACACCAGGGTCAGTACGATTTACAGATCAACTTCACGAACTGTATTCACTGCAAGACCTGTGATATTAAGTGCCCCTTCGAGAACATCGACTGGACAGTGCCAGAAGGTGGCGGCGGCCCTCAGTATCAGGAGACCTAACCGACCCCGGTCGTTTTTCTCGGAAGCCCGTTTTGAGGCGGGCTTTCTTTCGGAACGCAATCCTCCGGTTCGCGGCAGGACGATGGAAGTCCGAAAGAATAAAAACCGAAAGGACGACCATGCCTCAGTTTTTCGCCTCGGCCCCGAAGGGCCTTTCCGACGCGCTCGAAATCGAACTCAAGGAACTCGGACTGAACGTCACCGAGAAATCGCAATCGGGCGTCATGTTCGAAAGCAACTGGGAAGGCTGCTACAAAGCCAACCTGCATTCCCGCATCGCCAGTCGGATCATGAAACCCATCTTGGATTTCACGGCCTATCAACCTGAAGAGTTGTACAACGCGATTCAAAAGCACGACTTCACCAAATACATCAAACCAAACCAGACAATGACCATCGATGCCAGCGTTCGTGACGGGCGTATGCACGATCAGCGATTCGTCGCGATGAAAGTGAAAGATGCCATCGTCGATCAATTCCGTGAAAAGTTCGATGTGCGTCCCGATGTGGATAACACCCGTCCGGATCTGCGAGTCCAGGTTCGCGCGGTGAAAAACCAATTCTCGGTTTCGATCGATACCAGCGGCTCCAGCCTGTTTCAGCGTGGGTACCGTCGTGATGTCGTCGAGGCTCCTTTGAAAGAAAATCTGGCGGCCGGTTTGTTGAAACTGAGCGAGTGGGATCGACAGTCATCCTTGGTGGATTTCTTTGTCGGCTCGGGAACCTTTCTGATCGAAGCCGCCATGATGGCTTTGAATATCGCTCCCGGTATTCATCGCAAGACCTTTGGTTTCATGAAGCTCGAAAATTTCGATCGGGCTGTTTGGGACAAACTGGTGGACGAGGCGATTGCCGCTGAAAAAGAAGAGATCCCTTTTGAATTCTTCGGTTTTGATATTGATCGCCGTGCCATTACGATCGCCAAAGACAATGCGAAGCGGGCCGGTGTCGATCATGTGATCCAGTTCAAGGCCGAGTCTGTTGCGACCGTGGCTCCTCCGGTTGAAAAAGGTCTGATCGTTGTGAATCCTCCGTATGGCGCTCGGATCGGTGACGAGGACAACCTGCGAGACGTTTACCGAGATCTCGGATATACGCTCAAGCATCGCTTCCAAGGGTGGGATGCCTGGATCTTGTCCGGCAACAAGGATTTGATCGGGGATTTGAAACTCAAGGCTTCTCGGCGTTTCATGATTTACAACGGCTCGATTGAATGCCGTTTCCTCAAGTACACGATGAGATAAAATAAGAGTTTCCAGAAAACAAAAAGCCCGCTTTCGCGGGCTTTTTGTTTTTGATGGAACGCTTTTCGTTTAGAACGGCTTGGTGATCGCCAACCAAGCGGCGGTTCCGCCGAGACCGATCAGGAGAACCAAAATCGGTGTTCCAATCTGACCTCGTCGTTTCGCGAGAGCCATGGCTCCGCCGAGCACGAGCCAGATGGCGATTTTTGCCCAAACCCAAATTGGCAGGTTCTGGAACATATTCAGACGGGCGGCCAGTCCGAAGCCTGCCACGAAGGCAATGAGAAGGCCGATTCCATGGGTGATCACAAAGAGCATATAGGCACGTTTTGGGAGATTCGGTCCGGCCATGCGTAAAGCGAGAACGCCCGCGAGGCCGAGAAAGACCATGATGAATCCCGTGACGTGCATGATCTTGTAAAACTCGTAGCTCATTCTTATTCCTCCTCTTGCAGATTCAGGTGTTTGAGTATTCGGCTGACTTGTTTTCGAAGGCGAACCACATGCGGCAGGCTGGCGATGGTTCGCAGATGTTCTTTCATCGGGACAAGCGGGTATCCGCCATAGGCTCCCGGTTTGTCGACATTGCCGGTGACGGATGAGCGTCCTGCCAGAATAACGCCGTCGGTGATGTGGACGTGGTCGGCAACGACCGTCGAGCCACCGGACATAAAGCGAGCGCCGATTTTTGCGGAACCGGCCACCATGAACCCTCCGGCCATAATACCGTTCTCGCCGATTTCGCAGTTATGGGCGACATGGCAGAGGTTATCAAATTTAGTTCCCGAGCCGATCTTGGTCTCGGTGAAGGCGGCACGGTCGATGGTGGTTCCGGCGCCGATTTCAACACGATCTCCGATTGTCACCCTTCCCAGTTGAGGGAGCTTATGGTGCTGAAAGGAAGCGTCCTGCGCATAGCCGAACCCATCGCTTCCGATGGTGACATGGGGATGGATCTCGCACTCGCGTCCAAGGACGCTGTCCGAACCAATAAAAACCTGAGGATGAATGCGGCATTTTTCCCCGAGCACGGCATTTCGTTCGATCACCGAGTTCGAGGCAATGAAGCAATCATCGGCGATCTGAACATTTTCTCCGATAGAGACGAAGGCTTCGACGGTGACGTTCTTCCCAAGGCGGGCGGTCGGATGAATGGATGACATCGGATGCAGGCCCGCGAACTGCCAGCGTGACCGCTTGGAATCAAAGAGTGGCAGGACCTGCGCCATGGCGAGTCCCACATGAGCTGTTTTAAGAACGAATGTTTCCGTGCTGAGGCCAGCGGGGAGAGTCAGTTTCCCCGAAGTCACGATGACGGATGCTTGTTTCTCGCAGGCCTGGTTCAATTGCTCTTGTTTGGATGCAAAAACGAGATCGCCGGGTCCGCAGTCTTCGACGGGGGCGGCCTTGAGGGTTCCTGGAGGAGGATTGCCATGCCAGGGCTCGAGGAGGCTCCTGAATTGATGGACGATGTCTTGGGCCAGAATCATGGGAGTCCTTTTCGCTTGTTTTGCCTTGCGTAAAATCCGAGCAAAACTTACTGCCAACCAGGGGCAATCTAGTATAGATCATCGTGAGAATCACGAGTTTCCGGAGAGAAACAGCTCCGGAGGAGGATGGCGTCGATGGCAAAGAAGGCCGCGAAAGCGACGAAGGCCGCCAAGAAACCGGCCGCGAAGTCGAAACCAGTGAAGGCTGCTCCTGCAAAAAAGGCGGCTGCAAAGCCCGCTAAGGCTGCGGCGAAGCTTGCCAAAAAACCAGCGACCAAACCGGCGCCGGTCGTAAAAAAAACCAAAGAGACCCCTAAAAAGGTGGTCGCGGCCACGCCCGCTCCAAAAGCGGAAGCGACAAAGCCCGTCAAGGAAAAGCCAAATTTGAAATTGGCTCCTCCGGTGGTCGAAGCCGTCATCGAAGAAACCGAAGCACCTGTTGCGAAAACCCCTGCGAAAAAAGCGGAAAAGGCTCCCAAAGCCGATGCGGGAAAAGCGGAAGCTCCGAAGTCGTTGAAAGCGACGCTCAAGCTTCTCAAGAGTGACAAGAGTGGTGACGATTCCTCGCACTGGCAGGATCTGCACGAGAAGTTTCGCAGTGAAAAAGCTCAGGTCTATGACATGAAGAGCGCTTTCGAAGCGGGCAAACCGTTGCAGCACAAAGTTTTGGGCTGGGGATGGATCATTTCCAACGAGAACGATCGCTTGGAAGTTCTGTTCAAAGACGGCCGCCGAACCCTGATCAGCAACTACAATCCGAATCGCTAATCCTGATTTCAAACAGGGCCGAAAGGCCTTGATCTGCAGTCTTTTCGGGCGTGATCCACGGCCCGGCTCGGCGCTTTTCGGTTGCCATGGCCCTAGGAAGCGCCTAAAACCGACAGAACATGGCAAAAGACGATCTCGCACAAGTAGATGGTAAGGTAATTGATGCTCTGGCCGGTGGCCTTTACAAGGTTCAGCTGGACAGCAATAACTTCGTAATCAGCGCAAAACTTTGCGGGAAGATGCGTCGTTTCAATATTCGCGTGGTGGTTGGCGATCGAGTCTCCGTCGGGGTTTCTCCCTACGATCCGACTCATGGCCTCATCATGTTCCGTCACAAGTAGTCGTGAAACCTACAAACTTTTCTTAAGATGAGGCCCAGATGGAATTGACTCTCCAGGGTTATCTTGCCCGTGTCACACCCGACGTTCCTGCAAAATCCGCTGAAGCGGTGATCGAATTGGCCGCCGAAGGCGCCACCGTTCCCTTTATTGCTCGTTACCGCAAAGAGCGCACTGGCAATCTGGATGAAGTCAAAATCCGGGCCGTGATCGAAGCGAAAGGCACTTTCGACGAAGTCGTGAAGCGCAAAGCCTTCTTGATCAAGGAAATCTCGGAGCAGGGAAACCTGACTGGCGAAATCAAAAAGCGGATCGAGACCTCCTGGGATCTTGGCGAGCTCGAGGAAATTTATCGCCCTTTCAAAAAGAAAAAGAAAACCAAGGCGACTCTCGCTCGCGAAGCAGGGCTGGAGCCGTTGTCTCAATGGATCTGGGATCTGGGTCATGGCACTCTGAAGGACGAGACGACTCTGGAAGTGAAAGCGAAAGACTTCCTGAATGCCGCCGCCAAGATCAATACCTACGAAGAGGCCCTCAAGGGCGCTCAGGATATTCTCGTCGAAAAAGTCGCCAACGATGCCGACCTTCGTGCAATGGTGGTGAAAAACTACTTTGAAAAGGGCCGGATTGCCTCGAAAGCGGCGAAGGGTTACAAGCCTCACTCCAAGTTCGAGATGTACAAAGAGTTCGAAGAGCCCGTGAAGAGCCTTCAGGACGCGAAATCCTCTCACCGTTATCTGGCCATGCGCCGCGGCTGGCAGGAAGAGGAGCTTTCTGTCGAGGTCAAAGGCGACGATGCCGAGCTGCTCAAAGCCTACGAAAATTTTGCGACCTCGCAGTCGGATACTCCGGCCGCTGAGTTCCTGAAAGCCGCTGCGAAGTTGGCTTTGAACGTCTATGTTGTTCCTTCGGTGACGAACGAAGTTCACCGTGTTCTCAAGGAAAAAGCCGACGAAGATGCCATCAAGGTTTTCGCGGAAAACGTTCGCCGATTGTTGTTGGCATCCCCTTATGGCCCTCGTTGCGTCTTGGGTGTTGATCCTGGCTTGCGGACTGGTTGCAAAGTCGCCTTGATCGACAAGGGTGGGAACTTCATTTCACACACGGTTTTGCAGATCCTCGGGGATGATGCGGAAACCAAGGGCAAAAAGCTCTTTGGCGAAGTGATGAAACAGATCAAGATCGACGCGATTGCCGTCGGAAACGGAACCGCTGGTCGTCAGACCGAAGTGTTCCTGCGCAAAATCCTGAAGGACCTTGGCGAAAACGTTCCGATCATCATGGTGAACGAGGCGGGTGCTTCGGTTTACTCGGCGTCGGACGTGGCCCGTGAAGAGTTCCCAGAGCTGGATGTGACAGTGAAAGGCGCGATCTCGATCGCTCGTCGTTTGCAAGATCCTCTGGCCGAGTTGGTGAAAGTCGATCCCAAATCCATCGGTGTCGGTCAGTACCAGCACGATGTCAGCCAAGGGAACTTGAAAAAGTCTCTCGAGGCCGTGGTCGAATCCTGTGTGAACCAAGTCGGAATCGATTTGAACACGGCTTCGGCTCCGCTTTTGTCCTATGTTTCTGGAATCGGCCCTGCGTTGGCGAAAGCCATCGTTGAGCATCGTAAAACCAAGGGTCTTTTCACGGACCGCGAAGAGCTTTTGAAAGTTCCGAAATTCTCGGCCAAGGTTTACGAACAGGCGGCCGGTTTCTTGCGCGTGATCAACGGTCGCACGGTTCTTGATAGCACGGGGATTCACCCTGAGCGCTATCAGGCGGTGAAGGACATGGCTCAGGATCTGAACGTGGCGATTTCTGACTTGATTGGCGAAGGCGCAAAAAAAATGCTCCAAGCACGCACCAAGTGGGCGGCACTGGTCGGTGAATTTACTTTTGATGACATCGTCAAAGAACTTGAAAAACCGAACCGTGATCCTCGCGATCCGTTCAAGATCTTCCAATTCCGCGAAGACATCTTTGAAGTGAAAGATCTGACGGATGGAATGATCTGCCCAGGGATCGTGACGAACGTCACCAACTTCGGTGCTTTCGTTGATATCGGTGTTCATCAGGATGGCTTGGTTCATATCTCCGAGCTTTCGAACAAATTCGTCGATGATCCTCGCAAGGTCGTGAATCCGGGTGATCAAGTGACCGTCCGTGTTCTGAAGGTCGACCGCGAGAGAAACCAGATCTCTTTGTCCATGAAGATGGAGGCAAGCCAAGAACAGCGAGCCAGCCGTCCTCAAGGAGAGCGTCGTCAGGATGCACCTCGTGGAGCAGGTCCTCGTCAGGGCGCAGGCCCTCGCCAAGGTGCTGGTCCAAGAGATCGCGACAACCGTGGTGGCGGTTTCGGTGGCGGTGGCAACCGGTCGGGCGGTGGGGCTCCGGCTTCTCGCGGTGGCGGTCAGCCGTTTAACAATCCATTCGCAGCTTTGTTGAATACGAATTCAAACCAAAAGAAATAGGAGATCACATGGCAGCCAAAGCAAAAAAAGGCGTTCGTCACAAGAAAAAGCGTCTGCAAAAGAAAAAGCGAATGAATCGCAACAAAAACAAGCGCTAATTCGAAAACCTCTCGAGGCCGTTTCGCTGAGAAGCGGTCTCGGGAAATGATCCCTTGAAATCCTAGACCCCTCCTTGATTTCGACGCATGGAATCCGTTTGGAGCGGGAGAGCCTCAAGTCTACAATTGAGGACATGATCATACAGCCATCCATTCTCCAAAAAGCCCTCGATGCGGCCCTGAGTACGGGTGCCGATTTCGCCGACATTTTTATCGAAGAGACCTGGTCAAGTTCCATGTCCTTCATGGATCGCAAGCCCGACAGGGCCCTGGTCGGCGAGATTTACGGTGCCGGTGTTAGGCTCTTTTTCGGTCATGAGATCGTCTATGTGACGACCAATGATCTTTCGGAAGCGGGTCTGATCCGTGCCGCGAAGAAAGCGGCGCAGACAAAAACTTCGCAGGCCTCGGTTTCTCCGCAGGCGCTTCATGAGTCGCAGTTTTCGAATGTGCACCGGTTTGGGATGAAACCCTGGGAGCGCGATCGTCAGCAGAAAATCAAATGGTTGCAGAATCTGGATCAGATCGCTCGGCAGCGGAGCTCTCTTGTGACCCAAGTGAGTCCAAGCTTGCTTGAGAAGTTCCAGCGGATTCAGGTCGCGAACTCTCAAGGCCTGCTCGCCAGTGACGAGCGGGCGTATTCGCGCATGGGCATGCAGGTGCATGTCGAAAACCAGGGAGTGAAGGAAGGCTTTCACGACAATGTCGGCCACATGGGGACCTCTGAACTTTTTGAAAGTTACGATGCCAAAGGTTTGGCAGAAAATGTGACGGACAAGGCCGTGATGTTGACCACGGCAAAGTTTGCTCCGGCGGGCGAGATGCCCGTCCTCATCGACAACGCCTTTGGTGGCGTGATTTTCCACGAAGCCTGCGGGCATGGTTTGGAAACCACGGCCGTTGCGAAAGACGCTTCGGTGTTTTGTGGAATGTTGGGACAAAAAGTGGCGCATGAGTCGGTCACCGCCATCGATGACGGAACGATCCCGCAAGGTTGGGGTTCGTTGAACATCGACGACGAAGGTCGCCCGACGCAAAAAACGGTTTTGATCGAAAAAGGAATTTTGAAATCCTATATCGTCGACGAGATGGGATCGCGGCAGACGGGCTTTGCACCGACTGGCAGCGGGCGTCGACAAAATTACAAGTACGCGCCCGCCTCACGAATGCGGAATACGTATATCGCGGCTGGCACGGATCGTTTCGAAGACATGGTCCGCGATGTGGACTATGGAATTTACGCCAAGAAAATGGGCGGAGGTTCGGTGAACCCCGGAACCGGGGATTTCAACTTTGCTGTTGCTGAGGCCTATATCGTTCGCAACGGTCGAATCGAAGAGCCGGTCAAAGGGGCGACCCTGATCGGTCGGGGGATCGACGCTCTGAAGAAAATTGAAAAAGTCAGTTCCGATCTGCAGCTGGCAACGGGCATGTGTGGTTCGGTGAGTGGATCCATCCCAGCGGCTGTTGGTCAGCCGCAAATTTTGGTTTCAAGTCTGTTGGTGGGAGGGCGTGCCGGATGAGCGATCTTCTGAAAGAACGTTTCGACGAGTTGAAAACGCAGGCTCAAAAAGACGGCGTCCAGATCGAGCTCTTAGTTGTGGGGGGCGAAAGCCTTTCGTTGTGCTATCAGGGCGGCAAGATGGACGAGTTCGAATCGAGTCAAACCCAGAGCGCTGGCATTCGTGTCATCGACGGGGGCGCGCAAGGTTATGCTTCGACCGAGAATTTTTCCCCAGAGGCCTTTCGTCGCACTTATTCCGCGGCTTTGGAAAATGCACGGATGCTCGTGGACAAAAAGTCCGAAGCACCGATTCCCTTGGCAAAGACAGCAAAGATTGCGGACCTCATGGAGGATCTCTATCGCCCGCAGGATGTCTCCATGGATCGCAAGCTCGCTGTGGCCAGGGACCTCGAAGCTTTGACGATCGCCGCCGACTCGCGGGTGCACAAGGTTCCTTACTCGGGCTTTTCCGAGTCTGACGGCTGGGTGAGAGTCATGAATTCAGCGGGACTGGATCTGACCCATCGCCGAACGTCTTTTTCGGGGCATGCTTATGCCTTGGCGAAAGAGGGCGAAGTCTCAAAGATCAGCGGCGAGTCCTTTTATGAGCGTGATTTCGAAAAAATCGATATCCCAGAGCTGGCCTCCGAGGCGGCTCGTCGAGCAACGGCCCGTTTGGCGGCTCGCCCGGCAAAAACCGAAAAGATGATGGTTCTGTGGGATCGTCGGGTGGCGCGCACCATCCTTCAGATGCTGGAGGATTCTTTGTCGGGTGAGAGCCTGGTCGAGAACACGTCACTTTTGAAGGGGCGTCTGAATCAGACGATCGCCAGTTCCTTGTTCAGTTTGATGGATGATCCTTTCGATCGCCGGGGCGCGGGTGTTCGGCCTTTCGATAGCGAAGGCTGTGTTTCGCAGAAAACCACTTTGATCGAAAAGGGCGAGTTGAAATCCTTTCTGACAAATCTTGAAGTGGCGCAAAAGCTCGAGATGCCCCATACCGCAAATGCTTCTCGGTCTCCGGGCAGCTCGATGTCCGTGGGGTCCTCGAATCTGGTCGTCGGGCTTGGCACGAGCTCACGGGATGAACTTTTGAAGAAGGCTCCGCGGATGTTGCTGCTGACGGATCTGACCGGTGGGCTGCATGCCGGGTATCGGGCCGCTTCCGGAGATTTCTCTTTGCCTGCGGAAGGATTTCTCGTCGAGAATGGTGAGATCACGGGAGCCGTCGATCAGTTCGTCCTTTCGGGCAACGTTCTCGAGCTTTTGAAAAACGTGGTGGCGTTGGGTGATGCCTATGATCAAAAGGCATCGAGTCTTTTGATTCCCGATGTCCTTGTCTCTGATTTAAGCGTCGCGGGAGGCGCATGAAAAAAAAGCTGAAGGTCGGAATTCTTTTTGGTGGAAAATCCGGCGAGCATGAAGTGAGCGTGGTTTCGGCCACCAATGTGGCTCAGGCGCTGGATCCTGATAAATACGACGTCACCTTGATCGGGATCGACAAAACGGGTCGATGGCTGTTGCCGGACCAGTCGATTCTGCTGACGAACGCAAAAAATCCGCGACTCGTGAAATTGAACAAAGAGCAAAAGTCGGTGTGCTTGGTCCCTTTCGAGGACGAGCGCTCTTTGGTGCCGACGGATCCAACGTCTTCGTCGGCTCAAGCCGCACGCTTTGATGTGATCCTTCCGATCCTTCACGGAACCTACGGTGAGGACGGGACCATTCAGGGGCTGTTGGAGCTGTCCAATCTGCCGTATGTGGGATCTGGTGTCGTGGGCTCATCCGTGGGAATGGACAAGGATGTGTCCCGTCGCTTGCTGGTTCAGGCGGGAATTCCTTGTGTGCCGACAAAGGTGATCCGTCGTCACGAATTTGAAAAGTCTGCTGACACGATCATTCAGAATTTGATCAAAGAGCTGGGCCTGCCGTTTTTCGTGAAGCCTGCGAATATGGGTTCGTCGGTCGGTGTTCACAAAGTGAAAACCGCCGAAGAAGCGGTCGTGAAATTGAAGGATGCCTTTTCTTACGATGTGAAGGTTCTTGCCGAAAAGGCCGTTGCGGCCCGGGAACTTGAAGTGGCGGTGCTTGGCAATGATCAGGCGAAGGCCTCGGTCGTGGGCGAGATCATCCCGACGCACGAGTTCTATTCTTATGAAGCCAAGTACATGGACGAGAATGGCGCTCATCTGAAAATCCCGGCGGAAAATTTGACGGCGGATCAGATCAAAACCATTCAACAGATGGCTCTTGGCGCTTTTCAGTGTTTGGAACTTAAGGGTTTGGCGAGGGTGGATTTCTTCCTCGATAAAAATTCAGGGCAGGTTTATCTGAACGAAGTGAACACCATTCCTGGCTTCACTCAGATCAGCATGTATCCAAAGTTGTGGATGGCGAGCGGAATGACCTATGCCGGTCTGCTGGACGAGCTGATTCGCTTGGCTCTTGAGCGCCACGCCGAAAAGAACTTGTTGAAAACCAGTTTCGATCCAAACGAGTCCGAATAGATTCTATTTTTTCGGTGAACGAGCGTTCAGAATTTGGGTCGCGATTTGAACGAAACCCTGGCCTCCACGTCGATCGGCGACGAAGCGGGGCGGGTGTTTCAGGCTGGTCGCGAAATCGCTGATGTTCGCGACACCAAAGCTGTTCGGGAAAAACTGAAACATAGGTTCATCATTGGGAGAGTCGCCGGAAAAGGCGCATTTTTTTTGCGCGTCCGTGGCGCTCATTCCGAATTGGCTTTCCAGGAATCTCAAGGTCATCGTGAGCTTGTCGTAAGTTCCAAACCAGCCGTTCACGTGAATGGAGCTGACCTTGGCCTGCGCGCCGGCTTCTTGAAAGAGCTGGACAATTTTTTGAACGTCGCTCGCTGGAAGTGCGGGAACATCTTCGCAGAAATCGATCGCCAGATCCATTTGTCGACAGAATTGATCGCTCGCAATGGCCGAGCCGGGAATTTTTCGGGGGATCTCTGTCGCAAGGACATCCAGTTTTCGGCGATTGTCCGCGATGGTTTTTGGATCGAGGAAATAGTCCCTCGTCATTTTTTTCTGATGATAGCGAAACCAAAAGCCGCCGTTTTCGCCGACGACACCGGCGATGGGCCACATGCGTGCGATCATTTCGCACCATCCGGCAGGTCGTCCCGTGATGGGAATGACCTTGACGCCAGCGTCATGCAGCCTCCAAAGGGCATCGTAAGCCGCGCCATGGAGCCGTCCCTCGTCGGTCAAAGTGTCATCGATATCAGTCAGGACAAAGTCGACGGAGGCTTGAAATTCGGACAGATTTCTCATGTTTTAAAAAGTCTCACTGGAAATTCTGGAACGCAAAGTCAAAATCCCTCCTTGCGTTCAACCCATAAACTCCTCTTTATATATATGACCTCTTTCGTCGTGTGCGCAAAGCAGTTCCTCACCTGGGAAGGCTGACGCGGGTCGACGCTTGAGCGCAATACAGATGGGGCAGCGAATGGCAAAAGCATCTAAAGACGGCGTCAAGCTGGTCGTGGTTGAGTCACCGACGAAGGCAAAGACGATCCGTAAATTTCTCGGCAAAGATTATATCGTCGAATCCTGCATGGGGCACGTTCGTGATCTGCCCCAATCCGCGAAAGACATCCCCGAGAAGCTGAAAAAAGAAAAATGGGCCCAACTGGGCGTGAACGTCGACAAGAACTTTGAGCCTCTTTACACCATTCCTCGCGACAAGCAGAAGGTTGTCAAAAACCTGCGCGATAAAATGGAAGCGGCGGATGAGCTGATTCTCGCGACGGACGAAGACCGCGAAGGAGAGAGCATCAGTTGGCATCTCGTTGAGGTGCTCAAACCGAAGATTCCGATCAAGCGGATGGTGTTCCATGAGATCACCAAGACAGCGATCCAAAAAGCTCTCGATGACACTCGCGAGATCGATTTCAATTTGGTCCGCGCGCAGGAAGCTCGCCGGATTCTCGATCGTTTGGTTGGTTATACGATCTCTCCGCTCTTATGGAAAAAAGTCGCTTACGGTTTGTCCGCAGGCCGGGTTCAATCCGTCGCGGTTCGTTTGATCGTCGAGCGTGAACAAGAACGCGTGCGTTTCAAAAAATCCGAATACTGGGGCGTGCTCGCGAATCTCAAAAAAGATGGGGTCGAGTTTGAATCCCGACTGCTGTCCTTGCAGGAGAAGCGGGTTGCAACCGGAAAAGACTTCGACGGGCTGACGGGAAAACTGGAAGCCGGTAAAGACGTCAAGATTCTGGATGAAAAATCCGCCAAGGAGCTGGTCGCTCGCGTGAAGGCCGGTCCATGGACCGTGACCGATGTCGAAGAAAAACCGACGACCCGTCGTCCATCCCCTCCGTTCATCACATCGACGCTTCAGCAGGAATCGAACCGGAAGTTGGGATTGAGCTCGCGGGAAACCATGCAGGTGGCCCAGAAGCTTTACGAACAGGGTTTCATCACCTACATGAGGACGGACTCCACCTTCCTGTCGACCGAGGCGATCAAGGCCGCTCGCGAGTGTATTTCCGCGAAGTACGGCAAAGAGTACCTGCCAGCGGCACCACGCACTTACGAAGGCAAAAAAGCCAAGGGCGCTCAAGAGGCGCACGAAGCGATTCGTCCTGCGGGGAGCGAGTTCCAAGATCCCGAGGAAACGGGGCTGTCGGGACATCAGTTGAAACTTTACGATCTGATCTGGAAACGAACCATGGCTTCGCAGATGACGGATTCCCGTCAGAAGCAAGTTTCGGCGAAAATCCAATCGGGCGACGCTCTTTTCAATGCAACGGGAATGACGATCGAATTCCCCGGCTATCTGCGCGCCTATGTCGAGGGCAGTGACGATCCGGATGCAGAACTGCAAGAACGCGAAGTTCGGTTGCCAGCTCTGAAAGCCCGAGAGGTCGTCAGTTGTTCGAGCCTCGAGCCGACCAGCCACGAGACGAAACCTCCGGCCAGATTCACGGAAGCCTCTTTGGTTCAGACCATGGAAAAAGAAGGCATTGGTCGTCCTTCCACCTATGCGAGCATCATCGGAACGATCATCGATCGCGGTTATGTTCGCAAAAATGGAACGGCCTTGGTCCCGACCTTCACCGCCATGGTCGTCTCGAAACTTTTGTCGAAGCATCTGCCGCAGTTTGTGGATCTTGGTTTCACGAGCGGCATGGAAGAGTCCCTGGACACCATCGCTGAAGGCGATCTGGATCATGAAAAATATCTGAAATCGATCTACTTCGGGCCTCAGGGTCTGAAGGAGCAAGTGACCGTTCAGGAAAAGAAGATCGATCCGGACGAAGCTCGGACCATTAAGTTGGAAGGTCTCGACAAGTACAGCTTCCACGTCGGGCGCTATGGAGCCTATGTCACCACTCAACGTGATGGCCAGCCGGTCAGTGCGTCGATTCCGGACAATGAGTCCCCGGCGGATACCACTTCGGAAGTCATCGAAAAACTGATCGATCAGAAAATCAACGGAGCCGATGCGCTTGGAAAAGATCCGGTTTCGGATCTGCCGGTTTATGTGCTGAGTGGCCGTTACGGTCCTTACGTTCAGCTCGGTGATGTCAGCGAAGAAAACGACAAGCCGAAGCGGCAGTCGATTCCTGCGGGCATGGAGCCTGAAAAGGTGACTTTGCAAGAAGCCCTGAATTTGCTGTCTTTGCCGAAAACCCTCGGGGCGCACCCGACCTCCGGAAAAGACATCAAAGTCGGCATCGGTCGTTTCGGTCCTTATGTCGTTCACGACGGGGATTTCCGTTCGATTCCGAAGGGCGAGAGTTTGTTCGATATGACGTTCGAACGTTCCGTCGAGTTGTTGAATCAGCCGAAAAAAGGCCGCGGACGTGCGGCTCCTTTGAAGGAATTCAAAGAACACCCGGATCTGGGTACGGTCATGCAGTTGCTGAATGGTCCGTATGGGCCGTATCTCAAATGCGGCAAGGTCAATGTCTCGTTGCCTGAGGGCACGGCGCCCGAAACGGTGACCGAAGAGCAGGCGATCGAGTGGCTGCGCGACAAAGCGGGCGTCACCGGCGGCGGGAAAAAGTCGGGAGCGGCAAAAAAATCCGCGGCTCCCAAGAAAAAACTCAAGGTGGCAGCGACTCCGAAAGCAAAAGCGGAAGTCCTTGGCGTCAAGAAGGTGATCACTCGCAAGAAAGCGGCCAAAAAAAAGTAAGGCAAGGCTCTTTGGGAAGGAATGTCGGATGATCCAGATCGCAAAAACAAGACGCGGTTTTCTCTCGGTTCTTTTCATGGGGCTTTTGAGTCTTTTGGTTTTGGCCCCTCTCGGAGCAGAGGCGCAAACCGCCATTGGTTATCAGCTTTTGAGTGAAAACCAGGATGTGGCGACGAAGACCTACACCGTGACATTCGAAGTTTGGAGCAATGATCGGGATGCCCAGGAGCTGGCCGTTTCCGCGACGTCGGGATCCTCGGACCTCGAGATCCTGACCAAGAAGCGCCACTGGCGAGGCCGGATCAAAAAGATGAAGCGCTACAAGCACAGCATTTCAGTGAAAAACACCGGAGCAGAGACCCGCGAAATGACCGTCGAGATTCGCCGCCGCTCTGACAAGCGAAGCGATTCCAAGTCGGTCACTGTGATGGTCGCCCCCTTCTAGAATAAAACCCATTTCGAGAGGGCTTTGGGCCTTTCCGTGGGTGCTTTTGTCGAGATTTTTGACAGGTAAAAGTGACAGGCGCGCCGGGTTTGCCTTTGTGGTAAAACATCAGGCGCTATGACCTACGACGGTTTCAAAGGACAAATGGAGCTGGGGATTCAACGCAATCCCGAGAGAGATCGGAACTTCCATCTTGGAGGCCGGTCGTTCTATTTCTTTGATTTCGACGACAATATCGTTTTCCTTTCGACCTCTCTGGTGATTTTTCACAAAGAAACCGGTGACGAGCTGTTGCTGACGAGCGGTGATTGGGCGCGGTTCCATCACACCATCGGCAAACAAGGTCCATTCAAGGACTACGAAATCCGTTTTGATGATCAGACGGGGAGTTTCCGGAACTTCCGGGATCACCACCCCGAAGAACTGATGAAGCTGGGACGGCAGCGCCAGCTTTTCGTCGAAGATGTCGCTGCGGCGATGGGCGTTCCTGATCTGCAGTGGAAGGGACCTTCCTGGGAATGCTTTTATCATGCGGCTTTCAACCAGCGGCCGGTCTCTTTGATCACGGCGCGAGGTCACCATCCCGACACCTTGAAAGATGGAATCCGCCTTTTCGTGGATCGTCGCATTTTGCCCCTGGAACCGAATTATCTTTCCATTTATCCGGTCAGCAATGTTTCGACCCGCCAGGCCCTCGGGGACGGTGAGTTGATCTTGTCTGTTGCTGAACTCAAACAACGGGCGATTCGGGCCAGTGTGGAAAAGGCCCTCGAGCTGTATGGCTATAGTGCCCACCACCGGTTCGGAATGTCCGATGATGATCCCAAAAATATCCAGCTGATTGTCGAGGAAATGACGCGTCTTAAAAACGACTATCCTGAGATGTCTTTCTTCATGATCGAGACCCATGAAGGTTCTTTTTTGAAGCACGAAATCACGCTGAGCGGTGTCAGTTCGCAAAAAAGCGACGGCGTTCCGCAGATGTCCCTTTTTGAGAAATCACGGACGGAAGTCTAGGTCGATTTTGCCTTGCTCACGAGAGTCTAGCGCTGTGTTATTTGCATGCCCCTAGCCATCTTTCTGATATCCTAGTCGGACTTGAGAAGGGGTTACTATGCGAGTACTTTTTGGTGCTTTGGTCTTTGGAACGTTCATCGGTCTGATTGGCTTCGCTTCGGCACAATTGAAGACCGAGCAGCAGCCTGGAATGGCGTGCAAGTATCTGCCGACCATCGAACAAGGCTTCCTCACTTACCACATCAAATACTCCCAACGAGACGCTGAGCTGGCGGGCCGGGTGGTCGATCAGTATTTGAAACGAGTCGATCCCTCGAAGATCTATCTGACCCAGGTCGAGGCGAACAAAGTTCGCTCTCTCATGCAGAATGTTTTTGAAAAAACCAAAAAACAGGATTGTTCATTCCTTCCTGAAATCCAGGCGTTGCTGTTGGACAAGGTGAAATCCCGTGCGGAGTTCGTCAAAAAATTCCTCGGCAAGGATTTCAAATTCGACTCGAAAGCTGAATTCGTTTACGAGCCGGACAAAGCTCCTTATCCGAAGACCGACGCTGATGCCGAAGCCTTCCTGAAAAAATATCTGAATTTCCAGATCGCCAACTATCTCGCGACCGACATGAAAATCGACGAAGCGAAAGACCGCGTGATCAAAAACTACGAACGCATCGTTCGCCGGACCATGGAGACGAGCGAAGACGATCTGTATGCCGGATACCTGGACAGCTTCGCGCGCGCTCTGGATCCGCACTCCAGCTTCTTCTCTCGTGATGTTTTGGCTGACTTCAACATCCAGATGTCCTTGTCCCTGGAAGGGATCGGCGCAACGCTGTCTTCGGAAGACGGATTCACCGTGGTCGAAGCTCTTGTCCCGGGTGGGGCAGCCGCGAAGTCCGGTCAGATCGAGCCTCAGGATAAAATCGTCGCCGTCGGCCAGGAAAAAGGCCCGATGGAAAACGTCATCGATCAAGACCTCAAAGACGTCGTCAAAAAAATCCGCGGCGACAAAGGAACCAAAGTTCGCTTGAGCATCCTGCGCAAGGATGGAGACAAGAAACGCCGTCTCGAAGTCACCCTGGTCCGTGAAAAGGTGAACCTCGAAGATCAGGCGGCTTCCATTCTGTACATGGACAAAGAGATCGGCGGGAAAAAACAAAAAATCGGCGTGATCGATTTCCCATCGTTCTATGCGGATTCTCGTCGTGGCGGTCGTTCTTCTGCAGCCGATCTGAAAAAATTGATTCAAGAAGCCCGCGAGAAAAAAGTTTCGGGCCTCGTGCTCGACCTGTCGAACAACGGCGGCGGAAGCCTCGAAGACGCAGTGAAAATCGCCGGGCTTTTCTTTAAGACTGGAAACGTCGTGAAGCAGTCCTCAAAAGGTGAGTCCGGCGAGCAGACCTTGGCGGATGTCGATGGCAAGGTCGATTGGTCAGGTCCATTGGTCGTTCTGACAAGTCGGATCTCGGCCTCTGCTTCCGAGATCGTTGCGGGAACTTTGCAGGATTACAAACGCGCGATCATCGTCGGTGGCGATCACACTTTCGGAAAAGGATCGGTACAATCGGTTCTTCCGATGCCGAGCAATCTTGGCGCAATCAAAGTCACCGTGGGAATGTTCTTCGTTCCGGGCGGGAACTCGACTCAGCATCGCGGTGTTGATGCGGACGTGATCTTGCCGGGTCCTTACAGCACGGACGAAGTGGGTGAAAAGTCCTTGGATTACAGCCTTCCTCCGAAGACCATTTCTGGATTCCTGTCTCCGAATGCCTACGTCAAAGACGGCGCTGAAGCATGGGCTCCGCTCAAGCCCGAATGGGTGAAGACTCTGAAAGAAAAATCCCAAGCTCGTGTCGAGAAAAGCGACGACTTCAAAAAGATCAAAGAGGATCTTGTGAAGGCCAAAGACCGTGGAAAACTGATCCGGGTTTCCGAAGTCATGGATGAAACCAAAGAGGCCGAGAAAAAAGAGAAGAAAGAAAAAGACAAGGCGCTTCGCTACGGTAAAAAGTCCGACCGGGACAAAGAATACCTGAAGCGGGCCGATGTCCAAGAAGCGGCCAATGTTCTGGTGGATCTGATCCAGCTCGAGAACGGCCAAAGCACAGGCCCTCAGGCTCGGAACAACTAAGACGTTTTCTCATTCAGAAATAAAAAAAGCCCGCATCCTAAAAGATGCGGGCTTTTTCTTTGAAAGGTCTATTGAGTCGGCATCTTGAAGGCGTTTTCGTCGATCGGGTCGCCGTTCAGATAGGCTTGAGTCGTTTTCTTGCCGTCCGCTTCGGTGGCGTTCACCGAGAGCACATAGGTTTTCTCTTGGTAGACGATCGTGACATGTCCGACCAGGCGGAGGGATTTCAGTTCCATCCGTTCATTTCCAAAACCAAGAATCGTCATCTTGGCGTTCATGGTCATCGGATGACCATCCAGGTATTCCGATCTTGCGACCATCTGCAGATCGCTTTTCGTTTTGAAAGCCCCCGTCGTCGTGTCGGTCAGCGTATTCGCTTTGGTTGTCGAGGTCTGGAAGGTCATGTTGAGCTCTTGAGCCAAGGCTTGATCCAGAAGGCGATAGGTCGAAGAATTCGTCTTGGTGGTCCGGAAAAGACCGCGAACCGGGGACATCGACGTCAGCTTCTCGGGCCAGGTTTTTTCCAGGGAAGACTCGTCCGCAGAAATCGGGCACTCCGCTCCAGAAACCGAACCTTTTGAGGTTTTAGACATGACCACGTCTTTGCCCGTGCCGGTGGTGGTCTCTTCGAGGCGCGGCTGTTGGATTTTGCAGGCTTGCTGGGCTCGGGTGACGGCCTCACGAACCAGGGTGCTGGCTTCGCGGAGCTCTTTTTCACGTTCTTGGCGGTCCTCGGAGGACTCCTCGGCATCGATCAAAAGGAAGCGGCTGAGGTCGGTCGACTGTTTTTCTTTCATGACCTTCAGGAAGTTGGCTTTTTCCTCGTCCGTCAGCTTCTGGGAAGGGGGAAGGCTGAACTCCAGCGTGTCGGGGACCCGGGCGTCCTGATCGCCTCCGCCGGGGGCGCAAGCGGTCAGTGCAAGGAGCAGGGGGAAAATTCACGATCTGGCGTATCTGCGTCAGTTCTCGTGGCAAAAGAAGACAAAAGCCTCTGTTTTTGCTTAATTACCAGCTGTCATCGGAGGAAATATGGCGACGAAATCCACGGCCACATCAGCCGGGTCTTCACGCGGGTCGAAACGCCCCCTGAAGGCTCCTGCAAAGGCAGCGGCCCCTTCCAAAAAAGCGGCTCCCTCAACCAAGATTTTTTCGGGGCTCCCGAAAGAGCTTTTGCTTCAGATGCACGATCTGATGGTGAAATCCCGGGTGTTGGAAGAGCGTCTGATTAAAATTTATCGCGCTGGTGAGTCGTACTTCTGGATCGGCGGACCCGGTGAAGAGGCTTGGGGAGTTCCGCTCGGCTTGCTTGGTAAAAAAGGCCAGGGCTTGCAGCACGATTGGTGGCATCTGCACTATCGCTGCACGCCGACTCTGATCGCTCTGGGCATGGAGATGATCGATTCCATCCGTTTGATGATGAACAAGGTGACGGATCCCTCGACGGGCGGCCGGAACTTTTCAAACCATTACTGCTTCCCTCAGTGGAACGTGGCTCCGGTCACCTCTCCGATTGAGGTTCAATATCCGATCGCTTGTGGAACCGCTCATGCGCAGAAACGTGTGAAAGGTGGCGGGATCAGTATCGTCAGTGGTGGGGATGCCGGAACAGCGGAAGGCGATTTCGCCAGCTGCTTGATCTGGTCTTCACGTCAGGGACAAGAGCTTCCGGTTCTGATCACCGTGCAAAACAACCGTTGGGGGATTTCGACGTCCTATCACGGGCAGCACGGGGAATCGCAAATCGCGGATCGCGCGAAAGCCTTTGGTATTCGTTCGATCGTTGTGAACGGCAATGACCCGGTCGAGTCTTACTTGAAAATCCAAGAGCAGATGGACTACATCCGTAAAACCGGAAAACCCGCGTTCATCGAGTCCATGGTGTCTCGTTTGTACGGCCATAGTTCCGCCAGCGGCGCGAATCGTGTCGAAGGTGAAGTTGATGCGTTGATGGATTTCGAAAAGAAACTTTTGAAATCCGGTGTGCTCAAAGAAGCTGCGGCCAAAGAGATCTGGGCGAAATACGAAGCCGAAGGGATCGCAGCCGCCGAACAGGCTCGTGGCGAAGGCGTGCCAACCGCTGAAAGCGTTTGGGACAATGTTTATGTCGGCAGCGAAAATGCGGACTGGAGGAAGTTCTAATGGCAAATATGGCACAAGCCATCCGCATGGCTCTTCATTACGGCGAATCCGAAATGGGCGTGAAGGATATCTTTGGTCAGGACGTGGGAGCCCCGCTGGGCGGCGTTTTCACGGCGACTCAAGGTTTGAAAAATGCCTGGAACACTCCGCTCGATGAACGTGGAATCATCGGCGTTGCCATGGGAATCGCGATGGCCGGTGACCGCTGCGTCGCCGAGATCCAGTTCTGTGATTACATCTTCAATACGATCGATCTTTTGAAAATTGCGGGCAATACCCTGTGGTGCACGAACGGTCAGATTCAACTGCCCATGGTGGTGATGACGCCGGTCGGAGCGGGGATCCGCGGATCGGTTTATCACTCGCACTCGGTGGACTCTTGGGCTTCGCGCTTAGCCGGTTGGAAAGTCGTGATGCCTTCGAACCCTCTGGATGCCTATGGTCTTTTGCTGTCGGCCATCGAGGACCCGAATCCGGTTCTTTATCTGAAGCCAAAAGCTTTGATGCGTGTTCGCGGCGAAGACTTGATTCCTGGAGAACCTGAAAGCGAAAAGGATCTGAAGGCGATGATCGATGCGCCCATCGGTGATCGTTCGAAATGGAAGGCCCGCTGGCCGGAACTCAGCAAGTACCAGGTTCCGATCGGCCAAGGCAAAATCACTCGCGAGGGTGATCGCATGACCGTCGTTTCCTATGGACGCCATCTGTTGTTGTGCAACGAAGTCGCGGACAAACTGCGCGAAGAAGGGATCGCCGTCGAGGTGATCGACCTGCGTTCGATTTATCCATATGACTGGCAGATGATCTCGGCCTCGGTTCGCAAAACAGGCCGGGTTCTTTTCGTGAACGAGGACACCGAAGTGACGAACTTCGCAGAGCATCTGGCTTATCGCACGACTCAGGAGCTTTTCTACGAACTGATGGCGAAGCCTCGCGTCTTGGCCGGAAAACATCTGCCGGGAATTGGGTTGCACGCTTCTCTCGAGGATGCCTCGGTGCCGCAGAAACATGAAATCGAACAACAGATCCGCGAATGCCTTGCGGAAGTTCCGTAAAGGCGCCGCATGACGATCAAAAGGTCCCGAGTTTCGAGCCGCAAGAAAAAATCGAAGACGTCCAACTTCGACAAATACGAGCTTTACAGTCGCGCCGTTCAGTCCCCAAAGAACGACGCGAGGTTTTTCGGACGGGTCTATCAGGAGATCCGCGGAAAGCAGGCGTCCATCTTGCGAGAGGATTTTTGTGGAACTGGCGCTTTGTGCGTCGAGTGGGTCAAGCTGAACGGTCGGCATAAGGCCTTCGGTGTGGACCTGGATCCCGAGCCTTTGGATTACGGACGCAGTCGGTATGTTTCGAAACTCACTGCGGATCAGAAGAAACGCATTCTCCTCGACGAGAAAAACGTTCTTTCGAAAGATGTTCCGCACGCGGACATTTCCGTCGGGTTGAATTTTTCTTATTTCCTCTTCAAGAAACGAGACGACCTGCGGGCTTATTTCGCCAATGCTCATCAGGCTTTGAAATCCGGAGGGGTCGCGTTCTTTGACGTCTTTGGCGGAAGCCAGTGTTACGACGCCATCGAGGACAAGACTCGTCATGCGGGCTTCACTTACTATTGGGAACAAACCGGGTTCGATCCGGTTTCGAACGAAGCTCAATTTCATATTCACTTCCGTGTGGGTGGAAAAAAAATCGAGCGGGTTTTTTCCTATGACTGGAGACTCTGGTCGATTCCGGAGCTGCGCGAGCTGTTAGCTGAAGCGGGCTTTTCGAAAGTTCATGTCTACTGGGAAGGCACGGCCAAAGATGGAACCGGCAACGGTGTTTTCCGTCGGGTTCAAGAGGGCGAGGCTTGCTTGTCCTGGATCGCTTATTTGGTCGCTGAGAAGTAGCCTTTTCGAACTTTTCCTCTCAACATCTGCAGGCCCTTACCCGGTTTTGAATCGGGGGCCGAACAGGCCAACCGGGCTGTCTCAGACACTTGTCTTGGCACTCGCTTGCGTGCGCAAGCTCGCGCCAATCCAAAACTCGCATCCCGGATGGCCTGTCCGGCCCCCGATTCAAAACCTGGAGGTCTTGCAGGTTGTGGGAGTTTGCGTTCTTTTGCGTGACTCTTAGGCCTGCATTTTCGTGGGCTTGCGTGGGTCCGATTTTTTTATTTTTGTGCGAGAGTGAAGCGGACGGGGACTAGGATTTTCCAGGTTTGGAAAGAGATGTCTTCGGGGAAGGTTGAGTAGGGGGCGGCTTTGGCGGCGGCTCGGATGGCGGCGTCGTTGAGGCGTTTGTGGCCTGAGGATTCGACGAGTTCGACTTTGAGTAACGAGCCGCTTCGGTCGAGGGTGAGGCGGATTTTGACCATGCCTTCTTCTTGGAATGATCGTGAAGCTTGCGGATAGATTTGATGTCTGGCGATTTGGTCTCTCAGTCCAGCCAGGTATCTTTCTTTGGAGTTTCTGGGGGCTTGGCCGGCGACGGTGCTGCTGAGGTCCGAGTCTCCTTCGAGGGCTTGGCTGTCGGGAGCGAGAACGGACGTCGTTTCGTTCGGAGCTGCTTTTTCGACAGGTGATGAGGCATCCGCTGCTGTTTCGGGTTTCGGCAGAGCCACTTGTTTTTTCCGAACGGCCGGAGAGGAAACTGATGCCGAAGTGCCCACCTCGTGAAGCGAAATGAGATCAATATTGATTTCATCAGAGGATGATTTCATCGACGGCAACAACAGCAGACCGAAAAGAACCGCATGAAGAACGAGGCTGAAAAGCCAAGCTGCTGTCGGTGCGATTCGAGGGTCCTTCATCAAAACAGTCCTTTCAAACTCACGAAGACCTGTCGTCCTCGTAAGGGCCCCCAGATGTGAAAGTTATCGAGGTGATATTCTTTCCCATGGAGATGCCAGGTCGTGGGGCTATCGCCCGCGCCGGTCTGAGTATAGTCGAAGAGGTTCAGAACCGACAACCCGAGTGAAAGAGATTCAGTCAGGGTCCGACTGAAGGTCAGATCCACGGTGAAGTAGGTCGGCGACTTTTGGCGCTTTTGGGACTCGGGGAACAGCTGATCGAAGGTGGGACTGGAAACGTCCTCATCCAGAAAGATGATATTGTAGTGATCGTCATAGCCGTAGGCCGACAGATCCCGTTCGCCCACCACATTCAATCGCTGTGACAGTGTCCATGGCCCCAGTTCGAGGTCCGAAGTCACCGACAGGCGCTTTTCGATGGCGGCGACGGGAAGCTTTTCTTTATAGCCCGCAGGAAAGTCGAAGACCTCGAGAATTCCTTCCATTGTCCAGTTCGGTGTCAAACGACGGCCATAGCTCAGATCGTAGGTCGAAAGGGTATAGGCCTCGTTCGCATTTTTGAACAGGGTCGGTGCCGCAATGATCGCCTGATCCACCCCGTAGGCCATATTTTCGAGTCGAGTTACATGAAGGCCCGCCTCGAAAAAGTCATCCTGCCTTTGGCCGGCCAGCGAGTAAACGAGGGACTGTGCGGTTTCGAGCCGATCGATGTCGATCAAGAAGCCTTCGTGGTCGGTCCCGTGCATGCTTTCAAACAAAGTCAGCGGTGAGCGATAGCCAAGGCCCAGACCCAGTCGCGAAGTCAGGACCTCATTGTGAATATGCTTGTACAAAAGGCGTGGCGCGATCACGGAGCGATCAAGAGTTTTATCCAGATCAAGCCAACGGGTTTGGATGTGATCGATGCGCAGAACAGCCGACAGTTCGTTGGCGTCGTCGATCACCCAGGTGTCCTGCAGATAGCCGCCGATCGAGCGATATCTGAGGTCATCCTGGGCAAGCCCCCGCTGACGATACAGACTGTCCGACGTCGAATCCATATCCTGGTTTTTCGAGTCCAATCCCACCGTCAACAGATGCGAGTCATTCAGAGCTCTTTGGTATTCGACGAGGCCGACCCAGAGCCGGTCTAAATTGTCATAGTCGTAACCATGCGAGTAGATCGCACGCTGATCCTGATAGGCACCACCCAGGCTCAGCTTCAAGCTTGAGTTCTCGTCGAGTTGACGGCGATAGAGGCCCGCGATCTCGAAACGATCGAGCCCGACATTGTCGGTGATTTTTCTTTCGTCTCCGATGAACTTTTTGCGCACATCGCGATCCTGAAAATCATCCGAACGAGCAACCGAAGGAACAACGTCATCGACGCGAGTTTCCGACATCGTGCCACCGATGGTTTTCAGCTTTCCATAACTGAGTCGCAAGCTGACTTCGTCGGTTTCATTCAGGCGGTGAGAGATCTTGGCCAGGGCGCTGGAGGTCGTCTGTCTGGGCAGTTCGGCGATTCCATTGTGATCAAGATCCAAAGGGAACATCTGGCCATACTGAACGCCGAGCAGAACGCCGGTTCGTTCAGAAATTTTATGAGTCACCAGGGCGGAAACATTCCTTTGGCCGTCGTCGGCCAGGGAGAGATTGATTTCACGTTCGTTGGCGACGATTTCACGGGTCACGATATTGATGGCGCCACCGATGGACTCGGGAGCCGCGAGGGCTGCTCCGGCTCCTCGATAAATATCGATGGCATCGACTCCACCCAAAGGGATCGCTTCGACCCCATAGAAACCGGAAACGGTCGAGTGCAGAGGCAAGCCGTCGATGAGGATCGTCGTGTGTTCGCCCTTCAAGCCGTTGATCGTGATGCGTTTGGCTCCGCAAAAGGCGCAGGATATTTGCGTGTCGATGCCTTTTTCGTTGTCGATGGCTTGAGCGAAAGTTTGCGCCTGTTTTTTCTCGATGGCTTTCGGTTTCAAAGTCTCGATGCGATTGATCTCGTACTTTTTGATTCTGAGATCCGCCTCGGGTTTTTCCGAGACGACGATTTCAGGAACGAGATCCGTCGTTTCCTGGCCGTGGGCGAAGGAAAGCGACAACAGAAAGCTGAGAGCAAAAAAGGCGTTTTTCATGCGGAACGGATCACTTGATCTGGCGCAAACGAGCGCACTGGAAGGTGTGGGCATGATTCACATGCCACCACTTGAAATTGAAATTCCGCGCGGATCTTAGATCGAATGGTGTTCCCAGAAAGAGGGCCAGTTGATCCTGGCCTCCGTTGGCGGAACCCATGAAGACCTGTGAGGACTGGGGAACCAACGTCAGGGCCTGGGGGCGGTCATGATCATGGCCATACCCCGTGGTGACGACCAGGCTCTGCAGTCCCGACGAGTTTTGTTGGACAGCCAAAACGAACAGATGGCAGCGCTCTTTCGAGGTCGTATCGATTCCTTCGAAAATCATCAGGGCACGGGATGGATCACCCAGAGCCGAAAGGACGGGAAAAAAGGCGAGCAAGAAAAGAGCGATGCGCATCGGGTTCTCCTTAGTGTTCGTCGTGATCGTGGTCATGAACCTTCAGGTTCACGCAGCGATAGCTGTGGAAGTGATTGACGTGCCACCACTTCAGATTGAAAGAGCGCGCCGTTTGCAGGTCGGCTTCGGTGGATTCGAGGAAGATCGCGATTTGATCTTTGCCGTTGTCGCCGGTTCCAACCAGCACGTCTGGACGTTCTGGCGAAACACCGACCAGAATTTCCTGCGGTTGATCGTGGTCGTGCATATAGCTGGTGATGACCTTGGCGTAGAATCGACCATCCACGGTTCCCAGGTCAGTCACGAACAGAGCGCACTCTTTCTTGGTGACGGCGTCCTGGCCTTCGAGGGCGATCAGGGTGCCTTCTGGAAAATCATGGTCGTCATGGTCGTGGTCATTGGCCAGGGCAAAGGGGCTCAGGGCCAGCAAAGAGAAAGCGATTAGGAAACGAATCATTGAATACCTCCGAGGAGAGCTAAATATTGCAACATAGTTGCAGTTGCAAGGGATTTGCGTTAATGAAAGGGAATGCTTTTGAGGAAGGTCCGTCAGGGGGTCCCCCTGCTTTTGTTAACTCTTTGTTCTTTGGCGAGTTTCTCGGCGTCAGCCGGGGTGCTTTTTGAGCTTCGGAGCGGGGCGGTGACAGCTTCTGAGGAGCTGCTCTCTCAGGGGCTGCTGTTGATTTATGCCGAGGAGGACTGTGTGCCCTGCAAGGGCTACCTGCGGGCTTTGCGCGAGTGTGGCCCTGAGATCACTGCGAGCCTGCGATATGTTTCGACGGATCCGGCGTCCCGTGCGAAAAGATGGGCCAGGTCTTTGCCCGAGGGGTCCCAGGTGTATCTGATGAAGAACCGGAAAGATTTTTCATTTCTGATGGCCACACCGACCACTCAGAGTCGGAAGGGACTCAAGGTGGGGCCGCTGTCCTGCAAAGAGATCAAGGAGATGCAGCCATGACGAATCAAGAACGAATGAAGCTCGTGGAAAAAGCGGAACGCCTCATGGACAAACATTCCATGAGAAAGACTCCTTTGAAGAGAGAGATCGTCTGCGCGCTCATGAGCGAGAAGGGTCCCTTGAGCCAAGGTGAATTGATTCAGACCTTGGGTACGGTTTTCGAAAACGTGGACCGGGTTTCCGTCTATCGAAATCTGAATCTGTTGAAAGCGGCGGGCCTCGTTCACGAAGTGGACGTGAATAGCTACGTGTGCTGCTCTCACGAGTGCGAAGCCCATCCGCATCTTTTGTTTTTCTGCCTCAAGTGCCATCGTCATCAGGAAGTGAAGGATCACCAGAAAATCGATACCTTGATGTCGGCTCTGGGGGGATTTCGTTTTTTCGGAGACAATCAGCCGCTTTTTTTACGCGGTATCTGCACATCATGCGCCGTCTGACGGCTTCAAATTCGTCTGAAGAATTTCATAAAGTTCGAGATTGAGGTCGGGATGTGACTCAACGGCCCTGGCGATCAGGCTCTCGGCCAGAGTCTCTTTGCCGGTTTTGGCGAGGAGTTCGATCAAGATTCGGAAAATATCTGGCGTTGCGACCCCATCGGCGACCATGCGCCGTCCTCTTTCGATCAAGGCTTCTGAACTCAGCGTGCGACGATCCAGTTTGAACTTCAGTTGTTCGTACAGGGGGGTCCCGATATCCGTCGGCAGGGCTTTGGCAAAAGTCGCCTCG